>NZ_JAGXEX010000001.1:0-370940 GCF_019798045.1 Bulleidia sp. zg-1013
GTGTGTTTAAAAGTAGGATAAGCGTTTTAAAATAGCGTTAAAATCAGTTATTTATGAAAAAAGTTAGTTGAAAAATCGACTAACCAATTTTATAAAAATTTTTTCGCATTAAATCTTGACATTCTCACAATCCTACTTTTATAAAAATAGTTATTGAAAAGAGTTTTATCCTTTAGTATAATTACTATGCTGTCCTCGTAGCTCAGCTGGATAGAGCTCACGCCTTCTAAGCGTGTGGTCAAGAGTTCGAATCTCTTCGAGGACGTACTTAACCGCCGATATGTTAATCGACGGTTTCTTTTTTGGAGGAAAAATGAACTATTACGATGAAGTTTTAGAACAAATCCAAGAGGCAATTCATAAACAGGAATACGAAGAAGCCCAATTCTTAATCAGAAAAGAATTGAATATGCCTTATATTCCAATGGATGTCGAAAAAAAATTAGTAGTCTTAGAAAAAGAGGTAAAATCCCATCTTCATCAAGAAGATATTGAAATAAGTTTAGAGCGCTTATTAACTATGTTAAAAGGGAAGGCTGATTTTCAGATGCAAGCAGTCAATCAATTATTAAGTCGTAATCTACGTGATTTAATACCGGAATTAAAAAGCTTTTTAAAAAATAGTCCCAATGTAGAAGCGGCTTCATTATTAATCGAAGGATTAGCCAAGCAAGGTATTCGAGAAGAATTTCATTATGTTAAAGAAGGAGTTGAATATGTATTTTGGCCAGAAGAAATCATTCCCGTTTCTTTGAGTGCGGGTTTTCTGGAAGCAAGAAAATATCTAAAAATATGGCTAGAAAATAATCATCCTGATTTCTTAGAGCTATGTATGCATCAATTAATTCACGATTGTTACGTGTTTTTACCATTGCATTATAACCAAGAAGAAGGAAAGATTTTAGCCCTAAATACTTTAGAAACAATTTCCTCTTACATGGATGATGGAAAGCTTTATCAAGAAGTTCTCATTTTGGAAGAAAAAAATAGGCTCATGTCTTGACAGATACTGCACTTTTTAATAATCTATTAGCAGATTTCATAAAAGAGTGCTAAATCTACTCAAGTGCTTAAAAATTTGTTATACTGGACTAGCGAAAATGAAATAAGGAGAAATTATGACAAACTGGATATTAAAAGAAAAATCCACAGGGGATTTAAGTGTTGTGGTTGAAGGAGAAGTTTGGCAGAAAGCTATTAAGAAAGCTTTCAACAAATTAGTCAGCAATATTACCTTACCCGGCTTCCGTAAAGGACAAGCGCCTAAGGTCATGTTGGAAAAGAAAATTTCTGAAAATGAACGCTATTTAGAAGCCGTTCAATCCAATGCGAATGAATGGTTAAAAAAAGCTTTGGAAGAAACAAAATTAACACCAATTAGTCAACCACAATTGGATATCAAGTCAATGGATAGTGAAAAGGCTGAAGTGGTTTATACATTCGCTGTTCAACCGGAAGCAAAAGTTAAGTCTTACAAAGGCTTAGATTATCCATTAGAGGAAGTTAGCGTTTCGGAAAAGGAAATCAAAGCTGAATTAGATCGTATGCGTGAACAATACGCTGAACTGGAGATTAAAAAAGGTAAGGCCACGAAAGGTAATACTGTAAACATTGATTATGAAGGATTCAAGGATGGGCTTGCTTTTGAAGGTGGTAAGGCTGATAGCTATGATTTGGTTTTAGGTTCAGGTTCTTTCATTCCCGGCTTTGAAGATCAATTGATTGGCATGAAAGCCGGTGAAGAAAAGGATGTTGAACTAAGCTTCCCTGAAGATTATCATGTAGCGGATTTAGCCGGTGCTCCAGTTGTCTTCAAAGTAAAAGTTAATGAAGTGAAAGTCAAGAAGCTACCCGAAGTAAATGATGATTTTGCACAAGATATCAACGCCCCCGGAGTTGAAAATGTTGAACAATTGCATAAAATGATTGAAGATCGTCTAACAAGCTCAAAGAAGAGTGCGGCAGATGAAAAGGCTGAAACGGCTTTGATGGACGCTTTAATTTCAAATACAGAAGTTGAACTACCGGATATCATGGTGGATGATGAGGTTCAGAATCAAGTAAACCAGCTTACTCAACAAATTCAACAATATGGTATGTCTTTGACTTCTTATTTACAAATGATGGGTCAAACATCAGAGTCATTAAAAGAAGGTTATCGTGCAAATGCAACAAAGACGGTTACTTTACGTTTGGCTTTAGAAGCCGTCGCTAAAGCGGAAAACTTGACTCCAAGTGATGAAGAAATTGAAAAAGAATATGCAAGCATCGCTAGTCAATACAACATGGAAGTTGACCAAGTTAAAGCTATGATTTCAAAGGAAATGTTGAGTCGTGATGTTGTGAATAAGAAAGCGTATGATTTTGTGAAAGAAAATGCTAAGAAAGTTGCTCCTAAAACTAAAAAAGCAAGTTCAAAAGTAAAAAGCACAAAGAAGAGCGTAGAGAAGGAATAAGGTGCAACTAAGCGCCTTATTTTTCTAAGAAGAAGGAGGTTTTATGAAAAAATCTTTGATTCATGTTCCAGCGGTTTTTACTCGTGGTATTGTCTTATTTCCCCACAATAAAGTGGATATTGAAGTAGGTCGTGCCTTATCCATAAAATCCGTTGAAATAGCTAATGAGAAATTTGAAGGATTAATCTTTTTGGTGTGTCAAAAAGACATTATGATTGATGAACCAAGCCAAGAAGATGTTTATACAATGGGAACTTTAGCTAAAGTGACATCTGTTCGTCAAAAAGAGGGCTTTTTAAGAGTGACTTTCCAAGGTCTGGATCGAGCCGGCTTAACAGAGGTAAAGATGATGGATGGTTACCAAATGGCAGCCATTGAAATTCAACCTCTCGCTGCGAGTAGTGATGATGAAGAAGAAGTTCTTGTCCATAAACTTATGGATACAATCGGTCAATTACCACAATTGAGTGATTTATTTCCTGTATCTGCGATTGAACAAGTCAACACCGGCATTGCGGCAGATGAATTTACGGATTTATGTGGACAATTCTTTTTGTTTAAACCAGAATCTCGTCAATATTTATTGGAATTAGGTCATATTAACGATCGTCTATACTATTTATTAGAAGAAGTAAATAAGGCTTTAAAATATGGTGAAGTCGAACAATTTGTTAATGAGAAGGTGAAAGATCGCATTGATGACAATCAACGTGAATTTTATTTACGAGAAAAACTTAAAGCCATTCGTGAGGAATTGGGCGATGTTCCCAGTTCGGAAGATGATTCGGATAACTTTAGAGAAATGATTAATTCAAGACCATATCCCTCTTCAATTAAGAAGAAAGCCTTGGAAGAATTGCGACGTTATGAAATGATGCCGGCGGGGAGTGGGGAAACTTCTGTATCGCGAAACTACATTGAATGGCTTTTGAATGTACCTTGGTGGCAAGAAACAGAGGATTTAGAAGATTTGAAAGAAGTTCGTGCTTCCTTGGATGCCCGTCATTATGGTCTGGGAAAAGTTAAAGATCGAGTGATGGAATATTTAGCTGTCAAGAAGATGACGAACTCTTTGAAAGCACCAATTCTTTGTTTGGTTGGACCACCGGGAGTTGGTAAGACCTCTTTAGCCAAAAGTATTGCGGACGCCATGCATCGCAAGTTTGTTAAAATGTCGGTGGGTGGGGTGAAAGATGAAGCGGAAATTCGCGGTCATCGTCGTACTTATTTAGGTGCCATGCCAGGTCGTATTATTCAAGGTATGCGTAAAGCGGAATTCATCAATCCACTTTTCCTAATTGATGAAATTGATAAGCTAGGCGCTGATTACAAAGGTGATCCAAGTGATGCTTTACTGGAAGTCTTAGATCCTGAACAAAATGCTCAATTCTCTGATCATTATCTGGAAGAAGCTTATGATTTATCCAAAGTTATGTTCATTGCGACCGCTAATTATTTGGAAAACATTCCGGCTCCTTTAAGAGATCGTTTGGAAATCATTGAATTGCCATCGTATACCGAGGTGGATAAGGTGGAGATTGCTCGTCAACATTTAATTCCTTTACAGGTTAAAACGAATGGTTTAAAACCATCGCAATTTAAGCTCAAAGATAAAGAAATCTTATATCTCATTCGTCATTACACACGTGAAGCCGGTGTTCGTCAATTAGAGCGTTTGATAGGTAGCCTTTGTCGCAAAACAGTCTTGGAAATTTTAAATGAAAATAAGAAATCTTTAACCATGACGAAATCTAAAATTGAAATATGGCTTGGTAAACCAATCTTTGATTATGGTTCTAAAGAAAAGAAAAATGAAGTTGGTGTGGTAACCGGTCTGGCTTATACTCAATTTGGTGGCGATGTTTTACAAATTGAAGTTAACTTTTTTGCGGGTAAAGGTGGTTTAATCATTACTGGGCAATTAGGTGATGTTATGAAAGAGTCCGCCCATATCGCTTTAGACTATGTGAAAGCTCATGCAGATGAATTTAAGATCGATCCAAAGTTTTTTGAACAACACGATATTCATATTCATGTACCAGAAGGAGCTGTTCCAAAAGATGGACCAAGTGCCGGGATAACTTTAACAACCGCCTTAGTATCTGCCATTACAAATCGACCAGTGCGCAAAGATATTGCGATGACCGGGGAAGTGACTTTGCGGGGAAATGTTTTAGCGATTGGCGGTTTAAGAGAAAAATCTTTAGCGGCTCATCGAGTTGGTATTCATACTATTTTAATTCCGGAAAAGAATTTACGTGATTTAGAAGAAGTACCAGAACTGGTGAAGAAAGATATTACTTTTATTCCGGTGAAACAAGTGCATGATGTCTTAAAGGAAACTTTGGTGTAATATGCAGTATTTTGAAGCAAAGTGGCTAGCGAGCGCTGCGCACCAAGATCAATGGCCAGAGCATGATTTACCAGAAATTGTATTTGTTGGCAGGTCAAATGCCGGTAAAAGTTCATTAATCAATGCTTTAGTGAATCGTAATAGGCTAGCTTACACAGGGAAAACACCCGGTAAGACACGTTTGTTGAATTTCTTTGTTGTCAACAATCAATTTGTTTTTACAGATGCGCCGGGGTATGGCTATGCGGTTGGAAGTCGTCATTCTTTGATTGAATTTGGGATTTTAATGGAGCCTTATTTTGCAAAACGGGAGAATTTAAAGGCTGTGGTTTTGGTCTTGGATGCAAGAAGGAAGCCAAGCGAAGAAGATATTTCCATGGTTGAGTATGCAAAAACTAATCATTTAGCTATCTTAGTGGTTTGTACAAAGAAAGATAAGCTATCCTATGGTCAATTAAAGAACCAGCAGTTTGCGATTGCTAAAGAATTAAAATTAAACGCCAACTCTTTCTTAGCAGTGGATTCTCTTAAAAAACAAGGTATGGATGAAGTTTGGGATAAAATCAACGAAACATTATCTTTGAAATAGACAGGAAGCTGTCTATTTTTTTATGGTAGAATAATAGTTGAGGTGATTGTTATGAAATGGATGATTGTTGCGGGTGGAACCGCCGGTCACATTAATCCTGCTTTAGCTTTAGCGAAAGTAGCCAGGGAAAACAATCCTGATTTAGAGATTGTCTTTATGGGAAGTAAAGACCGTTTGGAAGCCAAGATGATTCCAGAGGCTAACTTTCCTTTTATACCTTTACATATTTCAAGCACATCGGGGAATATCGTTCATAAAATCAAAGGTTTAGCTTCTGTCTTTTTATCCATTCCCAAATGTAAAAAAATTCTGAAAAAAGAAAAACCGGATATTTGTTTAGGATTTGGGAACTACATTTCCGTTCCTGTTCTAATGGCGGCTCATCAGTCAGGTATTCCAATTTTTCTTCATGAACAAAACTCTTTTCCCGGTAAGGCTAATTTGTTCCTGGCTAAAAAAGCAACGATGATTGCGACTTGCTTTGAAGAAAATCAATTTCCAAAAGAAAAAACACGTTTATTAGGTAATCCTCAAGCTAGTCTATTAAAAGACTTTCAAGTGAATAAAAAGAAAGCTTTTGAAGCTTTTGGTTTGAAAGAAAGCTTACCACTTGTGACCATTATGCTAGGAAGTTTGGGTTCGTCTTCGGTTTCAAAAATTATTGATGAAGCGATTTCTTTCTTTCACGATGGCTACCAGGTTTTAATTAGCACTGGACAATCTAATGATTATGTATACAAACATTTAAGTAGTGAAAGGGTGAAGATTGTACCTTATTTTGATGGTAAAACTTATTTATCTTTATCAGATTTAGCCATTACAAGAGCGGGTGCTACAACACTTTCAGAATTAGAAGCTTTAGCGATTCCAAGTCTATTGATACCAAGTCCTTATGTGCCAAATAATCATCAAGAAATCAATGCGATGCGTTTGGTTCATCAAGGGGCCGCTATTTTATTACGAGAACCGGAATTAACTGCTGAGAAATTAGCGAAACAAATCAATCAATGTATGGAAGATAAGCAATTACTAAAGAACTTAAAAGATAAGGCATTGCTTGGACAAACAAAAGATTCGGCAGAAGAAATCATTGCTTGGATTAAGGAGGTTACACATGATAGACATTAAAGAACGGTTACAAACATACGCGAAAGTAGAGGTGGGAAAATGTTTTTCGGACTTAACGACGCTTCATATTGGTGGACCGGTTCAATATGTGATTTATCCGGATAACCTAATTGCTTTAGATGGTGTTTTACGTATCCTTAAACAATATGAAATACCTTATAAAATGGTTGGTAAAGGATCGAATCTATTAGCTTCTGATGAAGAATTTAAGGGGGCTGTTATTCGCTTTGACCGCTATTTTAATGAGTATTACATTGAAGGAAATGAAGTGGTTGCTTTGGCCGGCTGCTCAACAATTGCTTTAAGCAATGCTTGTATGAAAGCCGGTTTAAGTGGCTTGGAATTTTCCGGTGGTATTCCCGGCACGGTTGGGGGTAATGTATTCATGAATGCGGGAGCCTATAAAGAAAATGTGGCCGATGTTTTAAAAGAAGTACTTGTCTATGTGCATGGAGAATTTAGATGGCTAACAAAAGAAGAATGTGATTTATCTTACCGTCATTCTATTTTCAAAGATCATCGGGATTGGATTATCTTAGCTGCTCGTTATGTTCTTAAAAAGAAAGATGTAGAAGAAATTTCCAGTTTGATGAGTCAACGCAAAGAGCGTCGTCTATCCACTCAACCACTACAATATCCAAGTTGTGGATCTATTTTTAAAAATCCCGAAGGGTATTATTCTTGGCAACTTATCGATAACATTGGTTATCGAGGCAAGCGTGTAGGCGATGCCATGGTTTCTGAGAAACATTCTAACTTTATTATCAATATCGGACATGCTAAGGCAAATGATTATTTAGCGTTAATTCAAGATATACAACAAAAGGTGAAAAAGTCGTATCAAATTGACTTTATTCCGGAAGTGGAGATATTCAATTGGCAAGAAAAGAAAAAATAAACGTAGTCGAAAGCGTTCTAATCAGCAAGCGTAGAGCGAATAATCGTTTAAATTATCGTCGTAGTCAAAAAAAATTGATGAAATGGGCTATGGTATTCGGAGTATTATTTCTCTTATTGATTTATTTAGCTCTACCTTTTTCAAAAACACAAGGAGTTGAAGTGAAAGGAAATTACGCTTATAGCCGTGAAGAAATTCAAAATAAGGCAGGGGTACATCAAGGTAATATCTTTTATAGCAACTTACCATTTCTTGTGGAATATCGCTTGAAATCCAATCCTTGGATTGAACAAGCCAAGGTTTCTTTACAAGCCAATCAAACGGTTTCCATAATCATTCAAGAAAAGAAAAAGATAGCGTATTACAAGCAAAAGAAAGATACCTATGTTTTATTGGCAAGTGGGAAAAGTCAAAAACTAAAGAAAGAAGATCAGTCCATTTTAAAAACGATTCCTTATTTATCCGGCTTTGAAACGGATGAACAAAGAGGTCTGTTAGCTCGTTCTTTAAAAGGATTAAGCAACGATCAATTGGATGGTATCTCAGAAATTCATCAATATAGCCTAACCTATGATCCGGAGGGGATTAAATTTGTGATGCGCAATGGTGGCTATATGATTACCGGCTATGCAAGTGCCACTTTGGTGAAAGATTTTAACGCCATTTATCATCAGACCAAAAATAAAGCTCTCTGTATTTTTGCGATTGGTAAAGAAAATACGGCTTACTCTTCACTTTGTCCTTGGAAGAAGGAGAATCCTTCTTTGCAATATTGGAAGAATGATAAGGGTGAAACTTTAATTAATGCGAGCGGAGATAAAGTTATTCAACATTATTACAGTGAAGCCGGTAGTGGTAAACAAGCTAAGGCGGATAATGGACAAGCCATTAAAATTCCGGTGAATGAGCATGGTTATGAGATACCGGATAAAAGTTTTGACCGTCATTATGAAGCAGGTTACTACAAATCCGGTACCTTGAATATAAAGAAATAGTTTTGAAAGACATATTAAATTTTGATAGAATGGACGAGAGGTGAACAAGATGTCTGTTGAAAAGAACACAAATTATGGTAATATTTCCATTTCCGCTGAAGCAATTAGCTCTTTGGCCGGATCAGTCATTATGGAATCCTATGGTATTATCGGCATGGCTTCGCGTAAATTATTACGTGATGGTTGGGCGGAATTACTGCAAAAAGAAAATTATTCAAAAGGCGTGATTGTCAAACGGGAAGAAGGTGGTTTAGTCATTGATTTATATGTGATTATTGGCTATAACGTTCGTATCGCTTCAGTTGTACAAGAAGCGCAAAAGAAAGTGAAATACGAATTAGAAAAAGCCCTTAACGAAGAAATTGCATCTGTCAACGTCTTTGTGCAAGGGGTACACGTAATTGCTTAAGGAGATTTTATGAAGAACTTAAATGGTGAACAATTTCGAGTGTTACTCGAATCGGGGGCTAATGCCCTTTACAACCGTAAGGCTGAAGTCGACGCTATGAACGTATTCCCTGTGCCGGATGGAGATACAGGAACGAATATGTCTTTAACCATTCAAAACGGGATTGAAGAAGTAGATAAGAGTGGATCAACCGATTTATTCACAATTTCAAAGGTATTCTCACGTGGATTATTGATGGGCGCGCGTGGTAATTCAGGGGTTATTCTTTCCCAAATCTTTCGTGGTTTATCAAAATATGTAAAAGATAATGCTCTAACCACTTTATCCGCTAATGATTTTACCGAAGCTTTAATGGCTGGGGCTCGTTTAGCGTATAAGGCAGTGATGAAGCCGACAGAAGGTACAATTTTAACTGTTTTAAGAGAAAGTGCTGAATATGGTCAAATTTATATGGCTGAACATCCCAATGCAAGCGTGGAAGAGCTTATCGCTTATGTGGATGAAGAAGCACAAGCCTCTTTGCAAAGGACGCCGGAATTGTTGTCGGTATTAAAAGAAGCTGGTTGTATTGATTCAGGTGGTTTTGGGTACACCATTATTTTGGATGGTTTCGTAGCGGCCTTAAAAGGTGAACCGGTCGCTCGTCAAGATAAGCCAAGTCTAACCAACCAAGAAGAAATCTTATCCGGTTATCGTGTAGAAGTGATTTTGCCAATCAACGAAGAGGGTAAAGCCAAATATGATGAAGTACGTCTTCGTAAACAATTGTCCCAATTTGGTTCGGATATTGGGGTTTTTGATGGTGGTGATGAAATTTGTGTTTCTTTACGAACTATTGCTCCGGGGGAAGTTGTTTCCTTGATACAACGTTATGGTGAATTTAAGAAGGTGCAAGTCGAAGCCTTGAAAGAAGGATTAAAAGTTTCTTTGGTGGATGAATTCAATCAAGGTTCACAAGAAGAAAAGGAATACGGTATTATCTCGGTAGCGGCGGGCAGTGGTTTAGTGAAGTTATTCAAAGACTATCAAGTTGACTATGTGATTTCTGGTGGTCAAACGATGAACCCGGCAACCGAAGATTTCATCCATGCTATCAAAAAAGTGAATGCCCATAAGATTTTCATCTTGCCAAATAACTCCAATATTATCTTAGCCGCCAAGCAGGCTGCAGATGTAATAAAGGATAAGAAAGTGGTTGTGCTTGAAAGTAAGTCAATCTTGCAGGGTATTAGTGCTTGTCTAATCTTTAATCCAAATGAAAGTTTAAATGAAAATCAAAAAGCGATGCAAGAGGCGATTGCGAATGTCAAGAGTGGTTCCATTACCTATGCGGTAAAAGATACCAGTATGGATGGTAAAGAAATTCATGCTGGTGATTACATGGGTATCCATGATAAAGAAATTGTGTCTATTTCAAAAAATCGTTTAGAAAGTGTTTTAGGCTTATTAAAGAGCTTAATTGATGAGAAAAGTGAAATCGTAACCATTATCTGTGGAGAAGACGCAAATGAAGAAGAAACGAACCAAATCAAAGCTTTCTTAGATGAAAACTATGAAGTAGATGTGGATATTCAACAAGGTAATCAACCTGTCTATACATACTTAATTGGTATTGAGTAAGAAGCCCATCGGGTTTCTTGCTTTTTCGTTTATAATAATAGAGATGAAAGATTTAAATGAGATTAAATTAACCACAACACAACGTAAAATCAAAGAAGCTTTTAACTTTGAAAGTGTGGAAGATGTTCTAACAAACTATCCCATTCGATATGATTGCTATGAAGCTTTGCCATATAGCGAATGGAAAATTGGTGAAACCCTTCGCTTTGAAGCAATAACATTAGGAAAATCCCGTTCTTTTGGCTATGGAAAAAAAACAATTGTCCATTTTGAAGTCATGGTTGAGGGGCAAGTCATCGATGTTATTATTTTTAATCGTCCATGGGCTAAGACGTTGCCCGGTCAACATGTCATTACCATCTTTGGTAAATACAATGGTCATAATAAATTCACAGCTATAAACTATGATTTAAAGGCAATGAAAGACCATAAGCCGTTTGAACCAATTTATCGCAATAAAGCCGATTTTCAACAACGCTCTATTCATGCCTTTATGGAAAAGGTATTAAGTGAATGCTTGTTAGAACAAGAAGATACCATGCCGGCTACATTCATTGATAAATATCGCTTACTATCGCGTACACAAGCCTTACAATCCATTCATATGCCACCGAATAAGAGGGCTTTAAATCAAGCCATTCGTCGCTTAAAATACGAAGAATTCTTACGCTTTTTTGCCCATCTATATTTAAAAAATGAAGATACATATTGCGAGGAAAAACAGAAAAAAAATATCAAAAATGATTATATCCAATCTTTAATCCACCAAATCCCATTTGTTTTAACAAAAGATCAAGGGAAAGTTCTAAAAGAAATGATTCAAGATATGAAATCCACTAAGAAAATGAACCGTTTAATCCAAGGAGATGTTGGATCCGGTAAAACCGTAGTGGCTGGAATAAGTTTATTCGCTTGTGTTTCTTCCGGTTATCAAGCCGCTTTATTAGCCCCCACCGAAATTCTAGCGCGTCAACACTTTGAAAGCTTACAAGCTTTATTTCCAAAAGAAAAGAAAAAAATGACGCTTTTGTATAGTGGTTTAAATGCGAGTAAAAAAGAAAATATCCTAAATGATTTAAAAGAAGGAAACATTCAAATTGTCATCGGGACACATTCCTTATTACAATCAGGAGTTCACTTTCAAAACTTAGGTTTAGTGATTGTGGATGAACAACAGCGCTTTGGTGTCCAACAAAGAGAATTTTTAAAAGCTCAATCCGACGGTGTAGACTTCGCAGTTATGAGTGCCACTCCAATTCCTAGAACCTTAGCTTCCAGTTTATTGGGAGGAATGGATGTCTCGACTATTCAATCTATGCCTAAAGGAAGAAAAGCACCTATTACCAAACGAATTGAAGAAAACAGTTTTCGTTCTGTTTTAAAGGATATTCAATCTTTATTAGATAAGGGACATCAATTGTATGTGATTTGTGCCGCCGTGAATAAAAATGAGAATGGTTTTAAAGTACGCAATGTTTATGATACCCAGAAAAACCTTGCGAAGCTATTTCCAAACTATCAAGTGGGAATGATTCATGGGCAAATGAAATCCCAAGAAAAAGAGAAAGTCATGCAAGAATTTTATGATAATCAAACGCAAATCTTAGTTTCAACAACGGTGGTGGAAGTGGGCATGAATTGCGTCAATGCGACAGGCATGATTATCTATGATAGTGACCGTTTTGGTTTAAGCACCTTACATCAATTAAGAGGGCGTATTCAAAGAGGAAATAATCAAGGTTATTGTTGGCTATTGAGTGATAGCCAGGATGAATTAACGATTGAGCGTTTAGAAGTTTTAGTGAAGAGCTACGATGGCTTTTATATCTCCGAGGAGGATTTACGATTAAGAGGACCCGGTGATATACTTGGATTAAGACAATCGGGTTTACCAAGTTTTATCTTAGGTAATCTAATTGAAGATACAGCTTTTATTGATCAAGCAAAATTAGATGCCAAATCAATATTAGACCATCCTGAAACACAGGAGAATCAAACTTTTATCAATAGTCTTTTAAAAGAAAGGTTGAAACATGGATATTCATAATTTTTTAAAATCACAAGGGATTAACATTGAACGCTTCGAGCTTATTGAGCAAGCCTTAACTCATAGTTCTTACGCCAATGAACACGGTTTAAAAGACGATAATGAACGCTTAGAATTCATGGGAGATGCAGTCTTACAACTATGGTCATCGGCACAGATTTATCCTTTGAATTTAAGTGAAGGTCAAATGACACGTCTAAGAGCACAATTGGTATGTGAACCGGCCTTAGCAAACTATTCACGGCAACTTGGTTTAAACCAATACATTCGTCTAGGAAAAGGGGAAGAACGCTCTGGAGGTCGAGAAAAAGATGCTATTATTGCGGATGCCATGGAAGCTTTTTTAGGGGCTTTATTCTTAGATCAAGGAATGATGGCGGTGGATGTGATTTTAAGACAAGTTATCACACCACATTTAAAACAAGCTAAAGAAATTGTCCAAGCAGTACAACTGGATTATAAAACTCGTTTACAAGAAGTTATCCAAGCTGATTCAAGACGCTCTTTAGTGTATAATTTAGTCTCTGAAACAGGGCCAAGCAATGCTCCGACTTTTGTTATGAATGCGGTGGTCGACGGTTTGGTTTTAGGTACGGGTAGTGGTAATTCCAAAAAAGCGGCGGAACAGGCCGCCGCTAAAAATGCGTTTGAAAAATTAGCTAAATAGGAGGGTATATGGCACAAATTATTTTAGGAAAAGCGAATGGACAAGAGGTGGTTTTAGAAACCAAACGAATGAATCGCCATGGTTTGATTGCCGGAGCTAGTGGTTCCGGTAAAACCGTTACTGTAAAACATTTATTAGAAGAATGTTCACAACTAGGGATTCCAAGTATTGTTACAGATATTAAAGGGGATGTTTCCGGTTTAGCTAAAGCTGGTAATTTAGAAAAAGTAGCGAGCCGTATTCAAGAACTTGACCTAGAAAATTTTGAAGCCAAAGCCTATCCGGTGGAATTCATTGATGCTAATCGTGAATTAGGGATTCCTTTTCGCTTTGTTTTGGAAGATGTAGATCCATTATTATTAGCTAAGATTTTAGGTTTAAATGAAACTCAAGAAGGCATTTTGACCATTCTTTACTCGATTGCTCATGGGGAACAATTGGACTTAATTGATTTAGAAGATTTGAAGGCGATGTTGCAATATGTCTTAAATAATACGAAAGAATTCAGTATGAAATATGGTTTAATCACAAGCCAATCCATCTCCTCCATTCAGCGAAAAGTGCTTGCTTTTGAGAAACAGGGAGGTCAAAAGCTTTTTGGTTTACCGGATTTTGATGTACAAGATTTGTTGCAAACAAGAGATGGAAAAGGCTTAATTTCTATTCTTTCTTGTCAAAATTTATTTCTGAAACCAACTACCTATGCGACTTTAATGTGGATTTTATTAGACCGTTTATTCCAAAGTATGTCCGAGGTTGGTGATTTAGAGCAACCAAAATTAGTGGTTGTTATCGATGAAGCTCATCTATTATTCCAAGAAGCGAGTTCTTCTTTCTTGATGAAATTTGAACAGATGATTAAGTTAATTCGTTCCAAGGGAATTGGAGTTTATTTATGCTCACAATCCCCAAGTGATATTCCAAATGAAGTCTTAGGTCAACTTTCTAATCGTATTCAGCATACTTTAAGAGCTTATACACCCGTTGAAATTAAGAAGTTAAAGGGGGTTGCGGATTCTTTCCGTGCCAATCCTGATTTTGATAGCGAAGAAGTCTTACAACAATTAGCGATTGGGGAAGCTTTGGTTTCTTGTTTGCAAGAAGATGGCATACCTGCTATGGTGCAAAGAACATTAATTTATCCAATCCATAGTTCTTTAGATGGTATAGCTAAAGAAAGCATTCAAGAAAAAGTCCATTTGTCCCCTTGGCAAGAAAAATATGGTAGTGATTTAGATCCCGAAAGTGCTAATGAAAAGATTGCTGAGATATTACAAGCTCAACAAGATGAAAAACAGCAGTTACAAGAAGAAAAAGAAAGAGAAAAAGAAGCAAGAAGACAACCAACCGATTGGCAATCTCGTTTGATGCGCAAAGCGAGAAATCGTACTGAAAACGAACTCGTGAATGTAGCGATTCGTTCAGCTAAAAAACTATTGTCCGGCTTCTTTAAGTAAGAGGCTTTCATGAAGTTAATTGAATTACTTGATAAATTAAACTGTACATCCACTTCCACTTTGGAAAAAGTGGATGTTTTGTCTGTTCGTTTCTATAAACAAGACCAAAAGATTGAAATTGAATTAAAAGGGGAAGAACCTTGCAACTATGATTGTTTTCAAGAATTAGAAACAGAATTTTTACAACAAGTTGGCTTGCAACCAAATTTCTTTTTCCATTGGGAAAAGAATGAAATGAATGTTCTTCAGTTTGAAAGTTATGTTCGTCCTTTCTTTCAAAGAGAAAGTGACTTATTTGTATTTAATTCAGCTGAAATACAAATTTTCTCACAACAAAAATCCATTCAGTTTTCCTTTTTAAATCCACAATTGATTAAAAAAGGGGAAGAAGCGATTTCTTCCTTGTGTTCCATCCTAAATCAAATTGGTTTAGAAGATTATGGTATTTCCATTGTCCAACAAGAAGCTCCAACCGTTCTAACTGAAAAAACGGTTATTTTAGATCGCCCTATCCTAAAAGAAGAAAAGCTTGTCCCAGTGAAAAAAGTAATGTATAAATCTAAGAAAAGTAATGCCGAACTCATTCGTTTGGATGAAGACGTAAGTGAAACAGGGCAAATCTATTTTGAAGCTGAAGTCTTCCAAAGTGAAATCAAAGAATTAAGGGGTGGAAAACAACTTCAAACCTTATCAGTTTACGATGGTCATGGTGCTATTCATGTGAAACGCTTTAGTTCTGATCGTTTAAGCCTTGAACAGATGGAAGAAATCCATGTTGGCTCATATGTTCGTGTACAAGGAAGAATTAGTTATGATACTTTTGCGAAAGAAAATAGCTGTATAGCTAATTCCATTGAAATCATTGATCAACCAAAACAAATAGTTGATACAGCTGAAAAGAAAAGAATTGAATTTCATTCCCACACCAATTTTTCGGAAATGGATGGTGTTTGTTCACCTAAGGAAATGATTCAATACGCTTGGAATTTAGGTCATGAGGGAATTGTTTTAAGCGATCATGCGAATGTTCAATCCTTTGTGAAAGCCAAGCATTGTGTAGAAGATTTACATAAAAAAGATCCAAAGCGTTCTTTTAATGTTGGTTTTGGTTGCGAATTGAATTTAGTTGAAGATGATTTGTGCATTGTGCGAAATGCCAATGATGAAAAACTAGATGAAGCGACCTATGTGGTTTTTGACTTAGAAACCACCGGATTAAGTGCTAAGTATGACCACATGATTGAATTTGGGGCAGTTCGTATTAAAAATGGACTTCGTTTAGATTCTAAACAACTTTTTATTAAGCCTCCTATTTCCATTCCATCTTTTATTGAAAGAAAAACCAATATCTCTAATGAGATGGTAGAAAACGAAAAAAAATTCTCGGAAGTGGTGGATGAATTATTGGCTTATATTGGTGATGCGGTATTAGTAGCCCATAACGCTAGTTTTGACTATCCATTTTTTAATGAAGAGTTAAGACGATTGGGCAGGAAAGCATTAAATAATCCGGTGATTGATACTTTAGACTTAGCTCGTGCAATTTTGCCTGATCGTTCTCGTTTTGCTCTGGAATATATTTCCAATCACTATAAGCTAAATTATTCAAGAAGCGATGCGCACCGTGCCGATTACGATGCGAATATTTTAGCCGATGCTTTTGAACATTTGATTGTGGACGCAAAGCGCCAATTCCAAGTAGAAACGATTTGTGATTTACAAGAAAAAGTACATACAAAAAGTGATTTCAAACGTATGTTTTCTAAGCATGCGGTTGTGATTGCTAAAAATCAAGCCGGTTTAAAAGCCTTGTATGATTTAATTAGTATTTCTAATACGGAAACTTTAGCCGTTAAAACCAAAAATGAAGGATCAAATGCGATTGGTGAACCTCGTATCAAACGTTCAACTCTTCAAAAGTATCGGGAGAATTTATTGATTGGTTCAGCTTGTTTAAATGGCGAAGTTTTTGAGATGGCTTGTAATGGTGATGATAATCGTTTAAAAAAGACGATGGCTTTCTATGATTACATTGAACTACAACCATTAGCGAATTATTCTACTTCTTTAGAATTAGGTTCGATCATTAACTTAGCTCGTTTAAAAGACGTTCAAAGACGTATTATCTCTTGTGCAAAGGAATTAAATTTACCAATAATAGCAACATCGGATTGCCATTATTGTAAAAAAGAAGAAAAGATTTTTAGAGATATTTATATTACTGCCAAGGCTGTTGGCGGTGGTACGCATCCTTTATACATTCGTAACGAACAAATTCGTCGTCATCATTCAAATCCTGATCAACATCTTCGTTTAACCAATGAAATGATAGAAGAATTCTCTTGGTTGGAAGATGAACAATTGGTTCATGAAATGGTCGTTGATACACCAAAGAAATTATTTAAACAAATTGAAGAAATAGAGCCGGTTCCGAAAGGAACCTATCCCCCAATTATTGAAGGTTCTGATGATAAATTAAGAGAATTGTGTCAAAAAACAGTGATGGAACAATATGGCTTTGAAGGCAAAATTCCTGACCTTGTTCAACAACGCTTAGATAATGAGTTAGATAATATTATTCGCAATGGTTTTGGTGTGCATTATTACATCGCTTCCTTGTTAGTTATGAAGACCAATGAGGATGGCTATGTGGTTGGCTCTCGTGGTTCGGTTGGCTCTTCCTTTGCGGCAACAATGTCACATATCACCGAAGTCAATCCTTTACCACCACATTATTTATGCCCCAATTGTCATTACTCTGAATTTTTCCTAGATGGTAAAGTACTATCTGGCTTTGATTTAGAAGATCAAGTCTGTCCGCATTGTCATACAATCATGCGCGGTAATGGTCATAATATTCCATTCCAAACCTTCTTAGGCTTTAATGCGGATAAAACACCAGATATTGATTTAAACTTTTCGGATTTATACCAAGCCAAAGCCCATAACTTTATCAAAGATTATTTTGGTGAAGAACATGCTTTCCGTGCCGGTACGATTGGTACCGTTGCCGAAAAGACAGCCTTTGGTTATGTGAAGGGCTATGAAGAGGAGATGAATGTGCAATTTAGCTCTCCAATGAAAGAATATCTAGCCATGCATTGCCAAGATGTTAAGCGTACCACCGGTCAACATCCTGGTGGAATTGTGATTGTACCAAAAGACCATGTGGTTGAAGATTTCACACCAATCCAATACCCATCCAATCAACCGGGGCCATGGAAGACAACCCACTTTGAATACCATGATTATGGTGACCAAATCCTTAAGTTTGATATTTTAGGCCATGTTGATCCGACCTCCATGCGCTTACTGCAAGAAATTGCGACGGTGAAACCAATGGATATTCCAATGAATGATGCTGAAACATTATCATTATTCTATGAAGACAAAGCCTTGAAAGCCGATCCAAGAATTTATCATCAAGAAACCGGTGCTGTCGGTTTACCGGAATTTGGTACAGCTAACACCAGACGTGTTTTACAAGAAACAAAACCTCATACTTTCTCAGATTTAACCATTCTATCCGGTTTAACCCATGGAACAGACGTTTGGGCAGGAAATGCTGAAGAACGAGTGAAACAAGGGTTCCTTCTAAAAGATGTGATTGGCTGTCGTGATGATATTATGACTTACTTACTGGATAAGAAATTAGAACCATTAGATGCCTTTAAGATTATGGAAGGGGTTCGTAAAGGAAAGGGTTTAACCGAAGCGCAAGAAAAAACCATGCGTGAACATCAAGTGCCGGATTGGTACATTGATTCCTGTAAAAAGATTAAATATATGTTTCCAAAAGCACATGCGGTTGCTTATGTTATGATGGCGGTTCGTATTGCTTGGTATAAAGTGCATGAACCAATTAACTTTTATATTCAATATTTAACTTTGCGTTGTGATGCCTATGATATTGCCATTATGAGTAAAGGTTTAACGGCAGTAAGAATGGAAATGGAACGAATTAAGAAGTTAATGGATACTCGTGATCCCAGCTTATCTAATAAAGATAAGGCCTTATTTAACACACTTGAAATTTGTGAAGAAATGTATGCTCGTGGCTATTCGATTGAAAATGTCAATTTGTATGAATCATTAGCCACTCGTTTCAAGCAATCACCAAGCAATCCAAATGCAGTGATTCCACCATTTGTGGTCATAGATTCCTTAGGTGAATCAGTGGCAGAGAATATTGTTCAAGCTAGACAAGAAGGAGAATTCCTTTCTAAAGAAGATTTATTAGCAAGAACACATTTATCTAAGACCTTATTACAACGTTTTGAAAAGATGGGTATTATTCAAGATTTAAACGATACCAACCAATTATCCTTGTTTGATTGACAACGATTGGAAAGTTGTTACAATATAGGCAGTTGCAATGATCAAGACACGATTTGATGGTGAGGCTTGTAGAGAGTATCCTGGTTGCTGAAAAGGATAAGAAATCCCATGAAATTACTACTTGTGAGCAATCTATGAAAATAGATCGTTGGCTGCGTTAAAGCATTTGAGTGTTAGATTGTTATCTAACAATAAAGGTGGTACCGCGCTAGGCGTCCTTTAGGGATGCCTTTTTATTTGGAAAAGGAGAGAAGATGATAAATTTTAAAGAAAATCCAGAATTAGAAGTACTCAATCATTCTTGTGCACATTTATTAGCTCAAGCCGTGAAGCACTTGTACCCTCATGCTAAATTTTGGGTAGGACCAGTTGTAGAAGAGGGCTTCTACTATGACATTGATTTGGGCGATGATGTGATTCGTGATGAAGATATTGCTAAGATTGAAAAGGAAATGAAGAAATGTGCTAAGGAGAATAAACGCATTGTCCGTCATGAAATTAGTCGTGAAGAAGCTTTAGAACAATTCAAGGATGATCCCTATAAAGTAGACTTAATCAATCATATGCCGGAAGGTACCAATATTTCTATGTATAGTCAAGGCGACTTTACAGATTTGTGTCGTGGTCCACACGTTGAAAGCACAAAGCTACTAAAGAATTTTAAGCTATTAAAGCATTCCGGTGCTTATTGGAAAGGGGAGAAAAATAATAAGGTTTTACAGCGTATTTATGGAGTTTGTTTCCCAAATGCTGAAGAATTAGAAGCCTATTTACAAGTCTTAGAGGAAGCGAAAGAAAGAGATCATCGTAAGTTGGGAAAAGATTTAAAGATGTTCTTATTCTCAGAAACAGTTGGATCCGGTTTGCCAATGTGGCTGCCAAATGGTTTTACAGTAAGACGTTTACTGTCGGATTACATCATGAAAAAAGAGATTTCTTTAGGCTATGATCATGTTTTAACACCCTCAGTTGCTAGTACGAAGCTTTATGAAATATCCGGTCATTTGGCTCACTATAAAGAAGATATGTTCCCAATTATGGAAAGAGATGGTGATAGTTATGTGTTAAGACCAATGAACTGTCCTGAACATATGATTATTTATAAATCTAGCTTGCATTCTTATCGTGATTTACCTGTTCGTATTGCTGAGATTGCGCATGACTTCCGTTTGGAAGCCTCGGGTGCTTTAACGGGAATTGAGCGTTCTCGTTCTTTTACGCAAAATGATGCGCATATTTTCTTACGTTCGGATCAAATTGCTGATGAAATTAAAAATATTACGAAGTTAGTCTTAGATGTTTATAAGGACTTTGGTTTTAAAGACTACGCTTTCCGTTTGTCTTTGCGTGATCCAAGTAATACGGATAAGTATTTTGGTAATGATGAGTTATGGACCCGTTCAGAAAATGAATTAAGAGAAGTTTTAAAAGAAATGGCTGTTCCTTATTATGAAGCGGAAGGAGAAGCGGCTTTCTATGGTCCTAAGATTGATGTTCAAGTAAAATCGGCTTTAGGTCATGATGTAACCCTTAGTACCATTCAATTGGATTACCAATTACCCGAACGTTTTGAATTGGAATATGTAAATAAAGAGAACCAAAAGCTAAGACCCGTGGTTATTCATCGTGCTATCTTAGGCTCTTTAGACCGCTTTATTGCTTTCTTATTAGAAGAAACCAAAGGAGTTCTTCCTTTATGGCTTGCTCCATTGCAAGTGGTGGTTATCCCGGTGAATTCTGAAGCTCATGGTGACTATGCGGCTAGTGTTAACCAAGCTTTAAAAATACGTGGTATTCGTTCACATTTGGATGATCGTAATGAGAAGTTAGGTTATCGTATTCGTGAAGCACAAATGAATAAGATACCCGTTCAAATTGTTGTTGGTAATCGTGATATTGAAAATAAGAGTGTTACGGTTCGCAGCTATGGCTCCAAGGATGAAATAACGTATCCATTGGAAGCCTATTTGAACCAATTGATTGAACAAATTAAGCAAAAATCCAGAAATTAAATATTGACTAATAACCTAGATAATTTACAATTAAAGAAGTTGAAATTAAGGAGAAAGAAAATGAAGAAAATTATGAAATTAGTAGCTATTGTGGCTTTGTCAGTACTAGTAGCTGCTTGCGCTAATAACAATTCTAAAAAAGCCCCTGCAACAGAAAACGCAATGAAAGAATTTGCTAAAAACATGCAAGCTGAAGGGGCTACTGTTAAGATGGTTTATTGGCCAGTCAACGCAAAAGATTCTGTTCGTGTTACGTTGGATTCTAACAAGGACAAGGAATTCATTAAAAACATTGCAAAGGTAGTGGATGCTTTAGAAACAAAGACTGTTACTGAAAAACCGGTATTACCTCAAACCAGTGTTGTTGTCAGCTTTGAAGCGGATGTTAAGGATGTCACATACAATGTGTCTTTCTACAAAGAAGGCTATGCAACTTATAAGAATTTCAAAACAGGTGAGAAACAAATTCTTCAAGTATCAAATGATGTGATTACTTCAATGGATAAATTAGCGAAGGCTTATACACCAGCTAAGTAACATTAAAAAAAGCGGGAATGAAACTGCCCCATTGAAAATGGACAGTTCAAATTTCCGCTTTTTATTTGTTTTAATCTTTGAAGTAATCTAAAACAGAAGAAATAGCGATAAGTTGTTTTTCACAACCACGTTCTTTCATTTCTACTTGACCATCCACAATCGCTTTACCAACGGTAATTTGCGTTGGGATACCAATTAAATCCATATCCTTAAACTTAACCCCGGGTCTTTCATCACGATCATCTAATAAGACATCGATGCCGGCTTTTCGCAATGTTTCATATAGTTCATTCGCTACTTGGACTTGCCGGGTACTCTTCATTGAAATAATGGTGATGGAACAACGGTATGGAGCTAAATTCTTAGGCCAATTAATTCCATTTTCATCGAGGTTTTGTTCAGCAAGGGCAGCCATCACTCTTGCCGGACCGATTCCATAACAACCCATCCATACATAGTCCAATTGATTATTCGCATTCAAATATTGCAAATCCATTGCCTTGGAATACTTTGTACCAAGCTTAAAGGTATTACCGACTTCAATTCCTTTTTCAAAGTGAATGTTTCCTTGACCCATAGGACAAGCATCACCTTCTTGAAGTTGACGAAAATCACCATATTTACTGACTTCAAAATCACTTGGATTGACATGGATATAATGATACCCATCTTCGTTAGCTCCAAGCACAAAGTTTCTCAATAATTCAACTTCCTGATCTGCCAATATCTTAGCTTTTAAACCAATAGGACCTAAAGAACCGACAGGGCAGTGGAATAGTTGTTTGACCTTGTCTTCTGGTGCAAGCTCTAAAGATAGACAACCTAAAGCCATTTGTACCTTTGTTTCATTGACTTCACGATCCCCCCGAACTAAAACCACCACCAATTCACCATCAGCTTCATAGCATAACGTTTTCACTGTTCTTTTGGCATCTATTTTTAAGAAATGAACAACTTCTTCAATACTATGTTGCCCAAGTGTTTCTACTTTTTCAATGCTCTTCTTTTCTTCAGAAGAATTAAAGTCTTCCGGCAAACAAGCAGCAACTTCTAAATTGGCTGCATAAGATCCATCTTCATTTAAAGCTAAAATATCTTCCCCAATTGGACTAAGTGCTTGGAATTCTTCTGATAATAAACCACCCATAACACCTGTATTAGCTTTCACAATCACATAATTCAATCCCAAACGATTAAAGATATTCTTATACGCTTGAAATTGCTTGTTATAACTGATGTCCATACTAGCTTCATCCACATCAAAAGAGTAAGCATCTTTCATTTGGAATTCACGCACACGAATTAAACCATATCGAGGTCTAGGCTCATCACGGAATTTTGTTTGGATTTGATAAATAGAAAAGGGCATATCTTTATATGAACGAATTTTTAATTTCGCCGCATGCGCAAACAATTCTTCATGTGTTGGTCCTAAAACATAATTTTGCTTTTTACGATCCTTCAAAGAAAACATCGAGGAACCAAAGCCATCTCTTCTTCCCGAAGCAATATAAACCTCTTCTGGAATTAAAGCCGGCATCAATAATTCTTGACAACCAATGGCTGCCATTTCTTCTCGAATAATCTCTTTGATTTTATTAAAGACCTTTAAACCCATTGGTAAAATCATATAAACTCCAGTTGAGCTCTTCCTAATCATACCGGCTCGTACTAATAAATTGGAACTTTGGGAATCTTCGTCTTTCGCATTTTCTCTTAATGTAAAAAAGTAACTATTTTTTAAGCGCATATTTCACCTCTAATAGCCCATATTATAACAATAAAATAAGCATTGAAAAAGGCTTTAGAATGGGATATAATCGTTTTAATTTAAGGAGGCTCTCATGGCTAAATATTACACGGAACCATCCCACACCTTTAGTGAATATTTATTGATTCCAGGTTATACGGGAAAGGAGAATATTCCTAACAATGTCAGTCTTAAAACACCTTTAGTGCGTTATAAAAAAGGAGAAGAATGTTCATTGAATTTGAACATTCCAATGGTTTCAGCAGTCATGCAGTCGGTCAGTGATGATTGTTTAGCGATTGCCCTTGCTAAAGAAGGTGGTATTTCCTTCATTTTTGGTTCCCAATCCATCGCTTCCCAAGTGGCTATGGTTGAACGGGTTAAGAATTATAAAGCCGGTTTTGTGGTATCCGATGCGAATTTAACACCAAAGTCCACATTAAAGGAATTGTTGGTGCTTTTAGAAGAAACAGGTCATAGTACAATGCCGGTTACAGAAGATGGTACAAGCCATGGTAAACTCGTTGGTTTAGTGACTAGTCGTGATTATCGTTTATCTAGGATGGATGGATCAACACGCGTTGAAAACTTTATGACACCATTTGATAAGTTGGTGGTAGCGAAGAAGAATACAACTTTGTCCGAAGCTAATGATATTATTTGGGATCATAAATTAAATACCTTACCAATTGTCGATGAAAATCAATGCTTGTGTTATTTAGTCTTTCGGAAAGACTATGATTCTCATAAAGAAAATCCAGAAGAATTATTGGATGAAGAAAAGCGCTTATTAGTTGGAGCCGGTATTAATTCTCGTGATTATCAAGAAAGAGTACCTGCCTTAGTAAAAGCAGGGGTAGATGTATTAGTGATTGATTCTTCGGAAGGTTATTCTATCTGGCAAAGTGAAACGATTGCATGGATTAAGAAGGAATATGGTCATCAAGTCTATGTTGGAGCCGGTAATGTGGTTGATGGAGAAGGTTTCCGTTATTTAGCTGATGCTGGTGCTGACTTTGTGAAAATTGGCATTGGCGGTGGATCGATTTGTATCACACGTGAAACCAAAGGCATTGGTCGTGGTCAAGCGACAGCGGTTATTGAGGTAGCGAAAGCACGTGATGCTTACTTTGAAGAAAAAGGAATTTACGTACCAATTTGTTCGGATGGTGGTATTGTCTATGATTACCATATGACTTTAGCCCTAGCGATGGGGGCTGACTTTGTCATGCTAGGTCGTTACTTCTCCCGCTTTGAAGAAGCACCCGGACAAAAACTTGTTGTGAATGGGAACACAGTAAAAGAGTATTGGGGAGAAGGTTCTGCTCGTGCGCGTAACTGGGGGCGTTATGATTTAGGACAAGGAAAGAAGCTATCCTTTGAAGAAGGAGTGGATTCTTATGTACCATACGCCGGCTTATTAAAAGATAACGTAAACATGACAACGTTGAAAATAAAATCAACCATGTGTAATTGTGGCGCCTTAACCATTCCAGAATTACAAGAAAAAGCTAAAATTACCTTAGTTTCTTCCACTTCGATTGTTGAAGGAGGTGCCCACGATGTGCAGGTTAAAAATAGTGATAATTCTTATAAGTGAAAAGACTAGCCGGCTAGTCTTTTTAATTAGAGTGAATCCGTTTCTTATGATAAAATAGTAACAGGAGTTTTATAAATATGAGCCGTAGTGAACAAAGAGAAAAAGCTGTTTTATCCTTGTATGCGTATTTAAGTTTATCAAGAGATATTCATGGCATTATGGAAGATACGTTTGGTTCTTTGGATAAGGTAGATCCTTATTTTATTCGTGTTGTTGAAAATGCCCAGACGCATATGGAGGAGTATAAAATCTATCTTAATCGTGTTTTAAAAAAGTGGAGCTATGATCGTTTAGGTACCATTGAGAAAGCAATATTATTAGTCGGATGTGCTGAATTTGCCTTAAAAGAAGTGGCGGCAGCCATCATTATCGATGAGGCGGTTGAGCTGGCGAAAACCTATGGAGAAGCCGATAGTTATCGTCTGGTGAATAACGTATTAGATGTGATATGAGTGAGAATATTCATTCCGTCAGTGCGGTTTCCAAACGAATTAAAGCTCTTTTGGAAAGGGATGTTGCCTTACATAACTTTTTGATGGAAGGGGAAATATCCAATTTTCGGGCTTCAAAACATTGGTACTTTAGTTTAAAAGATGAACAGGCTTCTATCAATTGTGCTATTTGGAATTCAACGATTAGCCATATTAACTTTGTTCCTAAAAATGGTGATAAAGTGGTAGTAAAATGTAGCCTTGGAGTTTATGTGCCAAGTACTTCTATTACATTAACGATTACCGCCATGCGCAAACAAGGCATTGGTGATTTGATGCTGCAGCTAGAAGCTTTAAAAAAGAAATTAAGTGGGGAAGGCTTATTCAATCCGGAACATAAAAAACCACTTCCGAAATACCCCTTGGAAATTGGTATTATCACCGGAAAAGATACCGCCGGAAAAGCGGATATGGTTCGTACTTTAAATCTTCGTTGGTCAATGGCAAAACAGTTTTTTTATGAATGTCCCGTACAAAGTCAAAGTTCAATTCCTTTGATAGTAGAAGCCATTAAAAAGGCAGATCAGTCTAAGCATGATGTTCTAATTCTAGCAAGAGGAGGTGGTTCCTTTGAAGATTTATTTATCTTTAATGATGAACAACTAGTGCGTACTGTTTATGAAACGAAGACAGCGATTGTGACAGGTATTGGTCATGAAACCGATACAACCTTAGTGGATTATGTGGCCGACCTTAGAGCCAATACACCGACTGGGGCGGCGGAAGCGGTTACCCCCAATCAAGCTGAGATACACCAATCCTTAAGACATGTTTCTATGCGTTTGATACAAAGAATGCTAGCGTGTTTATCACTTATCCAAGAGAATTTAAACCATTTGAACAAGAATACCTATTTTCAAAATCCGGAGCTTTTAACAAGAGATAAAAGCTATCAATTGGATCAATACCTATTGCGCTTATCGAAACAAAAGGAAACCTTATTGGAAATAAGAAATCAATACAAACAATTGACACATCGCTTTGAGGCCTCTTTATTGCAACAATCTCGTTTCTATCAAAATCAAATTCAAGATTACCAAAATCGCATAAAACAAAATATTCAAGAACAAAGTTTGGAAAATAACCACAATCTAAAACAAAGAAAAGAAGAACTTAACAAAGCGATAAATCACTATTCTGCAATTCAAAATAAAGAGTATAGTCATCTCATTCAGCTATTAGATGCTTATTCACCCTTAAAGATTTTAGACCGTGGTTATTCAGTTGCCTTGAAAGAAGAAAGGGTAGTGCGTTCCATCCATGCTATAGAAGTTGGTGATAAGATTAAATTACGCTTTAGTGATGGTTTTATACAAACGCAGGTACAAACAAAGGAGAAAACATGGAAGAATTAAAATTTGAAGACGCAATGAAGCGCTTGGAAA
Source organism: Bulleidia sp. zg-1013 (assembly GCF_019798045.1). Lineage (NCBI taxonomy): Bacteria > Bacillati > Bacillota > Erysipelotrichia > Erysipelotrichales > Erysipelotrichaceae > Bulleidia > Bulleidia sp. zg-1013. The sequence continues at coordinate 26,733 of NZ_JAGXEX010000001.1, forward strand.
AAATTGTAAAACAACTGGAGAGCAATGAAGCCCCATTGGAAGAAACAATTTCTTTATTTGAAGAAGGATTGAGTTTAGCCAAACAATGTGATCAACAATTGAAGAAGTTTGAAAAAAAAGTAACTGATATTGTAAAAGAAAATAAGGTGGACAGCGAATGAACTTCGAAAACTATCTTAAGGAAAGTTTGACTTTGTATGAAGATAGTCGATTAAAGGAAGCGATGGAATACGCATTGTTGGCAGGTGGAAAACGCATTCGTCCACAACTTATCTTTCATACTTTAAAAGCTTTTAATCGAAAAGAGGAGCTTGGTTGTGCTTATGCTTGTGCTTTGGAATACATTCATACCTATTCTTTAATTCATGATGATTTACCGGCTATGGATAACGATGTCTTAAGAAGAGGGAAAGCAACCGTTCATGTGGTCTATGGCGAAGATATAGCCATTTTAGCAGGGGATGCTTTACTAACCGAAGCTTTCTTTCAGTTAACAAGAAATTCTTTATCGGATAAACAAAATTTAAAAGCATTAGAAATCTTAAGCACACACGCCGGAGCGAACGGTATGGTTTTAGGGCAAGTCATGGATATGCGACCCGATCAATTGAATAATCGAGTCAATATTGAAACTATGTTGGAAAAAAAGACTGGTCGTTTATTAGAGGCCGCTTTGGCATTAGGAGCCATTGCTGCTAACCAATTCGAAAATCTAAAGATTTTTCAAGAGGCAGGTAAATGGATTGGTTTAGCTTTCCAAATTCAGGATGATCTATTCGATATTGAAAAAACAGCGGAAGAATTAGGTAAATCCAATTCAGATGAAGAAAATGATAAGCAAACTTTATTAAAATTGATTGGTCCAGCTTCAGCAAAAGAACTGGAAAAAACATATTACTATCGGGGGATAGAATGTTTGAAGTCCATTCCTAACTTGAATTCATCCATCTTAATGGAATATATTCAATCCATTCAAAAGCGCCAGTACTAGGAGAAATGTTATGAAGTTAGAGGGTATTAAAGATCCGTCATTCTTAAAAGATGCATCCATATCAGAATTAAACGAATTATCCAGTGATATTCGTCATTTTCTCGTGGATTCTCTTTCTAAAACAGGGGGTCATTTAGCGAGTAATTTAGGTGTAGTAGAGTTAAGCGTTGCTTTGCACAAAGTCTTTGATAGCCCTAAAGATAAAATTATATTTGATGTCGGTCATCAATCTTATGTTCACAAAATCTTAACCGGCAGAGGCAAAGATTTTTTAAGTCTCCGAAAGCACAAAGGTCTATCGGGCTTTCCAAAAAGAAAAGAGTCTATTCATGATGTTTGGGAATCCGGTCATTCTTCTACTTCCTTAAGCGCCGCTTTAGGTATGGCAATCGCAAGAGATATGAATCATGATGATTACCAGGTTATTGCTGTGATTGGTGACGCTGCGATTTCCTCGGGCATGGCTTTAGAAGCTTTGAATGAAATTGGTGAAGAGAAGCGGAAAATGATTGTTATCTTAAATGATAATGAAATGTCCATCTCAAAGAATGTAGGTGCTGTGAATTCTTCTCTAGCAAAGATGCGTACCTCAAAAGCCTATGGTGTTTTAAAATCTTCTATTAAAAATTCCATTCCCAAGAATAAAATTGGTAAATCACTTTATCATTCTTTAGCAGAAATCAAAAATAAAGTTCGTACCGGTTTAACAGATGGGGGTATTTTTGAAGAATTTGGTATTGATTACTTAGGTCCTGTTAATGGTCATCGCTATCGCGACTTATTACCAGCCTTAGAAATGGCAAAGAATCATCATGGTCCAATTGTCATCCATGTGCTAACGAAAAAAGGAAAGGGATACGAACCATGTGAAAATGATGAATCAGGGGCTTGGCATGGTGTAGGACCTTTTAATGCGCAAACAGGGGATTTTTTAAATAAAACAACCAAGGGTACTATTTCTAATGCTAACGTAGTTACGAATGCTTTAATTGAACTAGCAGAAAGAGATAAGGATATTGTTTGTATCTCACCCGCCATGGTGCATGGTTCATCCTTAGGATCTTTTTATGCAAAGTATCCAAAACGTTCGTTTGATACGGGGATTGCTGAAGAACATGCTGCTACTTTTGCGGCCGGTTTAGCTCTGAGTGGTAAAAAGCCATTCTTATGTATTTATTCTTCTTTCTTACAAAGAGCTTATGATCAAGTTCATCATGACATCGCAAGACAGGATGCTCGTGTGGTCATTGGTGTGGATCATGCCGGTTTGGTTGGTGGAGATGGTGAAACCCATCAAGGTATTTATGATGTGGCTTTCTTAAGAACCATTCCCAATATAATGATTACCCATGGAAAAGATGCCATTGAAACAAGGAATTTACTGTATACTGCTTTTCATCAGAACCATCCGTTTGTGATAAGATATCCAAAATCTTTGCAGTCAGATGAAGTGGAAGATATGAAAGCGATTGAAATCGGTTCTTGGGAAGTGATTTATGAACCAAAAAAAGTGATTGGAACCATCATTACTTATGGTGACGATGTCTATCGCTTTAAAGAAACCATCATCGCTAATCTTTTACCATATCGTTTGATCAATGCTCGTTTTCTTAATCCAATTGACATAAAAAAGATGGATCAACTGATTCAAGAACAATTACCTATTTATAGCTATGAATCGGATGTGAAAGAAGGGGGACTTAGTTCGGCAATTTTATCGTATTTAAATGAAAAAAATTCCAAACAAATATTGAGGAGATTTGGTCTTCCTAGTGAATATATAGAGCAGGGGGATCCCCAACAAATCAAGCGTGAATTAGGATTGGATATTCCTAGTGTTATTGAAACTATTTTAAAAGGAAATAGGTAGCCTATGTTAGAACATCTCTATATTCAAAACTTTATTTTAATTGACCGATTGGAGCTGGATTTTCCAATGGGTTTTTCAGCCATCACAGGTGAAACAGGAGCGGGTAAATCTATTTTCTTGGATGCATTGTCTTTATTACAAGGGCAAAAAGCTTCAAGCACTATGGTTTCCAAAGATAAAGCCATTATTGAAGCAAGCTTCTCCTTAGATTCAAAGAGTCCTATCGCTTCTTTTTTACAGGAAAATGGTTTTGATATAGAAGAAGATAGCTTCACCATTACCCGCGAAATAGCGGCGAGTGGGAAATCAAGTGCTAGGGTGAACCATCGTGTTGTCCCTTTGTCTTTTTTGCATACTCTTGTTGAAAGCCAACTGGACATTCATGGGCAAAAAGATTCAGCTTATCTTTTGCAAAAAACAAGACATCTTTATTTATTAGATGAATATGGTCGCCTTCACGCACAAAAAAAAGCCGTTAAAGAAGCCTATGAAAACTATAAGCAAGCCTTAAAAGAAAAAGAAGACTTTTTAAATACAAAACTGGGGGAAGAAGAATTAGACTTTTATCAATTCCAACTTCAAGAACTAGAAGAAGCGAATTTACAACAAGGGGAGGAAGAGAAACTAAAACAGCTTGAGAAACAAGCTAAAGAAATGAAGAAATCTGCTCAAGATTATCTTTCTCTATTTGAATATTATGATTCAGAAAGCTCCAATTCCCTTTATCAAACGATGAAACTGGTGGATGTATTAAAAGGGGTGGATGAAAGTCAAGAAAAGATTCATGAAGCTTATGAAACCCTAGTGGATGGTTTGGAAGAAATTCGTGATCAATTAAATCCTGACTTTTTCGATGAGGAAGAAATGAATCAAATAGAAGAACGCTTATTCTTAATTCAGCGTTTTAAGAGAAAGTATGGACCTCGCTTGGAAGATGTGCTTCATTATCAAAAAGACTTGGCTGAAAAATTAGCTAATTATAGTGAGCAAGAATTCCATTTAAAGAAATTGGATGAAAAGATAAATTTTTATTTTAAAGAATATTCTTCTAAAGCGAATCATCTTAGTGAAAAACGTCACCAAATAGCGAAATCCCTAGAGAAAGAAGTGCTTCAACAATTAAAAGATTTGGAGTTACCTTATGCTCAATTTGAAGTGTTATTTAAGGATATGGAAGGCAATTCAACCGGCATTGATGATGTAGAATTTTACGTGTCAATGAATAAGGGGGAAAAGTTATCGTCATTAACGAAAGTCGCAAGTGGTGGAGAATTATCGCGTTTTATGTTAGCACTAAAAATTATCTTTACTAAGTTACAAGGTATTCAAACGATTGTTTTTGATGAAATTGATACAGGGGTATCGGGACATGTCGCAACAGCGATTGGCGAAAAGATGGCTTTATTGTCGAAAGATTGTCAGGTATTTTCTGTTACTCATTTAGCTCAAGTGGCTTCTTTAGCTCATCATCAATTTTTAGTTTCCAAATCCGTTCATCAAGAAAAGACCACAACGAAGGTTCATCTTTTAAATCAAGAAGAAAGAGCGAGTGAACTAGCTTATCTATTCTCTGGTAATCGTAGTGAAAAAGCCATCGAAGCTGCTAAGGAACTATTAGAACATGTCTAGAGTATATTTTCATGTGGATTTAAATGCTTTCTTTGCGAGTGCGGAAGTTCTTCGAGATCCTAGTTTAAAGGGTAAGCCAATCGTTGTATCGGGTCAAACAAAACGTTCGGTTGTAACAACAGCTTCTTATGAAGCAAGAGTCTATGGCGTTCATTCTGCAATGCCCATTGTTTTAGCGAAGAAACTTTGTCCGGAATTAGAAATTGTGGAAGGGCATTATTCGTATTATCGTAATCTATCTAATGAGTTTATGGATATTGTTCATTCCTTTTCTCCTTATGTAGAGAAAGCTTCAATTGATGAATGTTACGTGGACATGACGGAAGCTATTCAAAAATATGAACATCCTTTAGATTTAGCGATTTTATTACAAAAAATGATTTATCAGAAAACCGGGCTAGGTTGTTCGATTGGTATCGGTCCAAATCTTTTTCTAGCGAAGATGGCAAGTGATATGAAAAAACCGATGGGAATAACGGTTTTGCGTATTCGTGATGTAAAGGAAAAGTTGTGGCCTTTAGATGTCAAGGAAATGCGTGGTATTGGCAGAAAGACTTTACCAAAGGTAACAGCATTAGGTATTCAAACTATCGGGGATTTGGCGAATTATAAGCCAATTGAAGACTTAGAAAAAATCTTTAAGAACGGAATACATTCGTTATTAGATAGATGTCATGGCATTGATCACACTGCTTTAGAACCGGATTGGCAAAGAAAATCCCTAGGTGTATCGGAAACCTTGCTGGAAGATGTAACGGATTATGAAGAATTAAGGGGTTTATTACGTTCTTTATCAAAAAAATTACACCATAACTTAGAAAAAGAGAAAAAGGTTGGTAAAGCACTTTCCATTCGTATCACTTATTATAACTTCCGTACAGTTTCCAGATCGTTACCGGTGAAACAGGGGATTTATTTGGAAACAGATATTTTTGAACATGCTTTACGCTTGTTTGATCAGTATTGGGAATATGAAGAACCGGTTCGTCTTTTAGGTATTACAATCACTGATTTTATGGATAAACAACAGTCCACTAAACAACTGAATTTATTTGAAATGGAAAAGAAAGATACTACCCAACAGATGATTGATGAAATCAATCGTCTTACATCTGTTCCTTTATTAAAAAGAGCTGATCAAGCTAAGAAAAAAGAAAAGGGGAAGGAAATGGTATGAAACTAGAACAAGCTTTCAAACAATTTCATCTTCACTTGGAAATTAACCAAGGGAAAAGTCCTAAGACCATTCAATCGTATGAAAATGATTTAAGACAATATATGGCTTATTTAAAAGAAAATCATATTCAAGATAGCAAGCAAGTAACACTTCAACTGGTACAAAGTTTCTTAACGAAACAATCAGCGATAAAATCTCCAAATTCGGTTGTTCATATGGCAACGAGTATTCGTAATTTTCATGAAGATATCGAATTTTCAACGGGAGAAGAAAATCCGGTTTCTCTAATTCAAGCTCATAAAGATGAGCAATATTTACCATCCTTTTTAAGTGTTGAGGAGGTAGAACGCTTACTAAATAGTTTTATGAGATCTGATCCTAGGCAGGATCTTAATCGAACTATCTTAGAGCTAATTTACGCTTGTGGATTACGCATTTCAGAATTATGTTCTTTAACAATAGCGCAAGTGCAATTGGAAACCGGAGTACTTCGTGTACTTGGTAAAGGGAATAAGGAAAGAATTATACCTATTCCTAGTCAAGTAGTGGCTGATTTAGATCATTATTTAAACACAATTCGACCTCTTTGGAACAAGAATAAAACCAATACATTCTTTATCAATCGTCTTGGTAATAAAATCACGCCAAGAAGCATGCAACTTCTTTTAAAGAGAAAAACAGTAGAATGCGGGTTTCAACAGGAAATTACACCACATAGTTTAAGGCATACTTATGCGACACACTTACTACAAGGTGGTGCTGATTTACGTATCATTCAAGAACTTCTGGGTCATTCAAACATCAAGACAACAGAGATTTATACACATGTTCAAAATAAACAATTATTTGATGCTTATCAAAACTTTCATCCTTTATCTAAGAAAAAGTAATCACTAATAAAATCGCATAACATACATTATGCGAAGTTCTGTTAATCTGAAACTTTGACAGTGCTTCGCATATTTAAGTAACTTAAAAACCGGAAAGTACATGACTCCCTGGTTTTATTTTTGAAATTCTAGGATTGGAATGCAACAGTTCTATGTTCATAAAAATAAGAATAATGGTTAGAAGAAACGGATTTACTAATTCCTCCTCTTATTTTAACTAATTTATGTAAACCAAACTCTCCTGAAGCGGAAGCACTAGTAGTTTGTGTAGCGTTCTCATAGAAATCACCATTTATCACATATTCAATTTGATAAGGACTTCTGAGCCACGCTCTTATATCGCCCGAAAATTGTTTCGATGTCCCTTTATAAGATCTTACTAACGTGACATAATACATAGACTTAATACCCCAATATTTTCCCCATTCGCTTGTATAGCAGTAAAAAGCCATGTGAGGATGATATACACCTTTTTTAACGGTCAAACCAACCGTCAATTCTCTAGTTGTATCAGAAGTAGTACTACTTTTTACTATCTGATTAATTTTATAGGCTTCTGGATATAAAGTTATAAATGCTTTTTCATAACTAATTCTTTTTTCACTAGAGAGTTTCCTAGCAGCCTCTTCTTTGGTCATTGGCTCACTTATTGATATGATAATATCATTATTATCGTCAAAATTTTTAGCCTTCTGTTCTTTCGGTTCTAATGCATTAACTTTCAAAAAACCTGAAATAACAAAGGACACAGTAATAAATGTCGAAATTATGTACAAAAAAACACGTTTCATTTTTTCTCCTCCCAAAAGTAAATTAATAATCCTTTAATAAAAATTAAAATTCCTACAATGACTATACAAATAGATAAAATTACGGGTGATACATAATTATTGATATCAATAAAATATATCACAGATAATAAATTAAGAAAATAACGAGTTATCCATAAAATTACTGGTAAAAATAGAATCAATACAATACCAACAATTGAATAAATTGTTGATTTCTTCATAAAAATCTCCTCCCTATAAACAATTAAAGTGTGTTTAAGTAGTTACTTAAACACCGTTCTTATACCGTGAAGGATTGTAAGTAAGCATAATTCCTTCCTCCTTACTAGTGATAAAATGACAACTTTGTTTATCTTATCTATATATTTAAAAAAACTACTATTTTCAATTATAGTCTAACACTTATAATTTATATTACAACTATTATAATTCAATTTTCATTATTTTCTTTATTTTGGTATTTTATTCATCAACTGCTTTATATCTAAGTATCTTTCCATATCACTCTCAGCATCTAAACCAATAATAAGATATTCTTTTTGTTTCTTTTTCAATAGAGTAATCATATTAAAATGATTACCTAACGAACCTGTTTTCATCCCCTTTACTCTTTTATCATAGAATTCTGAATTTGGATTTAAGAAAAGATTGGTGCTAAACCAGACTTGTTCTAACTTGTTTTTATGAGTGACGCTATAAGATTGACTAGATACAATGCTACGAATCCAATCCTTCTTTAATAGCTTTTCACTAACTTTTACTAAATCTTGAATATTCGTCCTAGCATTATAATCATAACCACTAGGATCAGATAAAGAAGTACTTAGAAATTGATTTTTCTTTAAATAATCTTGAAATCCTTTGCGAAAAGCTTCCATTCTTTGATAAATATTCTTGGCATTAGGGTTTAATTTCGCTCCTATTGCGTCTGCCAGTACATAAGAAGCATCATTACCGGATGGTACTAACATACCAGCCACAAGGTCTTGAAAACGGTAGTTCCTTAGTTTCAATTTAGCGATGGATGAACCTCGTTTAACCATTTTCAAAGCCTCTTTACGAACCTGGATAGCATCATTTATTTGAAAGAATTCTTGTGCATAATCTACTACAAATAGCTTAGCTAGACTAGCTGGAACATAGGATTTATAGCTATTTTTACTTATTATTTTCTTACCATCGGTTAAATCCATGACTAAGTAAGACGCAAAGCTACCATTGTTTTCAATGGTATTATTTTCTACAGTAGTGCTTGTAAGTCTTTCAAATAGACTTTGACTATGATAAAGAATAGCCTCCTTTTCACTAATGAAAAATAAACTCCCTGCTACTAGTACTAATAGTAACAATAATTTAAATACTCTTTTTTTATTTACTTTTCTCTTTTTCTTTGCCTTCTTCATACATAAAATCTAACAAAAAAATCCCTAAAAATCGACTGATTTTAGGGAAATTAAGAATTTCTTAAGACTGTCGCTTGTACAAAGGCAACAAGAGCTTTCGCCGCTTCATCAATACCATGGTCTCCTTTGTTTTCTAAACCAAGACAAGTGTAGATTTCACCAACTGGAATATTTTCTTCAAATAGTTTATCAAACATCTTATCAATCAATCGTCTCGTTTCCGTTTGTCTTTGCATTGGTCCAAAAGGATTAGCAAAGAATGTTGTTGATAAGCCTTTTTCTTGTGTTGTTCCTAGAGCAAAGCGTTTGCCTTCAATAAAGACTGTCTCGGCTTCTTCACGTGTTTTAAATAAGCGCATACCTCTTTCATCACTATAATTATTAGCATACAAGAAAACATCAATTGGATGGTCTTGCACAATCACTTCATAAGAAGATGCCGGAATAACAACTCTCGCATTCGCTTTTTCAGGATTAAAGAAAATCGAGCGTTCCATATCTTTATAAGCTGTTCCTTTATCCAAATCATCCAAACGGACAAAAGCACCAATTTCTGTACCTTGTCCATAGGGATGACCATCCTCACCAATATGAATAGTACCCATATCATCAAAGACAATCTCCTGATAATCAATTAAATCCGATGCCATTGTATTCAAAGCTTCCAATGTTTCCGACTTACCGGCCCCAGAATCACCCATAATCATAAGCCCTTTCTTTGTGCCGTCTTTTAGATAAAGATTAACCATAGCCCCATGTATTGGCAAGCTACCACGTGTTATCATCACTAAATTATGCAGTGTCAACATGGATTTCTTCGTATAGCCAAAGTAATCTATCACTAAATCATTAGAACACTTGCCAACCCAAATATCATTTTCTTGATCATGATAGAAAGTAGTATCTTTCTTGCCATCTGGATTACCGAATAAAAGAATAGCGTCCGGCTTTTTGGTCATTGTTTCTTGAGCATTCGCTAGCTCAAATAAGTTTGCACAAGCCACCGCAGAGCCTATAAAATCACGATGAAAATACGCATACACTAGAATTGTTCCAATCTTTGCAGGATAACATAACCATTCCTCGTCTCCTTTGATAAAATCTTTCATCGGATTGACAAATGTTTCTGTAAATACATTCGTTCTTTTATTGTGCTTTGGATGCAATATTAAAGGTGTACGAAGTAAGATTTGTGAGATAAAAGGAATACCTTGTAAAGCCTCATAGCCCTTTATGTTTTGCCAAGGATAATAGCTTAGTAACATGGAGGCATTCGTGCCAGCATGCAATTGCCGATAGACTTTATTCTTTGTTCCTTGGACTTTTTGTTGAATCTCCCGATAGAAATTTAAAACCAGCTTACTTTCTTTTTCATCAGCTTCAATAAAATTCTGAATTTGGAAACCTTCTTCATGATGAGTGTATAAAATTGAATAACGTTCTAAAGAACGCCAAAAGTGATAGCCCTCTTCAATTAAGTCTAATAATAATTTAGGCCGGTGAACGTATTCATCCTGTATTTCATCGACTTCACAAATCAATAATTGCTTTAAAGTTGATTTAATATGTGCCTTGATTAAAGAATGATTGGCTTTACCAAGATAAGCGTATAAATCCATGTGATGTTTCTGAAGATAGGATAAATAGTGATCTAAGAAACAATCAAAAGCCTCGGTTTCAAGCACTTCATGTTTATTTGTAATGTATTTCTTAGAATAATTAAGAATGATTGTATCTTTATGGTAGTAATAAGATTCTTTCATATAGAAACCTCCTGAAGAATTTTATAAAAAAGACTAGAAAGCTAGTCTTTTATGAACATTTCCGGATGTTCTTTATCAATAATGGCTTTATACATTGTTTCAGCACCAACATAGTATTGTAATAACTTTTCTAATTCATTCACCGCTTCTTCTAACTGGTGATAACGCTCCGGTTCAATGCATTCCATAGCAATGAATTCGGTTGTTGTATCATCTGTTACTTCTGTTCGTTGACCATCACGCCAATTCCAACAGCGACAAATCACCCCGGCTTCATCATAATAAGCAATCTCATTTTCTAAAGGTGGTTCTTGCTTATCGGAACCAATTGGTAAGAAGGATTCACCACCTTTCATTCTTCCAACATGAATATCACCAACCACTTTATCTATATCTTCCGCCCCGATTGGCAACGCATATTTTAATGAAATCGCGTTCGTAATATCTACCGTTGGAGCAATCGTACCAACTGGATTATCATGAAGAACACGCTTCAGTAAAGCCTCAATTGAACAGCGGGCTCCTTTTTTCGTTGGAAACTTAGAATAAGCTTCACGCCATACATGCACCACTGGATTTTCAGAAATCACATCACTTGGTAGATATTTCTTTGCCTCTCTATTGGCATGATCCAATAATTCTTTAATTTCTGTGGCGCTTTTTTCATCCAGTTGAATGCTTTCTTTAACATTTTTTACCGCCAATACCGCAATTTTAGCTTCTGGGAAAACTTCCCAAAAATTTGTGTCCGCAATAAACTTCTTCATAATCTTATTCTCCTTTATTAATTCTTTAATTTTTATCTTCGTAAGCAACCATTAAGCCCTGATCGGAAACATAGTAGGAACAAAGTATAGCGGTTGGATGAATCATCACTTCTGCCTTATCACTCACCTTTTCAATCAATTCTTTTAATTCCAAAGCTGCTTCTTCATTATTTGCGTGAGCAATATACACTTTACCGCCCGCAAAGCCAGCGTTAACCATTTCTTCTACAATCTTAAGTATGGAACGCTTTAAGCCTCTTAGTTTGTGTAATAGCTCTAAAGTACCTGTTTCAGAAGCTCGTCCAACAATGCGGACACCTAATAAGCCAGCTAACTTCGCGACAGTTGCTGAAACACGACCATTCCTTGCAAGATTATTTAAATCTTGAATATAGAATAATAAATGCGTATGCTTCATATATGTATTGATATGGTTACAAATTTCCGCAAAAGATAAGTTTTTTAAAATTAACTCTTTTAATTTATCAGCAATTAATATTAATTCAGGACCGGCCGATAAGGAATCAATGACCAGAATATTGGCTTCCGGATGTTCCTCTAGGTACATCTCTTTGGCTTGAATGCAAGCATTATGGCTGCCTGATAAAGCCCCCGTCATCGTAATCGCAAAGATACAATCTGCTCCATCAAAACAAGAAATCCATTCAAAAGTATTCGGACAAGAAGTACTTGTTTTTCCTTTCGTTGTTTTCATAACTTCACGAAAACGATTTAAATTCGCTTTTTCTGTATCAGCGAATTCCCCCTCCGCTGTGATGACCTTCAAGGGGACAGTTTGGTAATCCACACCATCCAAATGAAATAAATTTGAAGATGAATCCGAAACAATCCTATACATCATTATGATTCCTCCAATATCTATTATACGCACATTTGTTTTTAAAATAAAGAAAGGCGTTACTTCGCTTCAATGATGTCGATGGTAAACTCTAAGTCAGGCATACAAGAGCGAAGATCCTCTTCTAAGTTCTTTAATGCTTGTACTCTAGTTTCAACATCCGGAACACCATTACCTTGGACAATGAATAGCGCATTTTTGGTGTTATCATCAAATTTATAGTTTTCGCCATCTCGAACACCCATCCAAGCTAAAATACCCTTTGCATCTTTGTAGACATAATCTGTTTCCGCAACATGCTTTGGAGTGGATGAAATCGGATAGAACTCATCTTCTTTTTGACTTACTGTGAAAACCAATGGCTCTTGAATTTTATCCAAATCATGCCCGCCAATCGCAATAAAAGAATGAAGACTTTCAACATTATAAATATCAACGATGGTATTCACATGAGGCATTGTGCCACGGTGTTGAATATTGCGTACAAAGCTAGGAATAGTCGGGGGATTTTTCTTAATACTACGACCTGCCTTTTGCATCAAAGCAATGTAGCCTTGCACATTTGGATGATTAATAACATCATTGATATCCACTTCTAATGCCCATTTTTCAATTTTTTCTTCTTTCTCAAGAAAGGCTCTTGAAAATGGTGCATTTGGATTAACATTCTTCGCATAAGCAACCACAACAGCGGATACGCCTAACTCTTTCATACTTTGATCAACAATGATGTTCATTTTCTTCTTTTACCTGAAATCCTTTCAATCTCGATGGAATAGACAACTGTTGCCATCTCAGAGCGTTTTGCATAGGCTTGTCCGCTTTCTAAAAAATCAGGGGCATATTTACGCACCAAAGCCATCAATCCTATCATTTTTTCTTCTTTGTTTTCACAAAGCGTTGCCTTGCCGGAAACAATCACTGATTCATATTCGGTCGTGAATTTTTCACCAATGACTTTTGTATGACCAACAACGCATAAACTCACCAAATTATGAAAAGTTAAATTACTAATTTTATGACCGGTTCTCGCCCCATGAATCCAAATTCGATTATTTTCATAAGCATAACTGACCGGAACACCATAGGGATAGCCATCCTCACCAATTGTTGACAGAACAGCGTATTCTCCCTCATTTAATAATGAATAAGCCTCTTCTTTTGAAATTTCTCGATCTTTTCGACGCATTTTTTCAAACATAATTTCATCGAACCTTTCTGATTTTAAGCATTTTTAGTTTTTTGATTTTTGTAGCACACCATCTTTACCCAAATTGTATTTCTTCCCGTTGTACGTAAACCAACCGGTATCCATCTTACCATCTTTACCAAAATGATAGATTTTACCATTGATTTCAGCCCAGCCGGTTTCCATTCTTCCATCTGGGAAGAACCAATATAAATAATTGCCTAACTTCAACCAACCCGTCTCTGCTCTTCCGTCAGTATTGAACCAATAACGGTTGTCATCTATCGTCTTCCAACCAGGTTCTACTTTACCTTCTTTATTCAACCAATAGTTTTCACCATTCACCTTATTCCAACCATTTTTAAGAAGAACACCACTTGATTCAAAATAATACGTCTTTTTATCAATTTGGACATAACCAGTCACAACACGACCTTTTTCATCTAAATAATACTGATACCCATTGTATTGAAGCCAACCTATATCCATCTTACCGTCTTTTGCGAAATGGTATTTATGACCTGAAATTAAAGCCCAGCCGGTTTCCATTCTTCCATCTGGGAAGAACCAATATAAATGAGTACCAATCTTTCGCCATCCTGTTTCGGCATGTCCGTCTGGATTTAACCAATATTTACTGCCTTGAATGGTATTCCAACCATCCTTTTTCATAAAACCGTTTTCGTCAAAATAATAAATTTTATTTTCAATACGATGGAGACCTTTGACTCTATTACCACTCTTATCGAGGTAATATTTCTTACCATCCTTTTCAAACCAACCTGTGTCTAGCTTACCATCTGGTGCAAAGTGGTATTTTTCACCGGCAATAACAGCCCAGCCGGTTTCCATTCTTCCATCTGGGAAGAACCAATAGCGATAGCCATCAATCACTCGCCAGCCTGTTTCAGCTCTTCCATCTTCATTGAACCAATAACGGTTACCATAAAGATTTTTCCAACCACGATTATTGGATATTAAAGTTAAATCTGTTCTTTTCACATAAGCAACCATTTTATTCCAATCGTAGGCACGATCGCTATGATTGTTACGAGAAGTAATAACTTTAGAGCCATCGTGGTAATCGGTGGATTGGATTTTATAATAATCACCGCTGACACCCAATACAGTTACGACATGGTTATTGTAATAAGGACTACGATTATCCATACCATAGCCTGCTTTGTATAGAACATTCGCTTTCGCTTTAGGTTGATGGTACATATTCACATTCTTATTCTTTAACACAGCAAATTGACCATTATTATAATCTACTAAACCGGCATACTTATCAAAAGCATAAGCGACCGAAGCAATCGTTAAACCGTAGGTCGTACTTGAAGCATACTTCATTGTAATACCGGAGCCTTTATTACCAAAGTGTTCACCATGGTACACTGGTTCATTGGTACTAACATAATCTCTTATATTGTCACGGAAGGCCTGATTAATACTTTGTTCAACACTTCTATAGCCACTGGCGTTATTGGGATTAGAATCATAGGCTTTCCAACCAAAAAGGTTATTTTTCTTTCTAGCTATATAGCTAGTTCCATATCCCGATTCCACGCAAGCTTGCGCAAAGATCATCAGAGCATTCAAGCCAAAATGTTCTTGAGCACTCACAAAAGTTTTGCCCATATCCCATAATTTAGAAGACTTATTATAGCCTTGTTTCCCTAAGAAATCATTGTATTTAGAAGCAGGAATTTTAGATTTTGTACGTAAAGGTAAAAATTGATAATAATTATAATAAGTACCCGCTTTTTTCGTTAATTTCGTATCGTAATAATAATCAATATCATTGGCAGAATAGTATCTTATTCCCTCTTTCATCCAAGATGGAGCCAAACCAAAAGGCGCCCAAAAATATTGTTTCCCAACTTGATCAAAAGCCGTAAAATAAATTTCTTTACGACCATTGGTGCTACGAGCACTAAAATAAGGCGTTGTCTTATGAGTGGTTTTTCCATTCACATAAGATAGCGAGCCATTATCCATCCATGCCATGGGTACAAATTCTAAATAATGAATATCTGTGGTTCCTTTAAAACCGCTCATGGTTAAAAGAACATCCCCTCTACCTTTGTTGTAATTCAAGGTATCATGATAAAAAGCCATACGATTGGTACGAGCATAAGTGATGTTTCTGCCATTTTCCGCCATATATAAAGGCACAACAGTGCTACTATCGACATCGGTATACACAAGTCCTGAATTCATCGCCATAATCTTATTACCGGAATCCATACTGGCATGCCTTATCACCGCCTTATCCTTGTCGAGAGTTTTCATTTTCTTTTTTGCGACAACGAAGGACACATGACAACTAAGCTTTTCAAAATAACTTTTTTTATTGGCATCGACTTGTGCTAAAGCAACTTCAAATTCTGAACCGGAACAGTTCATTGGATAAGAAATCCCTACCGCATGAACCTGACTCACATGAATTGGTAATACACCAATAGCACAAAGAATAGCCAAAGAAATACAACTAATTTTTCTTTTAAATCTCACTCTTACTTCCTTTCTTTAAAACTCAACATTTAGTGTCAAAACTTCTTGATTGCTCAAAGTCAAGGAAAGTTGCCCCTTCCCCTTTTTCAAGGTACGTCCCGGATCTAAAGTGATAAAAAATAGAAATCCTTTATGAGCTTTACTTAAATCTTGCCCAACAATATTAGCAATCGTCTTCGTGTTCACATCCGCTCCTTCAGCCATATATTTTTCCTTATCAACGGTTGTCAAAGTCGCAGATACAATCTTTAATTTTGCTTCCTTCACTTCCTTCGCTTTTACTTCCAGTACAAAAACTCTAGCTGTTGAAGGTAGCTTCGCATCACTTCCATCTGCCAATACAGTATCCTTATCAATCTCCTTTAAGCCATGGACTTGAATACGATTTTCTTTCTTGTCTTGCACTTCTTGATTAGGTTTATCCTTATTCTCTTCTTCTTTTGGTTTTGAAGAATCCTCATAATCCGGCTTTGGTACAGCCGGCTTTTGAACTTCTTGAGACTCTGCTTTCTTCTGTTCCGGCTTATTCTTTTCCTTAAAGTAGAAAAGTGCCATTAGAATAGCCGCAAGTGCCACAATCACGATAATGAAAATATAAGATTTTTTCATGTTCGATTCCTCCCATTTAGCTTATTATACAGTATCCATCTAAAAACGGCTAATCAGCACTTAGTTCATAGTCAATACACGCTCGCTTATCTATGTATTCCATCAAAGACTCCTTTAAAGCCATATGTTCCGGATGAACTTGATATTGATTTAATTCATCCATCGATTGAAACACAAAATTAAGACATAAATCATAATTACTTGGATTGGCTTCGGGACTATTTAAATAAACATCTCCTTCATAAATCAAATCCAAATACAATAACTGCTGAGCCTTTATACGAGCCTCTTGAATTCTTTCTTGACTAGTTTCTTCTTTAAATTTAAACAGCACGATATGTTTTAACATTTTAACCTCCTTTTCTATTAATTAGTATATTCACTTCGTCTTTTTCAATCGTTGCGAATTTGGTCTTAAATTCACCAAAAGAATAATGCTTAAAACCACATTTTTCTTGAACACGACCAGATTGGATATTAGAAATAAAATGACCACAGAGAATAAATTCCACTTGACATTCTTTAAATAAATACCGAATTACTTCCTTTAAAGCCTCCGGCATCAATCCCTGTCCCCAATAGGTTTTTGATAGTACAAAACCAAGCTCACAGCCTATTCTATCCATAAATTCAGGAAAACGTTTCTCATCATACTCTTCAATTCCGATAGAACCAATGACTTTATTCTCATATTCTAAGGCAAAAGTCTTTTTATGGGCAATAAACCTTTCCAAAATACGTTGGCTTTCCTCTTTGTTTTTATGAGGCAACCATCCTGCCATTTGACCTACCCCATCCACGGAAGCATACGCATAGAAATCATCTAAATCTTCTTTTCGCCATGCTCGTAATTTTAAACGTTTTGTTTTTAATACCACCTTTGATATGTCCATAGGTACATTCATCGTTTCACCTCCAATTCCTCTTGTATTTGATGATGGATAAAATCAATTCGATTTTCTAATTCCCTTGCTGAAAGACGTTTTGCCCCACTTGCAAAAACTGAATTTTGAATCAAGGCATCAGAACTAGCAACCTCAAAATCAAATTCATGTTGATGTTCATACACGTATTTTTCGATATAAGCATCGGCACTTTGTGATTCCGCTGTATAAATAACACTCATTTTTCCTTTTTGGTACTGATTGCCAAGATTATTCTTAACCCGATAACCATCAAAAACTAAAAATAAAAGTTCTTTTGTATAAGCTTGGTAACTAGAAAGAATTTCAATGAGCTCTTCTCTTTTTAGCATGAAATCATCTTCATTTTGAAATCTTTGCCAAGCAAACAACATATTATATCCATCCACCATCAATACTTTTGGTCGATGTTCAATTTGTTTTGACTTTTCCTTCTTTTCTTGAATTTTTTTAGCCATCACTTTATGTTCATTACGGTTATTGGAATTTGTACGTGCCAAGATACGCTTTAAATCCTCTTCATGAATACAACTTTGTTTATGAACATAAGAAGATAGTGAGCTCTCCTTTTCAAGCTGAATATCCATCTTATCATCCGCTTCATTCCATTCTACGGTATAGCTTGTTCCATGTGCACAGAAAAGCGAAGAACTTGGATTTCTTAAATCAAGATTAGGCTTGTATTTTCTTTCTTGAATGACTTCTTCACTATTATGACAAATAGCATATCCGACCAAGACAAACTCATAGCGACCCAATCCCTTTGTGCTGGATAAAATATCCACTTGATAGTCTGCCATCGTTGAAACCGGTGCTTTCCCACAAACTCGCATCCATTCTTCATTTAAGCTTTCCACCTCTACTTTTGCAAAACGATTTTCTAAATCAAATAATACTTTGGATAAAAAGTTAGAAGGAATGCGAATTTCAAATTGCAAATAAGGTTCTAATAAAACACTCTCTGTTTTCATTAAGGCTTGACGAACAGCTCTTCTCGTTGCTTGACGAAAGTCACCACCCGTTGTGTGCTTTAAAGAACCTTTTCCAGCTAATAAAGTGATTTTCACATCCGTTAAAAGAGAATTCGTTAGTACACCATAAAAGTTCTTTTTTTCTAGTACACTTAGAATGGACTTTTGAAATTGAAGCGATAAAGTATCGGCTGGAATTTTATTCTCAATTTCAATTCCCGAACCTTTCTTTAAAGGGCTTAGTTCCAAATGAACTTCGGCATAATGACGCAAGGGTTCAAAATGGGAAGCCCCTTTTATGGACTTAGAAATGGTTTCTAAATAGACAATTCTACCTTGATCAAAGGATACTTCCACTTGGCATAATTCATCAATTCGCTTGGCTAACACTTCTTTTTGAAGCTTACCCATTAAATGAATTTGGATGTCCTTATTCTCTTCATCCATTTCGATATTTAAACTTGGATCTTCCAAAGACAAACGGTTTAAAGATTCTTTTAAGGCTAATAAATTCGTTCCTTTTGGATACAATAAACGATACGTCATACAAGCTTGTAGACTTGTCAAGCTTTGTTCCATTTCATAACCTAAACCCATACCAACATGGATATTTTCTAAACCCTTTAAAGTCACAAGCATACCAGCTTTCGCACACTCTATAGCGTCATACAAAGCCCCTTGATAAAGCCGAATTTGGTCAATCTTACCATAAGGCTCTAACTTTTCTTTCACATGGACTTCACCACCGGTTATCTTAACATGAGCTAAAAGACGACCATGAGTATCACTTGTTACCTTATAGACAATAGCCCCCAATGTCTCAGGATAGTTTTTCTCAATTGAAAGCTGCGCCAATAAATCCAATAATTCAAGAACACCGTCACCTTTCAAAGCTGAGCCAAACAGAGCCGGAAAAAAAGAACGATTTTGAAATTCTTCTTGGATGATTATTTCATCTAAAGAACCTTGTTTCTCATACGCATTTAAAAGTGCGTCACTGGCTAGGATAAGTTCCTCTTCTTTTTGACTAGATTTCCAATCCAAACAAGACGGACTTAACTCTTTTTGAATAGAAGTGTATATTTCTTCTTTTTTCAGATAAGAAATATCCATTTTATTCACAAAAAGAATGGTTGGAATATGGTGTTTCTTTAAGATATTCCAAATTGTTTTGCTGTGTGGTTGAACACCGTCTTGACCATTGATTAAAACAATCGCCATGTCCAATACCGATAAAGAACGTTCCATTTCACTAGCAAAATCTGTATGCCCCGGGGTATCCATTAAATAGAATGTACAGTCTCGATATGTAAAATACGCTTCTTTACTATAGATTGTAATGCCCCTTTCTCTTTCTTGATGGTCATAATCCAAGAAGGAATTTTTATAATCGACACGTCCTAATTTTTGAATGGTTTTCGTTTGAAAAAGTAAATTTTCAACTAAAGTTGTCTTACCAGCATCCACATGGGCTACTATTCCTAAAACTGTCTTTTTTCGCATAAGTTCATTATAAATCATTCACTTTCAAATTTAAAACGGTAAATCTTTTTTGCCTTTTTAGAAACTTCCTTTTGTGGAATTAAGTCTTCATGAAAACTCTTTTTCTTTTTATGATTCATTTTCATACTAGAAGGTTTCTTCGTTTCTGTATTTCTTTTTGCCTTTTTATTCAGATTTAGGCTTCTCTTCTTTTTTCTTTCCAGTGGTAGCGAATAAGAACTTTGTTTTAAAGGAATTTGGAATTGAATGTAGTCCTCAATGCTCGCTAATAAATTCAGCTCTTCTTTGCACACCAAAGAAATCGATACACCCTCTTTGTTAGCCCGACCCGTTCGACCAATGCGATGCACATAGTTTTCAATATCCTCCGGTAAATCAAAGTTAATCACATGTGTTATATCTTTAATATCAATTCCTCGCGCCGCCACATCGGTTGCTAAAAGAACTTTTACTTGATTGGTACGAAATCTTTGTAAAGCATTTAATCGTTGTCCTTGTGTTTTATTACCATGAATAGCCAAACAAGGAATCTCTTTTTCTTTTAAGTATTTTTCTAAACGGTCAGCACCTATTTTCGTTCTTGTAAAAACAATAACCTTCTTAGATAAAGCAGAACCCAGCAAATCTACTAAAACTTTTTTCTTACTTGCTTTTTCAGTGTAAATTAAATATTGGTCAATGGTTTCAGCAGTGAATTTTTCCGTTTCAATACGAACCTCTTTTGGATGATTTAAAATGTCCTTAGCTAAAACTTGAATTTCTTTTGGCATAGTGGCTGAAAATAAAGCCGTGGTTCTTTCCTTTGGAATTTGCTTCACGATTTTTCTGATATCAGTGATGAATCCCATATCCAACATTCGATCCGCTTCATCGAGAACAAAGAATTCCACTTGCTTTAAAGAAAATTTACCATGCTCTAAATAATCTAATAAACGACCGGGTGTCGCAATTAAGATATCACAACCACTGCGAAGTGCTTTCAATTGTGGACCAGATGGTACTCCTCCATATATGCAACAAGCTCTGAACCGCATATAGCGACCAAACTTTTTGATATTATCGAATATTTGTGAAGCTAGTTCTCTGGTTGGTGTTAAAATCAAAGCTCGAATCGTATGTTCTTTTTCTTCTGGTAAAGATTGTAAAATAGGTAGTGCAAAGGTTGCGGTTTTTCCTGTTCCAGTTTGTGCACAAGCAATTAAATCATAGCCTTCTAATAGAACTGGAATGGCTTTTTCTTGGATGGGACTAGGTTGTTCATAGTTAGCCTTTTTTAGTGAATCTAATAATGGTTGAATTAGATTTAATTCATTAAATGTCATTTATTACCTCAATTTTCTAACCTGTTAAGCATACTCTATTTATGCCAAAATAGATACTCTAAAGTCTCGCAAAAGAAAATTTCCCGTCTTTTTTATTCTTCCACATACTCCATATGATGAAAGGACAATGAAGAAAGATACATCATTATCAAGGTAAAAATAACAATCATCCCAAAGAAAATCATAAATAAAACATAAGCTGAAAAGATTGAACTTAGCTTATAGGTAATCCAGATAGGAATTGCATACATAATTCCTAATACAATCCATTCTATGTATCCTAGTAAAAAACCAATTGTTCCCAAACGATTCTTAAAAATAGTCGTCACCATTGTTGATACATACATACGATTGCCATTAATTAATAATCCAAAAATCACAATCATGAATAGGTAAGAAAAAGACAAATCTAAAATCCAAAGGCAAGGTATTGATAGCAATAATGCATCCACTGCCATTTTTAAATGATCCATTTTAGTCGCTTCCCACAACTTTTGAAAAGACCTAGCCGGTATGAGATACGTATAAGGATAGCGTAATTCTTGAATCCATTTCGATTGACCGTTAAAACCAAACGTCGATGAATAAATCAAAATTGCCGGAATCACAAACCAACGATATGGGAGTACATTCTTAACAAATTTCGGATCTTGGCGAAGATAAAAAATCAAAGCTGCTATTGCTAGATATAACAAGCTTCGGAAACTAAAGATAAAGAATTTTTTCTTTTTATATTCTAAAAGATGGCGATAAAAGATAGCCTTAGCTCCTTGTCCTTTGTATTGAACACCAGCTTTCTTTAAATTTTTTCCTTTCGTTACCAAGGGGAAACCGTCTTTTTGTTTCGCTTGTTGAACCTTTTTAGCTACTTCAGAAGCGTATTGTTCTGCCTTTTCATAATATTGGTCACTACATTTCATACGAATAGCTATCACGGTCAAGACGATAGCGGATAATACAAACAAAATAGCGGACATAATATTCGCAGTATTCACTTCCACGAAGATGAATTGAACAAAACCGAACTCCCACCCTATCAAAGGAATCCATTTCAACCAAGGACTTTGAATGACAGTATAAAAAGAAGCAAAACTAAAGCCCAAACGTTGGGTATATAAAAGGACCATTACTAAGCTCAAGACCAAAGCCACATACGTAGCTTTAGAAATCTTCTTTAAGTCTTCCTCTTTTAAGCGCTCATTTCCAAAACAAAGAATGATTAGTGATACATTGATCAAGGCAGAAAGGAAGAAATCACAAATTAAATACACTAAAAAACGAAGCCATTGTTCGGGATAAAGAAACATGCCCCCTATACCAATCACTAAAATTGTTAAATACCCCTGTAAAAAGGCTATCAAACCGTTCACAATCAAAATATCTTTTGGTCGAAATGGTCCTTGAAAAACAAATTGTGCATCTGCTTTGGAAAAAATCACCCCTTGTTTCTTTAGATAGGAAAGAACCGTTGGAACTGTTAAATAAAACCCCATCAACGAAACCATCAACATATAACGACTAGAACTGGTTAAACGCATCATTTTCACAAAGTTATTCATTCCATATAACCAAAAACCAAAGATAACAAGCATAAGGATGGTTAAAATAATATTACTTGGTTTAGAAAATGATTTCTTAAGGCGATTGATGAATAAACGAAATTTCAAATCAAAAAGTATTCTCATCGCTAGTCTCCTTTATTTCTGTACTTTCTTCAATAATTGAGAAGAATAAATTTTCAATATCCGAATCACTTTGAGCGTCTTTTTCAAACTCATGAATTACTTTCCCACGGTTCATGATGATTAACACATCCCAAATTTCTCTAATCATTTCCAACATATGGGTACTCAAAAGTATCGTTGCTCCTTGTTCTTTTAATTCTAAAATTACTTTTTTCAGTTCTTTGATGGCATGCGGATCTAACCCCACCATTGGCTCATCCAATAAAATCACCTTTGGTTGAATACATAAAGCACAAAGAATACTTGTTTTTTGCATCATACCTTTGGATAATTCCGAAGATAGTTTATCCAATTTATCACTCATTTCAAAACGTTCAACATAAGCGTTAATCTGTTCATCACTAATTGAGCTATGATAGGCATGACGAATGAAATCTAAATGTTCACGAACCGTTAATAATTCATATAAGTTTGGCATTTCCGGAACATACGCAAATAACTTCTTCGCCTCTAAACTTTTGGCAGGATGATTTTCAATAAAAATTTGACCATCATAATTAATTAAGCCGGCAATCGCCTTGATGGTTGTGGATTTACCAGCCCCATTTGGTCCTAATAAAACCGCCACTTTTCCACTAGAGACTTGAAAGGATACCTGGTCCACAGCAATTGTTTTTTTATAAGCTTTTCTTAAATTCTTTATCTCTAGCATAGAAATCTCCTTTTCTTAATGAATTTATTAGTATTATACCTGTTTTCTTCAAGAAACAAAAAAGCATTCACCATGGAATGCTCTAAAATAATTCTTGTAAATCACTTAATACACGAGAAATATCTTCTTTTGAAAGATTTTTAACACCACAAGCATTCTTATGACCACCACCTTGGTACTTATTCACAACCTCATTGATGGCTACTTGTTTGGAACGTAAAGACCCCGCGTATAAGCCGGTTTCTTTGTCATAAGTAAATAAAGCCCATATCCAAAATTCTTGAATGCCGGAAAAAGTATTCACTTTCGATCTAGCTTCACTTGCGGAAATATTCCATTCATCCAAATCCGCTTGTTCCAAAACCACGTAAGCAATATGATTTTTATACACTTCCATCTTAGATAACAAGAAGGATTTAAACTTCAAAGTCATTAAATCTTGATCAAATAAGCGTTGACTAATCTTAGCTGGTTCTAAATCTTGTTCCAACAAATAGCTGGCAGCTAATAAAGTATCCGCATCCGTGTAATTCGCTGTAAAGTTTAAACTGTCCGTTAGAATCCCCGTGTATAAATAAGTCGCTATTTCTTTGGTTAAAGGATATTCCTTAAGAGTATGGAATAATAGTGTTAATATCTGACAAGTGGCGGCACAGCCTTCTAAGATAATTTTCGTATTTCCATAATCATCAAGAATTAAATGATGGTCAATTTTTAAGATTTCTTTGGCTTTTAAAAAGCGTTGATCATCCACCCTTTCTTGGTTAGCCGTATCCACCACAATCGCTAAGGATTGTTCAATAACTTCATCCTCCACCACATCCAAAGCTGGAAAATCGAATTGGGTGCTGGTTTCAAAACCTAAAGCATACACTTTCTTTTCGGGAAAATAGGTTTTTAACCAAGTATATAAACCAAATTGAGAACCTAAGGCATCACAATCAGGATGCACATGACGAAAGATGCAAATAGAATTGTAGCTTTCAATCTTTTTGACTAAAACAAGTGAGTTTTTAAGATAAAATTCTTTCATAGCTATAAGCCCAATAAACGAACCGTATCTTTAGCAATGACTAATTCTTCATTCGTTGGCACAACATATACTTGCACTTTTGAATCCGGTTTTGAAATCAAACATTCTTTACCATGAATTTGACTATTCAATTCATAATCAATGGATAAGCCCATCCCTTCTTCTAAGCCTTTCAGAATTCTTTCACGGGTGTTGGCATCGTTTTCACCTAAACCGGCAGTGAATGCTATCGCATCCACATGACCTAGTTGCATATAATAACCGCCAATCACATTCACAGCGCGATTGGTATAAATATCCACCGTTAATTGCGCACGAGGATTCCCTTTTTCCACCGCCGCTTGAATATCACGGGCATCGGAGCTAATACCAGATACACCTAACATGCCTGACTTCTTATTTAAATACACATCCATTTCTTCCGGTGTGCAATTTAATTTCTTAGCCATATAGAAAACAACAGAAGGATCAAGATCCCCGGAACGAGTTCCCATCATAATACCACCAAGTGGTGTTAAACCCATAGAGGTATTCACACACTTACCATTTTTAATAGCTGTAATGGAAGCCCCATTACCTAAATGACAAGTAATCATATTCAATTGGTGCACATCTTCTCTCATTAATTCAGCTGTTCTCTGATTGACATATTGATGGGAAGTACCATGTGCTCCATAACGGCGAATTGCATACTTTTCATACCATTCGTATGGTGTCGCAAACATATACGATTCCGGTGTCATTGTTTGATGGAAAGCTGTATCAAAGACAAATACATGACCAATCTTTGGTAAAGCTTCTTTAAACGCCCTATAACAAACCAAGTGAGCCGGATTATGTAAAGGGGCTAAAACGCTTAGTTCATCTACCTTTTGTACCACATCTTCATCGACTACAGCTGATTGATTAAAGTAAGCACCACCTTGGACAATACGATGACCTGCTCCTTTGATTTCATCTAAGCTTGAAACAATCTTCTTTTCCACTAAAGCATTTAATAAAATGTCTACGGCTGCCTTATGATTTGGTAAAGCTAGCTCAAAGGCATCCTTTTGACCATTAAATTGAATGGCGAAAGCTCCCATTTTTTGTCCAATTCTTTCGGCTTGACCGGAAGCCAATACCTTTTCACTTGGCATGTCAATCAATTGGAACTTTAATGATGATGAGCCTGAATTTACTGAAATTACTTTTGTCATATATCCTCCTGTTTCAGTCTTCTAATTGTGCTAATTTTTCCCAAATTTTCGGATTGATTTGTTTTTTTATTTCTTGAAGGACTTGGTTTCTTTTCTCTTTTTTACGATACAAGCCCAAGACTTCTTCTAAACGATCTAGTTCTAAACGAATTCTTTTCAAACGATCATAAATAGCTGAACGAGAAACATCTTCTAATTCACTGATTTCTTGTAGTGATAGATCTTGACGATAATAGTATTGAACCATTTCTTGCTGGCTATCGCTTAAGAGTTCTTCATAGAAATCCAGCAATTGATTGTAGTATAACTTATCGGGCATCTTCTAGTCCTTTGGAAATACTGTATAGATACGACTGTAAATCAAATGGTCGTAAATCTTCTTGTTTCTCACCTAAGCCTAAATAAAGAACCGGTATATGCAATTGATGCTTAATGGCTAAGACAATACCACCCTTAGCAGTACCATCCATTTTTGTTAAAATAATACCGGTTAACTTTGTGCTTTCCGCAAAAATCTTAGCTTGAGATAAACCATTTTGACCGGTTGTCGCATCTAAGACTAGCCAAGTATTATGTGGCGCTCCCTCAATCTCATGACCGGCCACTTTATTCATTTTACTAAGCTCAGCCATTAAGTTTACTTTATTTTGTAGACGACCGGCCGTATCACATAAAAGAATATCCATCTGATTTTCCTTTGCATATCGACAACCATCCACAATCGTTGCACTTGGATCACCGTTTTCTTTGCCGGCAATCACTGGTATGGATAAACGATTTCCCCATTCCTGAAGCTGTTCAATTGCCCCCGCACGGAAAGTATCCGCTGCTGTAAAGGCTACTTTCTTACTTTGTTTCAGAAAAGAATAGCCTAGCTTAGCTGTTGTGGTTGTTTTACCAGAACCATTTACTCCTTCTAATAAGAAAACCGTTGGTCCATTTTCATTGAATTGAATTGGCTTATCTTCCACTTCTTCATAACACTCTTGCATCGTTTCAATTAAGAAATTCATCGCCCAATGAAATGTAATGGATGGGTATTCTTTACACTTAATCTTTAGTTGTTCACAAATGTAATCAGCGGTATGAATACCAACATCGGCTTCTAATAAAATAATCGTTAATTGTTCTAAAAAGGCATCATCTACCCCTTTGAAATGGTACTGCATTTCACCTAGCTTATTGCCAAAACTTTGATTGGATTTTTTAAAACCGGATAAATAAGTAGCTTGATCATCTTTCTTACGAAAAGTAGCTTTTAAACTATCTAAGAAACTCATTGTTCATCTCCTTTTGCGTTATCATCGCTAAAGTGCATCGCATCCACTAGGTTAACCTTTAATAAAGAAGAAACACCTTGTGCTTGCATTGTGACACCATATAGAATATCTGCCTTTTCCATAGTACCTGGACGATGTGTTACCACTAAGAATTGGCTCTTATCAACATAATGTGTTAAGTATTGAGCAAAACGAGATACGTTTGCGGGATCTAAAGCCGCTTCCACTTCATCTAAGATAACCAATGGAATGGGTTTTACCTTTAAAATCGCAAATAATACCGATAAAGCAATCAAACTCTTTTCACCCCCCGAAAATAACATATTATTATGCACTGTCTTTCCTGGTGGCTGAGCAAAGATTTCAATGCCTGTTCCTAATAAGTCATTGGGATCTTGTAGGCGCAAGAAAGCTTTACCACCACCATAGATAGCACTGAAGGTTTCACCAAAGGCTTCATTCACCTGTTCAAAGGTTTCTTGAAATTGTGACTTCATCACATCATCCATTTCATCTACTGCCTTTAACAATTGCGAAATAGAAGTTTCAATCTCTTGAATATGTTTTTCAAGGGTTTCATAACGCTCGTTTACTTCAGCATATTGCTCCGGAGCATCCATATTGATGTTACCAAGGGCTTCAATTTCTTGACAAAGTTGTTGCACTTCAGCTTCTTCTTGTTTGAAGTCTTGTACATCCACTTTCTTTTTTGCAAACTGGTAGGTCATCTTATATTCCGATGATAAGCGCTGTAAGTTGCTTTCTAATTTCGTCTCTTGTTTGGACTTTTCAATTTCTAAACGATGACTATCTTGTTGAACATCATTTAGTTCAGAACGCTTTTGACGTAGCTTCGCTTCTTTTCTTTCCAGTTGGTTTTCTGCTTGATAACGTTGTTCACGAAGAGCTTGAATCTTTTTCGTTACTTCATCACGAACTTGATAGGCTTTATTTAAATCAAAGATAAAGGAAGGTCCTTCTTCACTTTGCTTTTCTTGCTTACCTAAGCGTTCTAAATCTGCCCAGTATTTATCCATTCTCGCTTTCTTAGCTTCTACCACCGGCACTAAGGAAGCTAATGCTAGACGATTTTCTTCTAAAGTAGAAGCCGCTTTTCTTCGATTAGCTTCAGCTTTTTCATAGTTTCTTCGGGCAATTTCTTTCTTCGCTAATAAAGCATCTAGATTTGCTTGTAGAGTATTAAATTCTTTTTTGATGGTCATTAGATTTGTTTCTTGCTTCAAACGACCACCCGTCATTGAACCACCACGATGAATCACTTCACCATCTAAGGTCACAATCTTGTATTGGCGATGCACCAACGCCGAGATTTCATTTCCTTTTTCAAGATTCTCAACAACAAGAACATTCTGTAATAAAGCATCAATAACCGCTTGGTATTTTGAATCAATTGTCGCATAATCACTGGCTAAACCTAAGTAGCCCTCTTGGCTTTGAAGGATAGTTAAAGCTTCTTTCGATACATAACGTGCTTGACAAACGTTTAATGGTAAAAAAGTACAACGACCTGCTTGATTACGCTTTAAGAAATCAATCGCATGACGAGCAGATACCTCATTATTCGTTAAAACCTGATTAATAGCACCACCTAAGGCTGTTGAGATTGCTTCTTCATAATTTGGTATAACTTGGAGTAATTGCCCAATAACACCAATAATACCATCTAAGGAAGCTTGATGTTCAACTATCGTTTTTAAACCAGCATTATGGTTAAAAGGATTCTTTTGAAGTTGTTCTAAAACTTGTAAATGATTTTCTAATTTTTGGCAACGGAAAGAAGAAATGTCCAATTCATTTTTATAATCCAATAATTCCGTTGAAATGGAAGCTAATTGGCTTTGACTCAATTGAATAGCTTGTTCATACGCTCTTTGGCGACTTAAACGATCTTCATATTCTAATTTAGCATTTTGGTAAAGATGTTGTAGTTCTTGTTGCTGTTGTTCTAAATTACCAACTTCTAAAATATACTTACTCTTTTCTTCCCACTCACTCTTTCTTGCCTCTAGGGAAACGATAGAATTATTAGCGTTCATCAACCGGTCCTGCAACTGTTGAACACGGTGGTCCATTTCATGAATTTCTTTACGCCAAACTTGAATTTGACTTTCACCTACTTCAATATCGGTTTGGCAGACAGTTTTTTTGGTATTGCTATCAAAGAGTTGTTGATCCAAAGCTTCTAAATTTTCGTATAACTGACGAATAGAATTCACTAATACGGCTATCTCAATCTTTTGTAGACGTTCTTTTTTCTGGCGATAGAGTTCAGCTTTCTTGGCTTGGCGCTTCAATGGATTGACTTGTTTCTCAAGTTCCGCAAGAATGAAACGATTTTGTTCTAAATTTTGTTCACCGCGTTCTAAACGAGATAAGGTTTCTAGCTTTCTTTTCTTATATTTCGCAACTCCAGCCGCTTCTTCGAA
This sequence comes from Bulleidia sp. zg-1013, assembly GCF_019798045.1. Taxonomy (NCBI): domain Bacteria; kingdom Bacillati; phylum Bacillota; class Erysipelotrichia; order Erysipelotrichales; family Erysipelotrichaceae; genus Bulleidia; species Bulleidia sp. zg-1013. The sequence continues at coordinate 56,263 of NZ_JAGXEX010000001.1, forward strand.
AATACTTCTTCTTTCAAGGGGCTTACTTTCCGCAAAAGATAACACATTACCTTGCGAAATGATGGATAAAGAATCTTTTCCTAAACCTGTATCTAGGAACAAATCTACAATGTCCTTTAAACGCACTGGTCGACGATTGATTAAATAATTGGCTTCCCCACTTTCTCGATATAAACGACGAGTGACTTCCACCTCATTTTCTTGACGATTTAAAATATGATTTCGATTATCAAATACCAAAGTAACTTCAGCCAAATTAACCCTACGACGATTCGCAGAACCCGCAAATATAACATCATTCATCTTATCGCCACGCATACTTTTAGCACTTTGCTCACCTAAAACCCAACGAATCGCATCCGTGATATTCGATTTTCCACAACCATTCGGTCCAACAATTCCCGTAATAGAGTGGTCAAATTCAATAATGGTTTTATCCGCAAAAGATTTAAAGCCTTGCATCTCTACTCTTTTTAAGAACATGTAACTCTCCTACAATCTAAGTTATTATACCAAAATTCCTATATCTATGCTGAAGATATTGCGAATTTAAATGGTAAGTCTTCATTATTGGTAGGAATAAAAAGGAGGACTTCTATACTTTGGTATAAATAGTCCTTTGATGACAACAAGGAAAATCTTCCTTGTTGTATGGTCTTTATTTAATTTTTAATCTTGGTTGCTTAAAAATCTCCTGCTGTTTTCTTTTTCTAATACCCAACAGAACAAGTAAACTTCCTGAAACAAACATCAACCAAGCGTATAAGAACAGATTGGTTCTATCTTCTGTTTTTGGTACGGTTTTATTTGGTGGTGTTGGTGGAGCTTCTTTCTCGTTAGTGATGGTGAAACCGTCTTTCATGCTTCCTCTGTAACAACTTGTCAAGGACTTTCTAATCATTTTTATCGCCTTTTTGATGTTTTTCTCTCTCCATTTCTCTAAGCATTATGCGTTTTAATTTGTCTTGCATGGTTTCAGTAGCACTTTCATTAAAGTGAACGACAACCTCATAAGTTACTTTCCCAATCTTCTTTATCGTCTTTGTTCCTGTATTATTTTTTTGCATATCATCATTCCTTTCATTGCAATAAAAAAGCGATTAAAAAAAAGCGATTAAAATTTCTATTTCTTAATCGCCTTGTATCTTCAATATTTAATTTTATTCAGCTCGACAAACTGGGATTTGCATTAATCTGCTAATCAAGCCATATACTGTACAAGCTAATTACTTGCTGAAAATCTCACACTAAAAATATCCAGAAAGAAAATAACATGCATAAACATATTTCATTTATATCCCAGACTTTTGCAGCCACTTCTCAAGTTGTTCTATGGATATATCAGAGGATAGAATCAAGGTATCTTCATGATTTTTATCACCACATAGGAGAATACCTTTTTCTCTCTTAAAGAACATGCTCAACCACATAATAAAGTTAGCATAATCATAAATTCTGTTATTGAAATTAAAATATTCTATGGCAAAGGTAGTTCGCTTTCTATCCATTCTCAAGGTAAATCGATAGTGAGCTGAATAATTTTCCCAACAAATATCATAAGAAAATAACTTATTATTGCTTATTTCATTTCTTCTTTTTTAAGTAACGTTCAACTTCTGATACAACCACAATCAGAAATGCATATTATTGTTCCGATGTCAAAGTTACCTTTTTAACTCCTTCCCAATAGTTATATTTTTCAAAGCGAACCCTTATATTTTTGTATGAAACACCTTTCGTTCGTTCTTCGCTATTTTTCGGTGGAGAGATTTTAAGTGCCTTATATGGATCAATCCACTCTCTTCGTTTATCAAACTCAAGTTCAATCGAAGTACTACCAATAGATATTGTTTTTGAACCTGTTATATCAGCTTTTACTATTATTGCGTCGTATAGAGAACAAGGGGAACTTGTTAAGTTTTTTGCCTGCAACTTTATATTTACATCATGATAATTGTCTGTACTTTCAAAAGTATAAATATCGCTCATTTCTCCCGGTTTTAAAATGATTTTTTTAAGTTTTTTTGCATCGAAATCTTTAGGCTTTAACCCTTTATAAAGACAATCTTCAAATGTATCCCCTCCTAAAGAAAATGCACGCCCTGTACTTGCTTTAAAAACAAGACCTTTTGAACTTTGGCTTTGAGTTTTTATTTTAGAAGCAAGCTCATTATAAATTTCCTCATAAGACTTTATGGTTAATTTTCTATTTTTTGCTTTACAAATATCAAAATATTTAGTTTCGGATTCAACATCTCCCTTTAACGTGATTCCGCTAACGTTCAGCCTTATATCAAGCAAGCCGGTATCAACGATGATAGGATATTTTGCAGAAATAAAATCAATAAATTTTACCAATTTATCATAGGATATTTTTAATTCTTTAAGAGAGCTTACTTTTGTGCTATATATAAACTCCGGATCTAAATATTCAAGTTTATCTGTGCCTAAATCCTTTGATGCTTTGAATTTCTTGATTGCGTGTTCGCTAAAAACTTCATTAAAATCGCTCCATATATAGGGCGATGTAAAGGGTTGATGTGATACGGTCACCGTAAATTCAAGCTTCGGATATTGCTTGAGTTTCACAAGATAGTGATGTTTATGTTTAAAATCTTTTTGAATGGTGTAAGACTCTTTTCCATATACCTCATTAAGAAATTGCATGATTTTATTTTCATCTTCTTTTGTATGTGAACAGCCGGTTAACATCATCACAATAATTCCAATAATAACTAAACCAAAAGCTAAAATATATTTTTTCATCAATAATCACCTTAAAAATTGTTTTACAGATTCTAATTTATACCTCGTCTTTTCCAAACGCCTAATTCATCTATGAAAATGTTGCAATGATTCTTAAAATTTCAATATTCCCATTTTCATCGGTTTGAATATTTACATTTTGATGCGACCAAAATCCGGTTTTTGGCTTGCCATTGTAACTCAAGTTGTATTCACCAACCTTACTGTCTACGGTTGGATTTGCAGGCAAAATTGAAGCTCCTCCATTTAATAAAGAATCTAGCCATTTCTGAGATACTGATTCTAAGAGATTGATTTCATCGAATTTCATTACTAAATTCTCATCTTTTATGTTTTTGAAATGATCTTTGTCAATATAGATTTCTTTTACGGGTGACTTATTTGTCACTTTCCCACTCTTTGCAACGAAAGCCATTCTCATTATTTTATGATTACCTCTTGTATAAATATCGTAAAATTTTTCTTCTTTGACTCCATTGAGATATGGATTTTCTACATATTTAAGAATCAAACCGCTATCTTCTATTTCCTGATAACTTGTATGTCCTGCTGTAATTGTAGTATTGCCTATCTGTAACTTTGGAGATTTTGGTGGAAACCCAATAAGCATATAAGTAAATAATGAACCGAGCCATAAGGTAAAGATTAACAGGATTATGAAAATATCATGCTCCGGCTTTTTACGAATTTTTACTAAAGCAACCAGTGGCGGAGCTACTATCATGCGTGCCCATATTGGACCGATATCTACTTTTATCACGAAAATTAAACATAGAATAAAAACTAATAAGTATAACAGTTGTATAATTTTCGGTGCGGGTCTATCACTATACGAATCATATGCTGCAACATTAACACGCTTTAGATACGCAGCCTTAATCCAGCGATAGGATACAAATAGAATTGCTGTGAAGACAAGCCACATTCCTATTATTAAATACAGAAATACCCAATTAATCATATTAATCCCACACTCCTTTAAAAATTGAAATATAATATTTTTTTGTATTTTTTAACTTATCTTCCAACCTATCATTCCTTTTGATTTTTCTAAATAGAATACTAGTGTCTTTTCCATTTTTTCTTTCCATAATCGAAATGTACCCCTTACCATTATTTCTTCTTCATTGAATACAATGTACTTCTATATGTTTTATCTCACTTAGCGGAATGTTTCTTTTCCCAAAAAACAAGGCATTTTCTCTTAAATCTGTATTTAATATATTTATACTGAATAGAATTTCGAATGTCTGATTTTATCATAACCCTACTTCCTGCCTTTATTTCTTCTCATATTCTTTTAAACAGGCATAGCCTGTTAGTAATGTTATGGCAAACTAAATCACAAATAAATATGCTTTCTTCATTATCAAATTCCTTATTTTATAAATGAATTGCATTTGAAGGATTTTTCTTATACGCTGTGTCATGGAATAAATATGCTCCATACAGCTTATTTTGATGTTTAACCATGACTAACGGAAATACCGATGACTTTATTGCATATAGAATAGCCCAAACAATCAAAGCCTCAAGTTTTATGCTATTCAAATGATTAAACCAAAGTTCATAAAATATGAGTCCGTTCAGAATAACATTAAAAATAGTAGCTAAAGTAGCCGATACAATATTCGTTTTTAGGTAGGGATTATAAAATTTTGCTGCATATAATGCTAAAACAGAAATATTGTAAATACAAATCGGTTTATATTGCTTTCTATAAATAACAAGTGTTTTACGATGGTATAAATGTAAATTACCTATCGAACCACTAGCTTCATTAAGCCAAATATGACTGACTGCAACAATATCTTCCCAAGGCACAAGTAAATCTATTTTTCTTAAATAAATTCCTGTTTTACAGATATAAAATTTCCACTTTACAAATGAAAATATACCGATAATGATAACAGAAACTCCAACTACAATATATTTTAACCATTCTCTCTCTATAACTAAGAAGCCGTTAAAGAAATTGATATTGCCACCCATAGCATCTGATATTGCATATAATGTCATTATAGAAAATGAAAACAAAAATAATATATATCTATAATAAATACTGTGAAATTTTATTTTACCTTCATTCATTACACCTCTTCCTTTTCAACACATTCATCATCAAAAGAGAATACATCGTTAGGTGTACAGTCAAGTGCTTTGCATATTCTCTCTAAATTTTTAAGTGTTATCGGCTTATTTTTTCCCATCTGTGCCATAACATTAGTTGTTAAATTCGCCATTGCTATAACATCTGTTTTCTTTAAGCCTTTCTTTGCAAGTTGTATCCATAATGGTTTATAGTTTAGTGCCATATCAACCCTCTTTTCTTTACAAATACTATCGGCAATATTATACCATAATCATTGAGTACAATCAATATTTCATTGCTTGAAGTCTTAGTTTTAGATTTAGGATTGTCATTCCGTCCTTATCTTGCCATAAGCGCTTGATTCCTTGGCTCTTTCCTTGAAGTAGTCAAACACATGGATAAAATCGCCTTTCTTAAAGTCCCTTGCCATCTCACTTTTTTCACCATACACCGAGCATTTGGTGTATTCCTTACCACCTCCGTACTTCTTCACCAAAGTGAAGTTTGCTACTTGAACACTTTCTCCATCTTTTTCAAATTCTGAAAATTCAGCTTCCCTGACTAAATTTGCATTAATATTTATCATTTCTCTATCCATTAATTTCTTCTCCTTAATCTTTAAATTTCTAATAAAAAAGCAACTGAACTTTTAATTCAATCGCTAAATATCTTATATATTAAATTGTTTTGAGTGGGACTTCTTATCCTTACCATCTTTACCTCCCAATCGTTAGAATTTTGGTCTAACTTTTGGGGGTCACCTCAATAATTAGCTTCTTTTATTCGGATATTTTTGAAGGGAGGTTTACAGTATATTTTGCCCTTCCAATATCCACAATTAACTGTTTATGTGGTAGTTTTTATTCAATTTATTGTTTCTTTAATTGATTTAAGATTTCTTCCAATAATTGAGCCTCATCTGATTTCACAGCTGCACTTTCTTCTTCCTCAACTGGTTTCTTTAACTTATTAATAGCTTTTACCATCACAAATAAGACTAAAGCTAATAACACAAAGTTAATCACGGCTGATAAAAAAGCACCAATTCCTAAGTTGACAGGTCCCATTTGAATCACAACCTTGCCAAAATCGGCTTGGAATAAAATACCAATGATTGGATTAATAATGTTTTCAATAAATGACTTAATAATGGTTTGAAATGCGCCACCGATAATAACACCAATAGCCAAATCCATTACATTTCCTTTTAAGGCAAAATCTTTAAATTCGTTCATAAAGTTCTTCATACGCATCCTCCAAAATTTTATTTGCGTTATCTAGTTTCTCATTCATAATCAAATAACTGCCCTGCGCATATTGATTTGAAGCGTGGAAATTCTTAGGCTCATGAATGATTACCTGCTCATTAGTATAAGACAAATCATAAATATTGTCCTGCAAATCACTTAATTGTTTTATATTTTTTTCTTCAAAGCCATGCTTAATAATCATTAAGTCTCTTTTACCAAACACAAATTGATAGGTAAATGCTGTAAAGCCATAACGGTTTTCAAAATTTTGAATCATATCTCGAATTTGTAGTGGATTTAATTCACTTGATAAAATCAAGGCATCCACTCCCTTCAAGGATAAGAAATACGCCATCGCATAACTATTGCTAATATTAAGAGGCATTCCTGCAAGACAGTGTTTATTTTGACCATAGAAATCACCCGGTTCATTTAACACTTGGTTTTCATGGTCACTAGGTTCAAGTAAATATTCATCCACCACCGCTGTATAATCCTTTTTTTGTAAATAACGGGCTTTTACAGAAGAAACTGCACCACGAACCAATAAGCGTTCTCCTTGGTAATGCGGGTTATCCGGTTTGAATTGATAATTTTGTTTCCCAATGCGCTTATGAAAGGTGGAACGAATTTCATCTAACTTTTGAATCATCCTCCTTCTAAGCTCATTGATTTCTTTCATTGGTAAAAAGATTTTTTCTAACTCACAAGAAAAGTTGTCTAAGCGATAAGCAGAATTGGTTAATTGTCCGAATGCTTCTTTTAAACGTTCTTGACTTAGAGGTTGCTTTAAAGCTTTTTGGCACTTCATTTTTGTTGCTAATTGAAATTTATGAGTACCATCTTTCACTTGCATACACAAAAACTGATTCACCTTCGCCACTAAATGAATGGACAAAGAAACACGTCTTTCATGTTTCTCAATTAGGGAAGAAACTTCTTTCAATAAATACGAATTGCTTGTCAAGCGAACTTCATCATTTATCTTTGGCCAGCCTTCCGGACAATACACTTGAACAACTTCCCCTTTTTTAGCCTTATTGGTTAATAAATGTTTCTTATTCTCCATCTTATTGACCACAAAGCCAATGTCTTCTGGATACGATAAAATACGAATTCCATCTCCTTGATTTAAGTCTTCTTGCAAAATAATTTCAATAAAGTGACCATGAATAGCTTTCACTTTACCTAGTGGAATTCCTTGATGATTTGCTCGAACATGAGACATCCTTTCAAACGTTGAAGAATGGGCTAGATGCCCTCTTGAAAAACCACGGTTGAAGAGTTCTAATAGCTCTTTTTCTTTTGTCCTGGATAAATGATAACTTTGGTGATTGTAGTGAGCATCAATTGCTTCTCGAAAGGCTTTAGTAACTGTATAAACGTATTCCGCTTTCTTCATACGTCCTTCAATCTTCAAACTAGCAACACCCATTTCAATTAAATCGGGAACCAATTCAAGCGCATTTAAATCCTTGGGACTTAAAGCATACTCTCCTTCTTTGGAAAAGGATCCATCTTCTTTGTACTTCAAACGACAATTTTGGGCGCAAGCTCCTCGATTAGCAGAACGATTTTTCATTACTGAAGACATCAAACATTGTCCACTATACGCAATACAAATGGCACCATACACAAAAACTTCAATTTCAATATCTTCTTGGCACATCTTTTGAATGGTTTCTAAAGAGCTCTCACGCGCTGCCACAATACGCGAAGCACCTTGTTCCTTCATAAAGCGAACCCCGGCCACATTATGAACGTGCATTTGCGTGGAACAATGCAAATCTAAATCCGGATAAACTTCATGAATATAATGGTATAAACCTAAATCTTGTACCAAGATACCATCCACATCCGCATGGTATAACACATCTACTGCCTTTTGAACGCCTTTTAGTTCCGATTCATAAATAAGCGTATTCATCGTTACATACACCCGTACACTACGAATATGACAATACGCAATCACTTCGGCAATATTATCCAATGAAAAGTTTGGGGCAAAGGCTCTTGCGGAATAAGAAGACAAGCCAAGATACACCGCATCACAACCGCCTTCAATTGCTGCTATTAAACTTTCCATACTACCTGCCGGAGCCAATAATTCTATCTTCTTTTTTAACATTGCGAATCCTTATAAAATTTTGCCAGACCACCCTTTGATGTTTCCCGAAGTTGAATGTCCATAACACGTCCTGTTTCCTTCATTGTTTCAACAATCGTGTCAAAATTAATACGACCTTTCTTAATTTTTCTTAAAGTGGAAGCTAAGTGAACCGAATCCAAAACACGCAATATCCCTTGACTATTTCTTTCAATACAAGGAATCATCACATAGCCTTGCACCGGATCACAGGTCAAACCAAGGTGATGTTCCATACCAATTTCCGCCGCTGATTCAATCACTTCTAAATTTTCTTTACGAATCCAAGCCAACATAGCACAAGCCATGGATACGGCTGAACCAACTTCGGCTTGACATCCACCCATCGCCCCGGAAATTGTTGCGTTTTGTTTAATGACATTACCAAACACACCACCGACTGCTAAAGCTTTCGCTACCTCGGAAACAGTATAGCCTTTATCCACCACCAAATAGTAGGATAAAGCCGCAATAATTCCACAAGCACCCAAGGTCGGTGCTGTAACAACCGTTCTCATAGATGCATTTTCTTCATTGGCCGCATAAGCATAAGACATAATTTGCAGTCGCTCATCCCCTTTAGCTAATTCAAATAAATCCTTAGCACAACGAGCTAATTTTAGATTTCCAGGCAAAATCCCTTCGCTTTTTAAACCATTTGAAACACTATTCATCTCGGCTAAAATAACCTCTTCTAAATAACTTAGAATATCTGGTTCATACGATAAAACATAGTCCAACAAATCCCATTGTTTCTTCTCTAAAACAACTTTGATTTCATTAAAGTTGTTTTCTACATAAACTTCATCATTAAAATCAAAGTCTTTTTCTAAGACCTGAATACTTCCTCCACCCAGCGAAAAAACAGTCCATATATGTTCCAGCTCTTTTTTCTCATTAAAAGCCTTTAAATAAAAGCCATTTGGGAAATCCTCTTTCCATTCCAGCTTCCATTTAATTTCCACTTTACCTGGCAAAGTTTCTTGGATGATTAAATCCGTATTGTGTCCCTTTCCTGTTAAAGACAAAGAACCATATAATTCCACCTCATAGTAAGGATGCTCACCAAATTCTTGCACAAATAAACGACAAGCTCTTTCGGGAGCTAAGGTGTGTGATGAACTTGGTCCTCTTCCTATCTTATATAACTCTCTAATTGCTTGCATAGGTCCTTCCATTTCTAAGGATGAAATACTCAAATCCTTGTTTTGCGTCAATTTTTCCAATTTTGATTTCCTGATCTAAATCCGCTAATTCTTTTAAAAATTTTAAAAGTGACAAGGCCGAACAAGAAGAACAAGCTTCTAAGCCTTTTTGAATGGCATAGGGTTTTACTCGCAAGCGCGTAGCAATGGTCATTTCATCGTAACCAAGTTCTCTTAATTCCTTCATGTCATATAAATGACGCAATCTTGAAGCCAATAAAGCAATTTGAGCTTGCGTGTCTACGCCGGCTGCTTGAAATCGTTTTAAAATTTTCCAGGTTTTTTTGAAATCCCCCTCTAAAAAAACATTACCTAATGCATAAACATCCACTTCCGGTGAATAACTAACTAGTTCTTCAATATCCTTTAAATCATAACAATCTTTAGGAATAAGTTTTAGTTTTTCAACTGCTCTTTGTAAAAGAAGACTATCATTTTGAACTCGAAGAATGAGTTCATCAAAAGCTGCTTGATTAAGCGAAAGTTTTTCCTGTTGCAATCGTTGCTTTGCATAAGTTGGAAATTCCCATGGCTTTAAAGCGGTGAATGTTTTTTGTTCGATATTTTCTTTCTTCAGAAATTTCACTAATTTCTTTCGCGCATCCAAATTAACTTCATCCATATAGATAACAAGCACAATTTGTTCATTAGGATCTTTTAGGTACAAGACCATTTCTTTTTGAAAATAGTCTAAATCTTTCTCATTCCCTTTGGTTGTAGAAGTGGATAAAAAATAGGCATCTTTTAAAATGACCATTCTTTTTCCCATATCAAATAAACTTTGGCTAGCCAAGCTATGAAAGAAAAGTGGCATGGAAAAATTCTTGACTTTAGAAGCATCAAAAATCTCAATTTCACTTGTTTCAATTTCCTTTGTTTGCTTTAAAAAGGAAAGGTATTCTTCCTTTCGGTAACGATCATCGCCACTAATTAAGTACACACTATTCATCAGCACTCATTATAGCAAAATTCCCTTTTCCTGTTTGGATTTGTATACCAAATTTCCAAAAAAGAACACGCAGTCCTTTTTCTTCTTGCAAACTAAAATAAAGTTTATGATTTTCTTTTAAAAATTGTTCCTGACTAATTTTTAAAGATTTTGATAAAATAAGAATTTTCGCTTCGCTTCGATCCATTTTTTCTATAAAATTCTTCGCATTATCCAGAATCAAATACTTGGCTTTATATTTGGGTGTTTGATCGGAAAAGTTCCAAAGAAAATCCCCCATTTGAATCAGTTTCTTTCGACCATCTATCAAAACATAGTCTCTAAAAGGATACTTTTTTTGATAGTTTTCTAAAAAGTTATCTAAGCATTGACCGGCATGAACAATCTTTAGATGTTGACCATTTTGAAGCAAAAATAGTGGTAATCCTTGCCGGCTTACTAAAATAACTTGTCGGCTGAAATAAGGACTAATAAGGATAAAAATAGAACATAGAATTAAGAACATTGTTTTTCTTTTCAAGAAGAAAAATACCCCAATCAAAACCCACCACAAACAAGAAAAAGAATAGCCAATGCGCAGGTTATCTAAAAAGGTAAATGGGTGAAACAGAATTTGAATGCTATTAAAAAGAAAGGCTTGTTTTGTATATACATAAAACAAACAAATTAAATACAAAAAAGCCTGTATCTTTCGAAAGAATGAATAGCCAATGGTCATTAGAATTTGAAACGAGCCAAACACATACATGGAACATAAAAAACGAAGAAAAAAGGCATCTCTTTTCTTTAATCGCCATAAGAATTCACTTTGATAAAAAAGTGCTACTAAAATTCCCAATGAAAAGAACTCTTTTTGAAATAGAAGTAAACTACTATACAGCAATAAACCATATTGATTCGCTTTATCCCAATTCAGAAATGAAATGAAATGACATAAGATATGCAAAACAAGAATAGTTTGATAACTTAGGAAGATAAGAATTAGTGTATACAAAATGATTTCTAAGTATTTTCTTTGCGTACGGTCTAAATGATAACGAAAAAGAAATGAAATCATCTTCACCAAACCAATCCAAGCAAAGCCATGGAAAAAACCTTTTTGGTAATAACCCAATAAAATAGATTGTAAGAAATCCTTTTGTTTGAATGAAACCTCTTCTATTTTCTTTTCAATTTGAGCTAAATACCCCTTTCCTTGTCGAAGAAGACGGATTTCTTTTGGTTTTAAGCTATCTCTTTGTGTTAGCAAAGGTAAAGTCAATAAATCTTGATGATTACTTTTTTCAACCTTTCCTTCTATGGCATAAAGGCTACCCAACGGTTCTTGCAATGTTCTCTTAAGGATGATTTTTTGACCAAAACTATCCACCATCACTGATGAAGCTTCCCTTTTTTCAATCAATGTTAAATGATTTAACTGAATGGATACCTTTAAGAAACATGGTATTACTAGTAAAGGAAATATAAGAAAATAGTACCATTTTTTATACTTGAATAATAAATATAAAAGCGAAGACAAAAGCGCATAAATGCGATATTTCTCTGCACAAATATGGATTAAGATAGAAAATATAGCCACTTCTAAAAGACAGTCTTGAATAGCTTTATAAAGTAATTTGGCTTTGGAGTTCTTCATACTTTTTCTTACCAATTCCTTTGACTTTTTGTAAGTCATCCAGCTTTTGAAAAAGTCCATTTTCTTTCCGATAATCCAAAATTCTTTGTGCCATCTTTTTGCCTATGCCTTTTATTTTCATGAAATCGTTAAGACTGGCTGTATTTAAAGATACCTTAGTACTTTCTTTTGCATCTAAAAATAATACATCCCCTTCATGAAGGACTTGTTTAGGATTGTAATGGTGCTTTTGAAAATCAATCGGAACAAGCTTTACGATATCTTCAATAGTACTATTTGCTTGGATAACAAGTTCTTTCCGTTCCTGCTTTTCTGTCATAATTGTAATGCGAATATTTGTTTGATCAATTTCTTGAACATCTAAATAAGACTTTGGCCGGCATGAAGAAAGAAAACATAAAAAAACAATAAGCAGTCGTCTCATAGGAAACACCCCTCTTATCGTTTTACCAATCAATTTTAAAATCCTTACTTAACTGAAATAATAATTACCTTGTATGGCTTTGCGACATTCACTGAAACGGTATCACCCACCTTATGATCCAAGATAGCTTGGGCTAAAGGTGTTTCGTTAGATAGCTTACCATTTAAAGGATCCGCTTCTGTCGAACCGACAATCATATATTCATTCACTTCTTTGGTATCTAAAAATTCCAATTGAACCGTTGCCCCAATACGAACCGTTGTGGAATCTTTTGTTTTTGTGGTATCAATTAAGACATAGTTTTGTAAATTATTTTCTAATTCCGCAATACGAGATTCCACTTGCGCTTGCATTTCACGAGCTGCATCATAATCAGCGTTTTCACTTAAGTCCCCTTGCGCACGGGCTTCAGCTAATTCGGTTTTTACTTGTTCGCGAACAACGTGGACAAGATTATCATATTCATCTTGTAACTTTTTAAGACCTTCTTGAGTAACATAAATTTTATTTTCTGACATAAAATACTCCTTAATCCGTTAAATTATACCATCATTATATTGAGGATACTATCAATTTTTGTTGTAATCAAATCAATCGCAACCGTATTGCGACCACCCTCCGGAATAATCACATCCGCATAACGCTTACTTGGCTCCACAAATAAATTGTGCATTGAGCGAACGGTTGTCATGTATTGCGTCACGATGGAATCCAAAGAACGTCCTCTTTCTTTCACATCACGCACCAAGCGACGAATAAAGCGTACATCAGCATCCGTTTCAACAAAAATTTTAATGTCACAAAGTGAACGAAGTTTCTCTTCTTCTAAAACATACAATCCTTCTAAGACAATCACATCACAAGCCACAACCACTTCCGTTACCGAACTACGCGTATGATTCACGAAATCATAGGTAGGCTTTTCAATTGGTTTATGGTTTAATAATTCCTTCAATTGTTGAATCAAAAGCCCATTATCAAAAGCAAAGGGATGATCATAGTTCGTTTTCACTCTTTCTTCCATCGTTAAATGCGATTGGTCCTTATAATAATCATCTTGACGAATGGTTATAACTGATGTTCTTTCCTTAAAACGTTCTTGGATGGTTCTCGATATCGTTGTTTTTCCTGAGGCACTACCCCCCGCAATTCCAATAATGATCGGCTTACTCATACTAACTCCTTTACATCCGCCAATACGTCTTGTTCATCATACTTCATTACATAATGAAAGTAGGGACAATCATTTTCTACTATCTTAGGCAAGAAATAACGATCACCTGACCAAAGATTTAAAGCATCCATTTTTGAAATATCAATCCAATGCAGTTCACCCTCTAAACATTCTTTTTCAATACCATCAAATTCTTGACAAAGAAAAACATGAATTCTTTCTACATCCAAATATGGATACACAAAATCCAGGATTCCCATTGCTTTTAAAGAGCGAATTCGATAGCCTGTTTCTTCATAAACCTCTCGCATCGCACATTCTTCTATCGTTTCATAGACTTCCTTCTTACCACCAACACCAAGCCATTTACCGGCATTGAGATCTTTTTCTTTTTTATTTCTTAGTAACATCAAAATTTGTTTCTTAGATACCAAGTAAGTTACTGCACTTTCCCTCATGACTTTAGATTTAAATGTTCCTTCACATTCTTTTGGTGTTCTTCATAAGTCTTTGCATAATACACTTTACCTGTTTTCACATCATGCATAAAGAACAAATAATCTGTTTCTTGTGGATTTAAAGCTGCTTGAATCGCTACTTCTCCAGGATTATTGATTGGTCCTGGCGGTAGACCTCTATTTTTATAAGTATTATAAGGAGAATCCACATTGGAATTGACCTCACAAGCTTTCCAATCTCCCTTCGCTCTTTCCACATTCATGGCATAACATACACTAGAGGAAGAACCCAAAGGCATCTTTGCCTTCAAACGATTCAGAAAAATACCTGCAATCACTCTGCCTTCTTCTAATTTAGAGCCGGATTCATACTGAATAATCGAAGCTAAGGTATAAACTTCTGAAACCGATAGTGAGGATTTCTTAAATTCAGATTCATATTTCTGATAAATCTTCAAACTTTGATTTAATAAAGTTTTCGTTACCTTTTCAGCACTTGTGTTATGGTCAAACGAATAAGTCGCCGGGGATAAATAGCCTTCTAAAGAATAACGAATAGAAGCTTTGAAAATATCCTCGGTTAAAAAAGGATAGTCTCTTTGAATGGATTGAATCCAAACTTTATTCTTCCAAAGTTTCAATAAATCTTCTTCTTTTACATTGGTTTTCACTGCCACGGCTTTTGCAATATCCTTTGCCCAATAACCATCAATCACCGACACTTTACTTAAGCCGGATTGGGCTTTTTTAATATCGGATAAAGTGGTAATTAATGTTTTCAAATCCCAAGCTTTATCTACCTCAAATTGCCCTGCCTTAAAATTACCGATCTTATTGATTTTTGCATACAATTGCGCAAAATTTGCGTTGTGAATTAAACCTTGTTTCTCAAGATTTTGGAAAATGGTTTTTGAACGTGTGTTTGCTTCAATGATAAAAACTTGTTTGCTGGAAGCGGCACTCATTGGCTTTTGAACCATCCAAAAGCCATAACCACCATAAAGCCCGGCACCTAATATAAGTACAAGAACTAAAAAGGACAAAAATCGGAGAATTTTTTTCATTCTTCGTATTCCTCCTCACTAAAGGCTTGAATCACTTCTTCCATCATTTCCATATCCTCATCCGAAAGTGCAACTAATTCATTGTTTTCATCATAAAGATAGGCATAAACGGTACCATCTTGGTTATCCAAATCTTCAAATACCACATAGTCTTTCCCATCTTTTTGAACCGTAAATAAAATGTGAACTTCTTTTTCTCTTCCATCGTCTAGCTGTATCAGCATGCGATCTTCTTGCATGATTACCTCTTTCCATAGCGATCCAAATAATATTGAAGAATTTGTACCGCCGCTAACTGATCAATCTTCTTTTTTCTCTTCTTACGCGAAACATCGGCTTGTAAAAGAATTTCTTCGGCTTCAACCGTGGTAAAACGTTCATCCATTAAATGCACAGGTAAACCACATTCTGCCTCTAAAACTTCCTTAAACTCTTCTGACAACTTCGCTCTAGGACCTACATCCCCATTTAAAAGCAAGGGATAGCCCAATACAATTTCATCAGGCTTTTCTCTTTCAATTACCGCTAACACTTTATCCATGGCTTCATTATAATCTTCACTCTTAAAACGAATGGTTTCAACAGTATGGGCAATAAAACCGGTTTCTGAAGCACTAACACCACATGTAACACTGCCTAGATCTAATCCTAGGTATTTACTCACTTATTTTGTCCCTCTAAATAATAACGAACCAATTCCTCAATAATCTCATGACGCTCAATCGATTGAATGATGTTGCGAGCATTATTATGCGAAGAAATATAAGCAGGATCATTTGAAATTAAGAAACCGGCCATTTGGTTAATCGCATTATATCCTCTTTCTGTCAACGCTTTTTCAACGTGCTGAAGAACTTCCTTAATATTCTCACGACGCAACTCTTCCGCATTGAAACTAACAGTTTCTGTCAATTCACGATTTTTCTCATTCATAATGTACCCCTCCTATTCCCTTTTCATTCTATAACAATTTTATTTGATTTAAAAATAAATTATAGTGATTCACGGATACTTTTTAAAGCTAAATTCACTTTATCCACTTCTTTCCCACCGGCTTGGGCTAAATCCGGCTTACCGCCACCATTACCACCCGTCAATTGCGCCACTTTTTTCACAACATCACCAGCACAAACCCCTTTCGCAATTGCTGCCGGACTAGCCGCCGCCACAAAGACTACCTTATCATCCGTTGTATTCGCAATTAACACAAAACCATTCTCTAATTTATTTCTTAATAATACCGCATAATCTTTTAGTCCGGAATTATCTTGCCCCTGTAGCTCTAAGATTAAGACATTCAAGCCATGAATTTCTTCTTTTTTACTAAGAAGAGCTTCGCTTTCTACCTTCATCTTTTCTACTTTTAATTCTTTGATTTGACTTTGTAAGCTTGCGTTTTCTTCTAATAAGATATGAATGCGATCTTGTAAAGTATTCCATTTCTTTAATTTCAATAAAGAAGCACTTTCTTTCAAATAAGTTTCCATTTCTTTAAAATGATCGAAAGCTGCCTTTTTAGTTGTGGATGTAATGCGACGTACACCCGATCCGATACTTTCTTCACTTTCAATATGAAATAAACCTAATTCAGAAGTATTTTGAACATGCGTTCCACCACAAAATTCTTTCGAGAAATCCCCCATCGATACAACTCGCACAAAGTCACCATATTTCTCATCAAATAAAGCAGTCGCACCGGACTTCTTCGCATCCTCAATGGCTAAAACTTCCGTTGTAACTGGAATATTAGCCATGATTTGATCATTCACTAAATCTTCCACTTCTTTTAGTTGTTCCTCACTCATTTTTTCAAAATGGTTAAAGTCGAAACGAGCATAGCTTGGGCAATTATATGAACCAGCTTGCGCTACATGGTCCCCAAGTACCTTTTTTAAAGCCGCTTGTAATAAGTGTAAGGAAGAATGGTTTGCACGAGTTAATTCACGATTTTCATAATCATATTGACCATGAATTTTAAAACCTTCTTTTAATTCAACAGCTGTGTTCACATGATGTAAAAATTGACCATTAGGAGCCTTCTGTACATCCGTAACTTGAATATCTTGCCCATCATAAGACAAGATACCCGTATCAGCACATTGACCGCCACTTTCTGCATAGAAGACTGTTTCTTTAAGAACAACATCCCCTTCACCAAGTAAAGAAGAAACCCGTTCTCCATCCTTAAATAAAGCGATAATAGAGCTGTTCATCTCCTTTTGATCATAACCAACAAAATTACTTTCAGCTTCAAAGTTCAGTAAGTCTTCTGATTGACCATGCATAGATTGTTGCTCACCACGAGCTTTACGAGCACGTTCTTTTTGTGCTTTCATTTGTGCTTTAAATCCTTCTTCATCGACTACATAACCAGCTTCAGAAGAAATTTCCTTCGTTAATTCAAAAGGGAAACCGTAGGTATCGTACAATTGGAACACCACATCCCCTGGTAGTTTCTTTTCACTTTGGTGCTGGTTCATGGCGGATTGAAGAAGGTTTTCACCCATAGATAAAGTACGGTGGAAGGCTTCTTCTTCCATTTTCACAAGCTTTGAAATTAAATCAATCTTTTCAACAACATAAGGATAATAAGCTTCCATATTCTTTGCGACCACTTCAACCAATTGGTACATGAATGCACCTTCAATGCCAAGCTTCAAACCAAAACGAACAGCTCTTCTTAAAACTCTTCTTAAAATATATCCACGACCCTCATTAGAAAACATGGCTCCATCCGCAATCGCAAAGGTTACAGTACGGATATGGTCAGCTATTACACGATAAGCCATCTTCGCTTTTTCATCACTATAAGAAAACTTCGACAGCTTTTCAGTTGCCTGGATGATTGGTAAAAATAAATCCGTATCGAAGTTAGTTTCACCCTCTTGAATTAAAGCCACTAAACGTTCTAATCCCATACCCGTATCAATATTTTTTTGCGGTAGTTCAGGGTATTCACTTCTTGGCATTTCACCGGGATGGCAATCGTATTGTGAAAAGACAATATTCCAAACTTCAATATAACGGTCATTTTCTAAATCTTTAAAGAACAATTCTTCGCCTTTTCCCTCCGGATCGTACTTTTCTCCACGGTCATAGTATAATTCTGTATCGGGTCCACCAGGTCCACGACCAATTTCCCAGAAGTTATCATCGGTTTTACGAATATGGCTTGGTATCATGCCCACTTTAACCCAAGTATCGATTGCTTCTTGATCATCCGGATAAACCGTTACGTATAAACGTTCTGGTTCAAAGCCGATATAATCTTTGGATGTTAAAAATTGCCAAGCCCATGAGATTGCTTCTACCTTGAAATAATCACCAATTGAGAAATTACCTAACATTTCAAAGAAAGTATGATGACGAGCAGTCTTACCAACATTTTCAATGTCGTTTGTACGAATGGATTTTTGAGCATTGCAAATACGATGACTGGCCGGCTTCTTGCGACCATCAAAATAAGGCTTTAAAGCGGCGACACCGGCATTAATCCAAAGCAATGTTGGATCATCATGTGGCACTAAAGAAGCCCCCGGTTCAATCATACAACCCTTCGATGCGAAAAAATCTAAGAACAATTGACGTACTTCATTACCGGTTAGTTTTTTCTTTGACATATCTTTTCCTCCATAAAAAAAGTTCCCTATGACAGGAACGTCCAGCGCGGTACCATCCTGATTTACCACTTCTTAAAAAAGAAATAAGTACACTCTATAAGATCAATAACGCGATCAGCGGTATGTTTTCATACTCTAAGAGGTAGCTTTCCTAAGCCAATAGCGATGGGTTTCCAGCCTTTCCCACTCTCTATACGCCATTCTCTTCGTACTTATCCTCTATCTTTGATTTAGGATTATTCTACCATAAAAAAGAATTTTGTTGGGTTAATCTTTGCACTAAAGTTGTTTTTCGCACATTTTTTTCTTCTAAATAACTTCCTCTTTCAAATTCTTCACGAGAACCGAAGATATATAAATATTTTGAACTACGGGTGACGGCGGTATACAACAATCTCTTTCGTAGCATAATACGATGTTGAGCACAAATCGGCACAATAACCATCGGGTACTCTGAACCTTGGGATTTATGAATGGAGATACAATACGCTAAACTTAATTTATCTAAATTTTGATGAGAATATTCCACCACATGATCACCAAATAAGACAAATATTAAGGCTTGTTCCGGATGCTTTGGATCATCTATTTGAATTTCCTCAATAAAGCCAATATCACCATTATACACATCATCATCCGGCTGATTTTTTAATTGCATAACCTTATCTCCTTCACGGAATAAACGTTGCCCTTGTTGGACTTCTTTTTTATTCTCTTTGGCTGGATTAAATAGGTCTTGTAAAGACATATTTAAAGCATCAATGCCAGCGGTACCATGATACATTGGTGCAATCACTTGAATATCCTCTAAAGTCAAACCCTTTTCTAAAGCAGCTTGAATAACCGCTTGTATCTTAGGTCGTATTTCATGAATAGCACATTCTTCGAATTGCACATCTTGATGAAATTTTGTTAAGTCTAAGCTTTCTTGGCGAATAGCTAAGGCCAATTGAATGACTTCTGATCCTTCTTTTTGGCGATAAATATGGGTTAATTGACGATAACCAAACTGTTTAGAAACAATTAAATCTCTTAATAAAGAACCAGGGGCTACACTAGGTAACTGGTCTTCATCCCCAATCACACAAATCTTTTTCACCAATCCACAAGCCAACAAAATATGATAGAACAACCATTGATCCACCATAGAAAACTCATCAATAATCAATAAATCCGCTTGAATGGGATCTTCTTCATCCTTTTGAAATAAATTGGCTTCTAAATTCCATTGCAATAAAGAATGAATGGTCGTTGCCTTAACATCGCAAACTTCCGACAAATGTTTCGCCGCTCTTCCCGTTGGCGCACAACAAGCCACAACTTTAGCTGGATAAAGGCGTTTAAACAAATGCACAAAAGCACGAACTAAAGTTGTTTTACCTGTTCCTGGTCCACCTGTTAAAATCACAAAATCTTCTTGAAAGAAATGATGAATAGCTTGAATTTGCGTTTCATCGTAGATAATACCCAGCTCTTTTTGTAAAGCATGAATTTCTTTCTCCAAACGTTGCTTATCATAATCTTCTAAGCTTCCTACTGGAAATTGACTTAAAGCGTTCGCAATTCCGACCTCCGCTTCATATTGAGCTAAAGGATAAATTCGATTTTCTTCTTGAATCAATGAACCACGAAATAGAATTTGATTTAAAACCGATGAAAAAATTGTTTCATCCAAATGACTTAGATTCATAAAGTTGGCTAGTAATTCTTCATAGCTAACAAAGCTATTTCCACTATTCATCGTCATTTTATCAACCAAAGAAAGAATGTAAGCGTAAATCCTTCTCTCGTCTTTTTTATCAATATTTAGGTATTGACCAATTTTGTCTGCCATTTTAAAGCCAATGCCTTGAATATCTTCAACTAAACGATATGGATTTTCCATCACTTGATTAAAAGCCTCTTTACCATAGAAACGATGAATACTCAATAAATTAGCATGCCCAATGCCGGCAATGCTTAACAAAGGAATTAATTTTTCAAAACCCTCTTCTTCTTGTTGCAGGTTTTCAATAATAGAATTTTTCTGTTTCAATGTAAGCGATGGGACAAGATCTAAACAACTTTTATCTTCTTTAATCTTAGCGATGCAATCTAAACCCAAGGTTTCCACAATTCGCTTCGCTGTTTTTTTACCAATATAACGAAAATTTCCACCACTAAAGTAATGAATATAACTTTCTTCATCTTTTGGTGCTATTTTCTTAGCCTCTAGGCAAGCAAACTGTAGACCATATTTAGGATGATCTAAGTAAGTTCCTTTTAATGCATAAGACACTTCCTCATCAATCGAAGAAAAGTAGCCGGTAATTGTTAAAGTATCGTTTTCAATCTCATCATGAAACTTAGCAACGGTATAAAAATTCTCTTCGTTACGGAAGAGAATGTATTTGAATTTACCTTGCAACATCACATAATCACTCATGTCGGTATTGCTTTCCTTCTTGATTAACCTTAGCCATTAAATCTTGCCCATTTTGATAAACAATATCAATCTGTCCACCAGCAATCATAACATCCCCATCATAAAGCACAGCCTCTTGACCCGGGGTAACGGCTTCAACCCCTTGTGGATACTTTAATAAAACGCTTTGTTCATCTATTTTTTCAATCGTAACCGCTTGGTCTTGTTGACGATAACGGAATTTAGCGCTTCCCCGCAAAGGAAATTGACGATTCGCTAACCAATTCATCTTCGTTACCAAACAAGAATCGGATGTTAACCAATGACGATGTTCTTGGTCAACCACATAAAGTATGTTGGTTTCCACATTTTTACCGACTACAAAGAAGGGACCAATTCCACCAATATCCAAACCTTTTCTTTGCCCAATGGTGTAATAAAGAACACCTTTATGTTCACCCACCACTTTCTTTTCCACAATATTGACAATCTTACCGGACTTCATTGGTAAATAATTGCTTAAGAAAGCACGGAAATCCCTTTCACCAATAAAACAGATACCCGTACTATCTTTCTTTTTAGCAATGGATAAATCCAATTCAGTCGCAATGCGACGCACCTCTGTTTTTTCAACTTCAGCTAAAGGAAATAGCACATGATCCAACACTTCTCGATTGACTTCAGCCAAAAAATAGGATTGATCTTTATTACGATCATCTGCTTTTATTAAGACTCCATGACCATTTTCATGTCCTAATTTCACATAATGCCCTGTCGCGACTGTTTCAAATCCTTCTTGACGAGCAAATTTCATAAATTTCGCAAACTTGATATAACGATTACAAAGTATATCTGGATTGGGGGTTCTTCCTTTTTGGTATTCGCTGAGAAAAGTTTGGAAAACATCATCCCAATACTCTTTAATAAAATCAACACGCAATAAAGGTAATCCTAATTTATCCGCCACCGCTTTCGCATCCGCATAATCGGATTCTTGTGAACATACTGAATCATTTAAAGTGGGATTTCCGGCAAAATCACCATTCGCAACACTATCCCAATTACGCATAAAAGCACAAGTTACATCATGTCCTTGTTTCTGCAATAAATAAGCGGCGATGGCGGAATCCACCCCACCTGATAAACCAACCAATATTTTCATACGTCACCATTATAGCATTAAAAAACAAGCAAAACTTTAATTTGCTTGTTTGCGTAAATCTTCAAAACCATTTTGACAAAGCTTGTAGTTAGGACAATTTGGTCCGCAAGCTTCATTCGCAAATTCTCTGAGTTCTCTTGGCACAAAGACACCCATTTCTTCTTCATCATAACCTACTTGAAAACTATTTTCCGAGATGATAATCGGACGTTTTAAAACAGAAGGATTTTTCTTTATAAAGTGAACTAGTTCATCCACTGTCATCGCATCCAAATCCAAATTCATTTCTTGAATGACTTTAGAACGCTTAGAAATAATATCATCTGAGCCATTTTCAGAGCGCATTAATAAATGTTTAATTTCATTATCATTCAATAATGTTTTGAAAATATTTTTTTCTATAAAAGGTAAGTGATGTTCGTTCAGCCAAGATTTCACTTTTCGACAACTAGCACAGCCCGGCGATGTATAGACAACAATCATAATTTACCTCCTCGCGAAAAATATTATAGCATTATTTACCTCATTGAGAAATATCTTTCCTTGTGGCAAAATAGAGAAGAAATTGAGGTATTTTATGAAAAAAATGTTAAGTGGAATTAAGCCTACGGGACAATTACACCTAGGTAACTACATTGGTGCTCTGAAGAACTTTGTTCAGCTACAAGATGACTACGAAATGTTTGTGTTTATTGCGAATTTGCATTGCATCACCGTGCCCCAAGATCCAAAGATTTTAAAAAAGAATTTAAAAGATTGTATCTTATTATACTTGGCTTGTGGTCTTGACCCTAAAAAATCAACTATCTTCTTACAAACTGATGTGCCTGCCCACGCTCAACTTGGTTTTATTATGACCAGTAACACCTACCTTGGTGAATTAAATCGAATGACACAATTCAAGGATAAACAAGCCAAAGGAGAAACTTCTTTAACTGGTGGTATTTATACCTATCCCTCTTTAATGGCGGCGGATATCTTACTTTATGGAGCCGATTATGTACCAGTTGGTGAAGACCAAAAGCAACACGTCGAATTAACTCGTGATTTAGCGGAGAGAATGAATAATAAGTATGGTTGTGATTTCCAAATTCCCGAACCGGTTGTGCCGAAAACGGGTGCTCGGATTATGTCCTTACAAAATCCTAAGAAAAAGATGTCGAAATCAGATGATAGTGAAAAAGGCATTGTTTATTTGTTAGATAATCCAAAAGTGGCCCGCAAAAAGATTATGGCGGCCGTTACGGATATGGTAGCTAAAGTTCATTATGATCCAGAGAATCAACCCGGTATCTCTAACTTAATGCAAATATATTCTGCTTTAAACCATAATAAATCCATGGCTGATATTGAAAAGGAATTTGAAGGTAAAGGTTATAGCGATTTCAAGAAAGTCGTTGCTGACAGTGTTGTTTGTGAGTTGGAAAAAATTCAATCTAATTACAAACGTTTCGAAGCTGCGGGTCATGTGAATGAGATTTTAAAGGAAGGGGCTGAAAGAGCCAACCCTATTGCCAATAAGACCTTATGGAAGGTACAAAAAAGGATGGGTATGACCATCCAATTCAAAAAGTAGAACGACTTCCTATATATTATCCATAAAGTAGGTTTCTAAAATAGAAATCTACATTTCTTTTTATTAGCTTTCAATTCTAACTGCATATTATTCCACTGGTTGCTGGTAGAAATTACCAATGACTCTTTCCACTTCATAAACTGTCACAAAAGCCATAGGATCCACCTTTTTCACCGCCTGCACAATATTCGCCACTTGACTCTGATTCACCGTTAACATCAATAAATTATGTGTGCGTTTCTTATACACTCCCAAGACTTGAATTTGCGTAATACCATGGCGATAGAGCTTAAAAATTCTTTGGCTTACATCTTCGGGATAGTCAGTAATGATTTCCATTCGTGATAATTTATAACGAGAATACATCGTATTCACCACTTGTGTTGAAACAAATTGAAAGATAATCGAATATAAAGCTAAACTCCAGCCACTACGAATACCGGCAATCGCTAATACTAAGGCATTGATGATTAAAATATAATTCCAAGTAGGGCGATTTAAACGGGCACTTAAATCAATCGCAATGAAATCCGTCCCCCCACTTGACGCATTCGCATTCAATGCTATTCCGACTGAAAAACCATTGAGAATACCACCAAATACTGCAATCAATAATTGATCATTCGTAATGACATTGAAGTTTAAAAAGGTGGTGAAGAAAGAAGCTAATGAATACCATAAGAACGAAAAAAGAATAAACTTATGACCAATCCGTTTCCAAACTAAGATTGTCACAAGAATATTTAAACCAAAATAAACGAGTGCAAAGGGAATTTCAATTCCTATCCTATCGTAAATAATTTGGATAGCCAAACGAGCAATTCCGGCAAAGCCACTTGGGTATAAGTTCCCCCATTTCACAAAAGTTTGTAAGCCATAGGCATACAAGAATGCGGACACAATAATCATCAACACATTCCGAATATCTTTTTTCACAAAGTGAACTTTTAATGCTTTTAATTTCATGACAAATAAATTCTAACACAAATTAAAAAGCGGTAAACCGCTTAATGGATATTCCGAACAACTTCACAAACTGATTCCGAACATTCCGAGCAATCTTCATGGCTCATTAGGATTTCAATCGCCCTTGTATCCATCGCAAAGGCTTCTATTTGTACCAAAGCACCACATGGTAACGCCGAAACACCAAGCACCGTACGAGCCGGATATGGTTCTTTAAAATATCCTGCCATTTTTTTATCGACGACGTATAAATCTTCCATATTTACTAAATACACCCTTGTCGTTAAAATATAACGAGCCCCTAATCCCGCTTCTTTTAAAATCATATCCATGTTCTTAAGACATTGTTCCACTTGACTTTCAATATCTTTGGCTATCAAGCGGCCATTTTCATCCATTGGCAGCTGAGCAGCAATATAAATCGAATCCCCACTCTTAATAGCGGAAGAAGAGTTTTTACAAGCACATATTTTTTTCGGTTGAATACTTTCTTGAATCATAGTTACTCCTGTTCTCTTTTGCTTAACCAAAAGCAATGATGGATATTCTCTTATTCTTACCTTATTAGAATAACTAAATATAGAATAAAATGCGAAGAATATGATTATAAAAGGATTATCCCATTTTTGAAGAGGATAATCTTTCTACTATTTAAATTGGTTTAAAAAATCCGGTCCTTTAATCACTTCGGTATGACTTAAACCCGGGTAGCCTAATTGACGATTCACTTCATAGGCACATAAAGCCACGCAATTGCTTAGGTTCAGAGAACGTGCTTCTTGAACCATGGGAATGCGAATACAATACTCTTCATGACTGGCTAGAATTTCCTTTGGTATACCCGTACTCTCTTTGCCGAAGATTAAATAAATATCTTGTTCTTTTGGATAGAGGAAGGAATCTGGTGTGCGCTTACCATAGCGTGTCACATAATAGAATAAACCTTTACCCTCGTGTTCCTTCAAAAAAGCATCCCAATTCATGTATTTAACATAATCCACATTTTCGCTATAATCCATCCCTGCTCGTTTTAGATGTTTCTCATCCAGACGAAAACCAAGAGGTTCTATGAGACATAATTTCATATTCCAAGCTGCACAAGTGCGCATAATATTTCCGGTATTACCGGGAATTTCAGGTTCAAATAAAACAATATAAATCATATAAGCTTTCTCCTTAAGCGGTAAAAAGAATAGTACAACATTCCCCCAAACAATAAACTCAATAGCCCGAAGATTAAGATAATCCGCATTACCATGCTATAAAAGAAGCTCTCTGGAAACATATTAATCATTAAAGAAACATTGGGATCTAAAAGAAATAAATCATTATCAAAGAATAAATAATGAAAATTCATCCAAAAGTTATAAAAATCCGTGATGGCGTATAACACTATCACCACGATTAAGCTACCAAAACAAAGCCCTCCATAGCAAAAACTTTCCCATAAAAATGAACGTATTCCATCCTTATGTTTAAGAAACTCATAAAGAAATAGTCCCAACAAAAAGATAATACTCCCATGACGCACTAACATTGCTTTTTCATAAAGCTTCTTCACATCTAACATATGTTTGCTTTCTCTTTCATCAAAAACTTCTCTTTCTTGACCATTGACTTTCGCTTTAATAAGAATATTTTCCCGTTTGCCCTTGATATAATCCAATAAAACATGGGAAGCTTTCAGCAAATCTTCTTCACTCATTCCCATTACTTCCATGGTGTTTTCTTTACGATACGAAGAACGGAACAAGTTTTCATCAAAAGCAACGAAATCAATTACTGTTAGTAACAAAGCCAAAAAAAAGAAAAAACCCATTAAACTTGTTTTAAGCCATCTCATATTCAAACCATTCTTTAAGCTGACGAACCGCAATTCCTCTATGCGAAATCGCCGCTTTTTCTTCATCGCTCATTTCTGCTAAAGTTTTACCACTTTCTTTATCTAGCATAATTGGATCATAACCAAAGCCATGTTCCCCCTTTGCCTCAAAAGCTACTTCCACTTCGCATTCACCACGAAAGAAAATTGTTTCTTGATTTGGTCTAGCCAACGCCAAAACACAAACGTAACGAGCTAAACGGTTCTCTTCATTTCTCATTCTATCTAAAATTACTTGGTTTTTATAACGATAAGGCGTTAGTTCCCCCAACCAACGCGCTGAATAGACACCGGGTTGACCATCAAAGGCATCAATTTCTAAACCGGAGTCATCACTAATTACCATACAACCCAATAACTTAGAAGCGGTTTCTGCTTTAATACGAGCATTATCTTCAAAAGTAAAGCCATCTTCTTCAATTTCAGGAAAATCTTTGTAATCCAGTAAGCTTTTAACCAGGTAGCCCATTGGTTCTAACATTTGTTTGAATTCGTGGACTTTATTTTGGTTTTTCGTTGCAATAATAATTTCACTTTTCATATAAAAATCCTACCACATATTTAAGTAATTCAAAAAAGAAAATAAAAAGCGCCCTTTAGCGCAGCTGGGGTAGAGAGATTCGAACTCACGCATGACTGGTTCAGAGCCAGTTGCCTTACCGCTTGGCTATACCCCAATAACTGCTTTAAATTATAAAGTTTTTCTAGAAAAATACAACTATAAGGCTATAATAATAAAGATACAGTAATAAGGAGAAATACATGAGAAGAACAAGATTTGCGCCTAGTCCAACTGGCTATATGCATATTGGTAACTTAAGAACGGCGTTATATACCTACTTAATTGCTAAAAAAGATCCGGAGGGTGTCTTTATTCTTCGTATTGAAGATACAGACCAAGGTCGTTTAGTGGAAAAAGCGACGGACATCATTTACCAAACCCTTGAACAATGTCACTTGGAATACGATGAAGGACCAGATAAAGAAGGAAACTTTGGTCCTTATGTTCAATCAGAAAGAATGCGTTCTGGAATTTACCAAAAATATGCGAAAGAATTAATCCAACGTGGTGGAGCACATTATTGTTTCTGCGATGAAGAGATGATCAATACGCAAAAGGAGCTTCAAACAGCCCGTGGTGAAAGCTTTAAATACGATGATCCATGTAAATTATTATCCACAGAGGAATGTGAAAAGAGAATTGAAAATGGGGAGGCTTATGTGATTCGCCAAACCATTCCGACAACAGGTACAACTTCTTTTGATGATGAAGTCTTTGGTCATATTACTGTGGAGAATGAAACCTTAGATGAATCTATTTTATTAAAGTCCGATGGTTTCCCTACCTATAATTTTGCGAATATCATTGATGATCATACAATGAACATTACCCACGTGGTGCGTGGTATGGAATACTTAAGCTCAACTCCAAAATACAACCTCATCTACCAAGCCTTTGATTGGCATATTCCAAGCTATGTGCATTGTCCACCTGTTATGAAGGATGAAAAAACAAAGTTATCCAAACGTAATGGTGATGCCTCTTTCCAAGACTTAATGGAAAAAGGCTATTTACCAGAAGCAGTCTTAAATTACATTGCCTTGTTAGGTTGGGCTCCTGAAACGGATCAAGAGATTTATACATTAGACGAATTAGTAGAAGCCTTTAATGTAAAACATATTGGTACATCTGGGGCTATCTTTGATATCAATAAATTAACTTGGGTAAATGCACAATGGTTAAGAAATATGGATTTGGATCAATATAGCCAACTCATAGAACCATATATTGCACAAAGTGTTAAAGGAAACTTTGATTTCCATAAGATTGCTAAGATTTTACAAAACCGTGCAGAAACACTAGTTCAAATTCCTGAAATGGTGGATTTCTTTGACCAATTCCCTACTTATGAAAATGATTTATATACCAATAAAAAGATGAAAACCAATCCGGAAATAGCTCTTATTTCCTTAAAGGCCGCTTTACCAGTCTTAGAGGCTCAAAAGGATTGGAATGAACAAACTCTTCATGATAAACTCATGGAATTACCAGCTCAATTAGAAATGAAAAATGGGCAAGTTCTCTTCCCTCTTCGTTTGGCTATCTCCGGTAAACAATTTACACCAGGCGGTGCCATTGAGATTGCTGACATCTTAGGCAAAGAGGAAACGCTAAGAAGATTGCGTTTATCCATTGCTCAATTAGAAAACTAAAGCTATCACTTGATAGCTTTTTTAAATGAAGGAATTAAGCCAATGTTCCTATGATTAAGATGAAAAATAGAATTTTTCATTTCTATTTTATTTCGTCGTTGGTAAGTGATTGGTAATAGTATTCAAAACTTCTTGCCAATCTTTTTCATTTTCTAAAATATCGTATTGATCCACTTCAATCGCTATCTTAGCGGATTTATTGTAAGCTTTATACCAATCTTCGTAATGGGAAATTAAGTCTTTGTAGTAATCTTCTAAGCCATTTTCTTTGGTTGGTTGTTCATAATCCCTACCTCTTTTACGAATATTTTCAAAGATATATGCTGGTTTTGCACTTAGATACACCAATAAATCTGGAGCTTTCTTTGGTAGACTATCCAATTCTTCCATCATATTGTCCACTAAATCGCAATAAAGTTCATATTCTTCTTTGGTGATATTTCCTCTTTCATAATTGATAAAGGTAAACAAGCCATCTTCATAGATACTACGGTCTAAGACATTATTATCTTCATAAAAGGCTTCCTTAATCAATTTAAAGCGCTTATTTAAGAAAAAGATTTGTAGCGCAAAAGCGTAGCGTTTTAAATCCCGATAATATAGAGGCAATATTGGGTTATCTTCCACCGGTTCTTCAAATAAAGTCGTCCCTAAACTTTCAGCTAATTTTTGGGCATAAGTTGTCTTACCTACACCAATCATTCCAGCTAATACAATCATCATGTAACTCTCCTTATGTCTCCTACTTATACCATAATTCACTTGACTTAGGGACTGTTATGCCCATAAAAAAACCCCAATCTAAGATTGAGATTTCCACTTCTTAGTGAGAAGTACTATAACGTTCTTTTAGTGCGTAAGCTAATAAAGCCATGGCAGCTAAACCAACAACACCAAATTCAAATACTTTACTCTTATCCGCTGTTTCAGCTGATTGAGAAGCCTTCTTCTTATCACTTGGTTTAGGTGTTACCTGCGTTGTTTTCTTAACGAAATAATATGGTGAGAAATCATTGTGTTCAAATACAATTTCTTTTCCCTTCGTTGAATGGATGGTCTTCACTTCTTCAAGACTATTGTCTTGTTTACGGTGAAGAATATACACATCTTTCGCATTAAATTTTTCAAGTTTCAAATGAGCCTTTCTCATCTTACCATCTTTCGCTACTTTACCATCTGCACTAACGAAAGAAATATCATAAGCTTCATATTCTTCAGACTTATGGTTTTCTAACTTCGAATCAATCTTCCTAACAACCACCTCATACTTAGGTTCTTCCGGTTTTGGATTTTCTTTTTTATGAACCTTAATCGTTGCCTTAGAAGTCTTTGTTGTATAAGTCAAGCTACGGTTAATGACCTTTACAACTTGTTTGCTAGTGCCGTCATTGATTTCATATTCTTTGCCATCTTGGAATTGTCTTGAAGTTGCTTTTACTTCAACCGGCTTCTTTAAATCCTTAACTGGATTTCCATAATAATCTGTTAATGTTACTACATCACCCTTCTTATTAAGATGACCATCCACACGAACCTTCGCTGTACCGGCTGGAGCTTTTACTTGAACCACAGCACCTGTACGCTTATTGTAAGTTGTACTAGTGGTTTCTTTTGTGCTTAAGTATTTTTCATATTCAGCTTTAATCTCAGCATGAATTCTTTGTACAGCAACTAAGCCGTCTTTAGCATCACTTATATTTTCCTTCGTTGCCTGTTCAGCTGATTTAGGAGTTAAATCTGTCAATTCTAATAAGAATTGTTCAACAGCTTTAATTTCCGCATCAGCAATCTTAGAGAAATGGCTTAAGTCTGTTTCAGCCATATGCATAGCATCCGTTGCTAACCAATAAATAGAATTTTCATTGAATTCATTGTATTCAGTACTAGCTTGGGCAAGACCCTCTGTTTGATTTGGATGATAAGGAATATATGGAGAAAAACGAGGGCTACCTAAAGCTAACCACATGACCGAACGAAGAACATCATTCTTATTGTGATCCACTTGGAAAATATGACTTTCCATCGTGTTACGGTTACCAATTGGATAGTAAGCACCCTTTTGATCATTCGCTACTTTACCAATGTTTTCCAAACGATTTCTCGTTAAAGCCATAACATCCCTTAAATCAATGGACTTCTTATCAGCTGATTGTAAGAAATCATAAACCTTATCATTTTCTTTTACCATTGATTTAGGATTTAATGCTTTGATACCGGAGTAAACACGATAACGATTTCCATTAGAATATTCGCTTGGTCCATAAGACTTGGCCGCATCAATGATATTCTTTTCTTTATCACCAACGAATGTACCGGCCTTTTCAGCTGTACTAAACAAACCTTTTGAATAAATATAGTTACCCGTCTTATCGGTAATATAATTTTCTTTTTCTTCCCCCTTTTCAAGCTTAACTTTATTAATCCAGAAAGTATTAGGGAATACCGAATACTTATCACGAGGATACTTCATAGCCAAAAATTGATGACCGGAATAAACTTCCATGTACCAAAGTTCATCTTTGTCCGCAATAACAAAGGCATTGCCTTCAGCGGCACCATATTTGGCAACAATGTCAGCCATACGTTGAATACCATCTTTAGCACTATCCGCTTCCGCTAAAGTAACAGTCGTAATCAAAGCTTCAGTAATACCATTATCGACATAATTATCAACACTTAAAATCTTATCATTGGCACTTGCTGATACTGTCATATCAGCAATAACCCCTTTTTCGTTATAACCTGCTTCGTCGAATTCACCATATTCAGGTGTGGTATCACTTACAGATGTATACTGATACGAATCATGCGAGAATGTATGCTTGTAACCGGCTTGACAATCGGTGCCACAATCAATCTTAGTGCTGCCTTTCTTGTAAGTGCCAGCTTTATGTACCTTATAGGCTTTATTATGATCCACCTCTAAGTCTTCTGTACGACCAAAGATTGTCGTACCATCTTTTGTTAAGTCGCCGCCAACAATCACACCTGTACATGCGTTAGCAGTTAAAGCCGAAGGGAATGCTAACAAAATGGCGAGCGCAAAAGATCCCAATTTAAGAAATTTCTTTTTCATAATTTCCTCCCATGTATCAACTATATAGAATTAATGCCATGATCGCTATCCAAAAAAAGAAAAATAATTGTATTTTAGCATTAAAAATGATAATTTATTCACTCATTGCGAAAATTGTGAAAACTTTTCAATGAAAAAGATAGATACCGTCTACTTTTTATAACGCATGATAAAACGGGCATATCGTCGACGAAGCCCTCTTAAAACTCGATCATAAGCCTGCCAAAAACGATATTTTTTTGTCTGGAAAACGCAATCAAATTCCCCCACAAACTCTAAGAAATCTCCACCAAAACTCTTCTTGAAATTTTGTTGACCATACATAGGATCATTTGGATTACTGGTGCCTACAACCCCTTCAAAATCATAGCTTTTCGCTCCTTGATCATAGGCATCCTTCATGGCTGCCATATGCAAGGCAAAAGCCGCTCGAAAGTTCATCAGTGTTTTATTGGTGTACATGTACACATTCCATACTTTTTCAGCTTGTTGGATAATAAATTTAGCCCCTAAATAAACATCTTGATTGATATCTAATCCCGCTTCAACAATCTCTTGGATTTCATTTTCCAGGGCTTGAATGTGTTTGTTTTCGATTTCCACTTTATGCAAATCTTTAATTTCTAATATATGCTGGCGCGCTTCTTGTAACTGAGTCTCCAAAGAGAGTTTTGCTTGATGATAATTGGTTTTCACCACATAAAAACGAGCATACTCTTCATAAATATCCCAAAAACGTTCAAAATAAACTTCTTTTTTCGGTAAAAAGCCAAGCTTTTTCGCTAATTCTTGTTGGGCTTGTACCAAAATCCACAAGTCTTGTTTACTTCCTTTTCTTACTTCCACCAATCGTTCAGCATTTTTAGCTGTATAATTGGCTTGACGCTTGATGCTTTTTAAACAAGCTTTCCACTCCATATCCAAATCTTTGACATAGGTAAAACGAGACATCCAGTTTCCAGCATAGCCATAGTTATACCCCAAATGATGAAAGCCTTGCTCAATTAAAAATTGAGTGAACCATTCTTGATTAAAGCCCCCT
This sequence comes from Bulleidia sp. zg-1013, assembly GCF_019798045.1. Lineage (NCBI taxonomy): Bacteria > Bacillati > Bacillota > Erysipelotrichia > Erysipelotrichales > Erysipelotrichaceae > Bulleidia > Bulleidia sp. zg-1013. The sequence continues at coordinate 89,369 of NZ_JAGXEX010000001.1, forward strand.
TCTTTTAGGCGACCATCTTTTTCATGTTCCAAACGACAAACGTTGGGATCGATACGCAAGAAGCAAGAACCTTTTTTCTTAGCAAACTCTTTTAAATGTTCCAATAAAAAATAAAGTACATCCTTCTTTTCTAAATCCACATTAAAACCATATTGGCAATAAGAATATTGAATTGGTAAAGCTTTATATTTCTTATGCACCATCACCGCTGTCGCTAGTATATTTCCCTGATTGTCGCTCACCGCCAGTAAATCTCCATCTGTATACCCATTAAGCTTCGCTAAATCTATGAAATTTGATGTTTTCGAATAATGATTCAAGTTAGAATGAATCGCAAATTCATCAAATATTTTTCTATCCAAGGATTCTAAAAACTTCATTTGACTTGCCCTCTTCTTTTCGCTACCCATTGTCTAAATTTTGGATAAAGATGATCAAAAGCATAGTAAAGAACTGGGTTTAAAACCAAATTAAACTCCCCAATCAATTCTTCCACTTCCATGCCCCAATTGGATTTAAATATAGTTAAGCCATCGTCTAAACTTCCCTCAATACCACCAAAGGAGCAATACGGAATCTTTAAAACCAGACAATGCTGTAAAGCGGCGTTATATAAGGCATAGGAAGCGTAATACTTTAGATAATCCGGATGATTACCCATGTAAAACAATTCCATCACACCTTGATTATAAGCTCCTAATAAACCACAGATGACTACTTCATCTTTTCCTTCTTGCTGAAATCTTTCTCGTAAAGAAGAAATCGTTCTTTGTGTCTTATCCAATTCCGTTTGCAAGTTGTTTTTTTGCTTAAGACTTAGACCTTTTTCTGCCAGCTTATTTTTCAAATCGTTTTCTTTCTGTTCTAAACGAGTAATCTGGCGAGGGAAATGAATCGTCGCAATCATGCTGATAGAGCGATACCCATATACCTCCAGCATATGCCTAAAATACTCTTCATTTCGTAAGGCAATTTGTTTGCGTTTTTCCGTGTAATGCATACTTTGAGCTAATTCTTGGCTGAATTGAAGACCTTCATGAATTTCAACCCCTTTTTCTTGAGCTTGGCGGATGCATTTTCTTGTTTTGTAATTGAGTTTTTCGAAATAATTTTCACTCATGTGCTTGCAAGCATTAAACCGAGGTTGCGTGGTTTCTTCCATAAGAGTAGTATAGCCTTTATGTTGAATGCCTAACTTCTTTAGTAGAGCAATATAGTCTTCCAGTTGTCTTTCCGGTTTTTGTTCTCTTTGTTCATAAGGATAAGACCTTGAAATCAAATATGGATCAAAACGGATAGCGATGGCTTTTTTAATTTTCGCAAATTTCTTTAATTCTTGAAAATAGAAAGTCACTTGTTTTTCATTATGAACATCCAGAATAGGACCTCTAGGTAAATAAAATAATTGATAAGATCCAAATAAATGACGCATCAAAACTAAGCCCGTTCCAACTAATTTACCATCTTCATAAATCCCTGTAAAAAAAGGAATCCAGTTATTTTTAACATCCGCCCAACTGCTTTCTTGAAATAAATTATTTTGTGAAGAACGATGCACAAAGTCATCAAACTCTTGTTTATTAATATCACTACAAAACTGATAAGACATGAAACCTCTCCTTTTATAATCCTCTTTTATTATAATCTCTCAAGCTCTATATGTCATATAGAAAAAGACTCCCTGTGGAGCCTTGCAGTAGTGAGTACGGGATTCGAACCCGCACATCCCGCCTTGAGAGGGCGGTGTGTTAAACCATTTCACCAACTCACCATGGAAAAGAAGGAATTTCCTTCTCTTATAAAGCCTTCTTAGCCGCTTCAACTAACTTAGTAAAACCAGCTTCATCATGAATGGCAATTTCTGATAACATCTTTCTGTTAATCGAAATATTGGCAAGCTTTAAGCCGTGCATAAACTTAGAATATGATAAATCAAATGGACGAACAGCCGCATTGATACGAGCAATCCATAATTTACGCATTTCACGTTTAATTTGTTTACGATGGTTATAAGCATAGCGCAATGAACGCATGACTTGTTCATTAGCTGTTCTATAAAGCGCATGTTTACTACCAAAGTAACCTTTGGCTAACTTTAAGACTTTCTTTCTTCTATTTCTTGTTGGTGTTGATCCTTTTACTCTCATCGTTTAGCCCCCCTATTAACCTTGTAATAATTGCGATACGCGCTTAACATCTGATGCTGAAACAGTGGTATCCTTCGATAAATGTTTCTTTTGTTTATGCGTCTTATTAGCCGCAAAGTGACTAACGTAATTGTGTTGAACAGAAATCTTACCGGAACCAGTTACTTTCGAACGCTTAGCGAAAGTCTTTTTGGTTTTCATTTTGATTTTCTTTGGTTTTCTTGCTTTTGCTTTCATATTCTTTCTCCTTTACTTGCCCTTTTTATTTTTAGGCGAATACACAACGGATAATGTATTACCCTCTAATTTAGCTGGTTTTGATACATCCGCAATGTCAGAAATTTGCTGTGTAAATCGTTCAATAACTTCCCGACCAATTTCTTGGCGTGTAATCATACGACCACGGAAACGCATATCAATACGCACCTTCAGTCCATCTTCCAACCATTCACGAGATTTCTTTAATTTCGTTTCAAAGTCGTGTTGATCAATGACCGGTGATAGGCGCAAAGGCTTCACCTCCGTAACTGATTGATTTCGTTTGGCCTCACGCTTCTTCTTTAAATCTTCAAAATGGTAACGACCATAATCTAAGATTCGGGCAACAGGTGGATTCGCATTAGCCGATACTAGCAACAAGTCCAAATCTTGATCATACGCCACTTGCAAAGCGTCCCTTCTTGATAGAACTCCCATTTGTTCTCCATGCTGTCCAATGACCAAAAGTTCTTTATCTTTGATATCTTCATTTACAATATCATTGACTTCCGGTCTTCTATTTTTGTTATTCTTGATTTTTCCCAAGCAAACCTCCTATTCGATAATTAAAAAGCAGGTATCGAAGAAGTACCTGCTCTCATTTCAATAATCCAGTTATCTCATGACGGCATACCTACCCAAGTCCTAAGGACATCAGGTGAGAAGCGGCGCTCCTTCTTTCCGTTTCAATTACCTAATCATTTAACTAAATTTATAGCGTTTTGTCAACTAATTTTCAAAATTAGCCACTGTAATCATAATCTCTTTTGGTTTCAAACCCGTCATAAATTGAATATTTTCATAAGCTTTGTTTTGAACCAGCTCACAAGTCGCATTCACATTGGCACCAAACTTTAAGTTCATTTCAATAAAGACAGATAAAGCACCCTTTTCCACCTTAATCGTAATTGGTCTTTTCAAACGTGTACTAGGAATTACAACCGCATTTTCCACTTCTTGAATGGATAATTCCACAATGGACGCAATCACCGACTTATTGATTGCAATACGACCTAACTCATTATTCTTTTCTACCACAATATATTCAGCCATCTCAATTACCTCTTTAACTCTCTCTTATTCTATCATTTTTTAAATCTGCTGTGCAATTTCTTTCCTTAATTGCCTATCAAACCACAATAAGTCCCTCTTTTCTTGTATCATCATTTCTAATATATCTTGAAAAATACGACTAATCTTTAATAAATTTTCTTCGTAGTAACAACGAATATCATCAATTTCACACATAGCTTTCCCTAAAGAATGACGGATGCTTTGATTGATTTCTTCCGCTGTTTCACCATAAACACTAATCAGTTTTTCTTTTAACCATTGATCCTGCAATAATAAACGTTCAATCATCCGAATAGTTTCCACAAAGCAAGCAGTACTCTCCTCTTTTTGAATCGCAAATACCATTCGAAAGAATACATGCCAACGAAAATTCACATTCATTTCCTTAAATAAATACGGCACCATTTCTACCAAGAAACCATCTTCTAAATTCTTTGGTTCTTTCAATAAGAAAGCCTTCTTAAAATCAATATCACTCTGTTTCAATTCATCCAATCGTTCTAAATAATCCAACATTAAGAATTCCTTCTGTTCGCGTTGAATAAATTCCTGAATGAAAATCATTTGTGCAATCGTACTCGATGGCTTTTGAAAATCAGTACTAAAACCAAGCCCTTTTTCCATATTCTTTTTCACCAATTCATTTAATGACTTTGCCAAGAACAGTTTAAAATGGAGCTCATCCAGACCAAGTGAAGATACTTTCCCATGGAAAATCTCTGAATAAATCAATTCCAACTGATGATCCATGACCTCCAGATTATCTCTTATTGCCGCTAACATATTGCGATTAAATTGATCATGAACAATATAATCTGAATTCTTATAAATGACTTCATGCTCAATATCCGACCAAAACTGATGCACCATCGCTTTAATCTGAATTTCAAAACGAACCATCTCATCTTGGAGACGATAGTATCCATCAATCCGATAAATCGGACAACCATTCTTTTGCGATTGTGGTTGCGCTGTATCCAAATTTAAATAAATATTTCCACAATCTTTGGCTTGATAAAGACCATTATCACAAGGCAGAAATAAATGGAATAAATTCTCGAAAACCGAAACTTCATGACGAATAAAGCGAACCTGAATGGTTAAGCCAACCAAATCCGATACCTGTGATAAAGCCTCTTGACTACTTTCAAACTTTGAAAAGAATTCTTGACGAATCAATTTTTCTTTTAAACTCTCTTCTGACTTTAAGCGAGATGGGTAAGAAACTACCCCGTCACCTAAATCCACTTGTTCAAAGAAATCTTCCAAATGTTCTTTTATTTCAACATAAAGATTTCTTTTTTGTTTGTACAGAGCTAACACATCATCCACATACTGAAATAAAGCTAAATCCATTTTTCCTCCTAACGAGTTCGCCATGCTTTTGGATAAAGATTTTTTAACTGTTGCCCATCACTGCGACAACCACCAACAACTAAGCCCCTATAACATACTCCATAATAGCCCTTTGGCTTTAAAATAGCCAATGTGTCCCCATGAATATAATGCTGATATTGTTCCTCATTGATATCTATTTTTCTTTCTTTCTTTAAAGATGATGCCATAAAGAAATGATGATCAAAGATAAGTCGTTTATTTCTTATTTCTCCCACACAAACCATTTGACGAACAATTCTTAAGGATTGGCTATCTAAAAATAGCTCATTACCGGCATATAACTTCCCTTGAAATTCATGGAAATATCGATATGGTTGATGGAGAAGCTTGTTTACTTCTTCTTGATAAAAATGTTCGTTCTTGGTTGGAATGGTTTTCCAAATCCTTCTTGTTTCCATTCCTTTTTTATGTAATAAAGCCATAAAATGACCAGAACCTCCATCCATTGGAAATATCCTTCCGGTTTGTGGAAATGGTGAAAAACCAGGGCGACCAAAATTCACTTCAATAGGAATCAATTCCATATCCTCATGTTTCTTCAAAAAAGCTGCGATTTGATCCTCATTTTCTTCTTTCGCAAAAGTACAGGTGCTATACAATAAATTCCCACCTTTTCTTAAACAGATATAAGCGTTCTCCAGGATTTCTGCTTGTCGTTTTGCACAAAGAGAAATATTATCCAAAGACCATTCTTGCACACTACTTTCTTGTTTTAAGAATAAACCTTCACCTGAACAAGGCGCATCCACTAATATTTTATCAAAGCCGGAAGGAAATTCTTGCGCTAACAGCTTGGTATCACAATTTAAAACAATCGCATTTTGAAGTCCATGGCGAATGATATTTTCCAATAAAATCATAGCTCGTTTTGAAACATACTCATTACTCACTAATAATCCTTCTTGTTTTAAATATTCACCAATTTGTGTTGACTTTGAACCTGGAGCGGCACACATATCCAACACATACTCCCCTTTTTGAATATTCAATAAAGCAACCACCGATGAAGCCGAGGCTTCTTGCATATAAAAACCGCCATTTCTATAGCTTGCGATTTGAATAGGTTGAATACCCTCCTTCAAATACGCTCCATTTAAACAAAAAGGACTTCTCTTCAAAAGCCAATCTTGTACATCCAAAGGAAAATCATCCACCTTTAAAGAATTAAAACGAGCATGGCGATGATAAGGTTTCTGATATGCCTCTTTAAAAGCATCATATTCCTTACCCAGCATAGCTTGCATCCGTTTTAAGAATTCCTGTGGTAAATCTAGCCCCATTTTCTTATCACCTCAATTTGATCTTTCATTAATTGGTCCATCAGTTCTTCTGGTGAAGAAAAGTATTTTTCATCGCGTATAAAGCCAAGCCAATATACCCGTAGTTTTTGCCCATATAAATCCTCATCAAAGTCTAAAATATGAACCTCAAGAGATAAACGATTTTGGTATTGAATACTAGGATTATGACCTAAGTTCATCATACAGAGTTTCTTTTCACCATGAATAAAAACATAGCCTCCATACACCCCTTTTTTTGCTAGAATCAGTTCATCAGAATAAGCAATATTAGCAGTTGGGAAGTTTAATTGATGTCCCTTACGCAAACCATGAATTACTTTTCCTTGGCAACTATAGTCTCTTCCTAATAAACGATTGGCTTCTTCCATCTGACCATTCATAATAGCTTGACTAATACGGGTAGAACTAATTTTCCCTTTTTCATCCTCTATCTTGTCAATTTGAAAGATTGGATAAGAACAATGTTTCTGTAAAAAGGAATAATCTCCTTTACCTTGTTTTCCAAAATGAAAATCAAAGCCACATACCAAGCCTTTTAAATGGAGTTTCCCGAGAACTTGTTCAATAAATACCTCCGGTTCTAAAGATGCCATTTCTTTTGTGAAATCTAATAAAATAAATCTTTCAATTCCTAATTCTTCTACTAAGGACATGCGGTCTTCCATCGTTGTAATATGCTTTATTTCTTTCATGTCTTTAATGACTAGCCAAGGATCCGGTTCAAAAGAAATCATCGTTGGAATCGCTTTTTCTTTTTTGGCAAGTTCTATGGTTTTTTGAATTAAGGCTTGATGACCGACATGAATGCCATCAAAGTAGCCAATACAAGCGACCAATTTTTCTTCTATGTTTGTTTCTTTTGCAAGTGTTAAAAAATCTTTCTTCATTAAAACAAGCCTCTTAAACAATGATACCTACCCGATGCTTCTTTTTCATAGGCGGCTAATACTTCCTTCTGATAACACAATAAGACAATTTCTTCCTCACGATCCAATTCTATTTTCTTACCTTGTAAAATAGGCACCGGATTCTCCACCTCAATAAAAGGATAGGCTGGATTAGCGCAATCAAATAAAGAAATAGCCTTAGCATTTTCATCAAAATCCTCTAAAGGAATACTTTGGTCAAGGGATAAATGTTCAATGCCAATTCTTTGTAAAGAAGTCATAATCGCTAACTCACCTAACTTTTTCGCAAAGTCCACAATCAAAGTACGAATGTAAGTACCCGAAGATACAAGCGCATCCATTTCATACATATCATCCTTTAAATAACGAACAGAAAGCTGATTGATTTCTACTTTCACCGCTTCTCGTTCAATATCTTTTCCCACACGAGCGTATTCATAAAATTTTTTACCATGCAACTTTTTGGCTGAATACATCGGTGGTGTTTGAAAATAAGTTCCTTGCATACGAGTCGCTATTTCTTGTAGCTTAATATCACTGTATTTCTTCGCTTTTCTTTCTTCCATAATCGTTCCAAAAGCATCCTCTGTATCACTAGCTTTTCCTAATTCAAATTGAGCAATGTAGTGCTTATGATTTTTCACACAATAAGGAATACACTTTGTACACTTACCCGTTAAAACAATTAAAAGGCCACTGGCTTCTGGATCCAGTGTACCTGTATGACCAATTTTTTTCATCTGCAAAACCTTACGCATCTTCGTTATTACATCAAAGGAAGTCATGCCTTTCGGTTTGTTGATTAAATAGATGGCATCCATGAGGACATTATAGCATTTATTCAATTGACTGAAAGACTTCTAAATAAGGAAGCCGATTTCCCTTACAAAGTGTTTCTATCTTTTCATCTTCATCAATCCATTCCCCTTCTAACAAATCATAAAATAAATGATAGCTAGGGAACACTTCCTTTAAAGAACAATGACTTTGAACTTCAAACCAATGGTCTTCTAGTTTGATTTTTAAAATAATTCTTCTTAAAACAATAGGATTTTCTGAATTTTTTCTTGATATAGACATAGCGCCTCTGCTTTTCTTAAAGAATGAATGCGTTTCATTTGTTGGAAGTATTGACTTATTCGATCAAGAGTTAATGGTCCTTTATACAAAATAAAATGATTGTCTAATTCCGTTTGACTCATTTTTTCATGAATAGAACGAGCTTGAAATTTTCCTTTTCCAATTCGCTTTTCTAAGGTGAATATATCCTCTTGATTCGCATATAAAAATAGAATTGGTTTCTTTATTTCTTCTAATAAAATAGGTGTATAACGAGCCTGCTCATAATCATCTATGATTCCTAACATGGAAGAAGTTAGTAAATTAGAACTTGGTGGTTTTAACCAAATAGAGCGAAGATGATTTTCTTCTTTTTTCTTTTCAATTTCTTCCAATAAATATTCGCGCAAGCGCAATTGATTTTTACTCTTTGTTGGAATGGCTTGTAGCTGAAGGTCCAATTCCACTTTCTTTTCTTCTGGAGTAATAAAATCTTCTAAATAAGGACAATGACCTTGCTGATATTCTTCATCATAGTGAGCAATAAAATCTCCCGCTAGTTTTAGATCCTTTCTTCGATCTTCATGCAAAGTATCTAAACAATCTTGTTTATCGGTTACCTTCATACATATTCTCAAGCGCACATTTGCCCATATTTGTTCAGAAATAATACCGCTGGCCTTTTGGGTAATTAAAATAAAATGGATACCTAGGCTTCTACCAATTCTTGCTAATGTAATAAAAGGATTTAATTTATCCGGAAAGCGTTGTTTAAATTGAGCAAATTCATCAAAAACTAAGATGATTTCCGGCAAACATTCCCAATCTTCTTTTTGTAACGTTTGGTATTGACTTAAACTAGTGATTGGCTTTTGTAAGGAAACGCTCGCTTTTTGAAAAAGAGTCTCTCGATACCGACATTCTTGTTCTAAACCATATAAAGCTCTATCGAATTCATCTATATCTAAGTCACTAATGCTGGCATTAATATAGGGAATAGGCTTGCCCTTGTTCATAAGCGATTGCTTTAAACTTTCTCCTTTAAAATCAAACAAGAGGATTTGAAGCTGTTCTGGCGTGTTTTGACAAGCCATCTTTAATAACCAATACAAGACAAACTCACTTTTCCCGCTTCCCGTTGTACCTGTAATGATGGCATGAGGTCCCATCCCTGTTTCACTTAAGTCTAGGCAAACATTCTCACCCATGTCACAAGATAAGCCTTGTTTGGATAGACTTTGTTTTAAATCATGAACTTGGTAATCATTGGCTCTATATTCCTGTTTATTTTCTTCTATGAGATAATAGCTTCTTTTCTTAATTTCATCTTCAATCTGTATTTCTTGTTGGTTATACAGCAATCTTTTTTCATAAGGATAATGGAGCGATTGTGTGCTCAAAACAAAGTAAGTAGCTTGTTTGAAAGTGGTTAAAGGAATCATTGAAAAAAGAATGGATCCTGACTCTATTTCAAAATCATCATTTGTATAAAAATGTCGTTTCCCATGGTGGTAAAAAAGTGGAAGTTGCTGTAATTCTAAATGTTTCTCAAACCAATCCTTTGAAGCAATTAAATAAGCCGGTATATCCTTGGCTAGATATAAAGCATCCCATTTTTTTATCCATTGGATAAACATTTCTTCACTAGCCGAAAATAACACTTTCTGATTGGTGAAGTTTTCTATTTTTAAAGTTTCAATTTCCTTTTGAAAAGGACAATCCATGTTTTCATGATTGCTACCTAATCCTATCCAAAGAGATGGTGGATGTCTTAAACAAATAGAAGAAGTAAAGAAAGATTGGCTAATTCTTTCTTTATAAGTCTGAAATTGTTTAAAAAAAGATAGCCAACTTTCCTGAACACTTTTTTGATAGTCTAACATTTGCGTTTCTTTATTCTTCTTTTCTTGCTTATTTTCAGCGTAGCGATTCAATGGTTGCCATAAAATAATACTCACAAACATCATGACAGGCATTAAAAACACAAATAAAATTTCTTCTTGTGATTTTCCCTGTTCATACAAACGAAATGATTGTACGGATGCATTCATTAAAGTCGCAAAAGTCATCGTTAAACTAGGTCCCATTTGAAGTAATAAAGACCTCTTTGGGTAAGCAACAATGGCTGGCATAGGAATATGCTTTGGTTGTTCCAACTTCTCTAACTTAGGAAAATAAACTTCTCTTCTTATTCTTGTTTCCAGTTGAACCTTCTTTTCCGAAAGACTGGTATTCACCAACCAACCAAACGCATGCCATTCAAGATGATAGTGGTAATAATCCAAGCAATCCCCTTTTTTCCATATCTTATCCAATGACTCAATACTTCCATCAGCTTTTAATTCTAGGCTTGGAATACCTTTGGGAAGATCCTTTTCTAGTTTTAAGTCACAGGGCAGAATATAGCTATACGTTGATTCTTGTTCAATCCAAAGACTATATCGCTTATGACGGTATCTGAAATGAATCCATTGTTTTAACGGTAAAGCTTGTTTATCTAAATAAAAACCATCCTGATACACAATCTTTAGTTTATCCACGAAACATTCATTCAACACTATCCTTCTAACTCTTTTTTGATAACAAAGTAGTATTCTCATGAAACAACCATAATCGAAATATAGACGGTATGCTCTTGGTCTTTGGTTTGTATACGAATAGAGCTTGCCCCTTCTTGTAAGCCTTTAAAAAGCAAAAAATTATTTTCAATAATTTCAGGATGAACCACTTTTACCTCAACGTCTTTTAAAGAATAGCCACTCGGTAAATCAAGAAGTTCAACGGATACTACTTGTCCTTTTTTAACGGTATAGCTTAAACTTTCCAAGGCGAATCCATCTCGATAATGAATCGCTTCTTTATCTCTTGGTGGATTTAAGCGACAAGCCTCCAGACCATTCCCCTTTGCTTTAAAAATGGTGGCTTGTTTCTCATTTAGTAAAGGGAAATTCGCTTTCATACCCAATCGATTTAAAAAACTATTTTCTTGATTGAAGAAAACCTCCAACAGCCAATTCGCTGAATAATCTTTACAATAACGAATGCCTTCTTTTTGTTGAATTTGCTCGTCAAAAGGTCCTTCTAGCTCTTGCCCCTTGCGATAGCTATCGTAAAAAACAATTTTATCCTTCAAACGTCCTTGAATACCTGCTTTTAAACCTACATTTGCTAAGTCATAATGGGCTAAACGCAAAGCCAAGCTCACATTCGCAAGCACAGAAGCAGACGCATTGGATTGCAGATAATTTTGTTGACTGGAATTTGAAATCCAACGGATATGAGAATTACGAATTTGAAACCCCAAGAGGTTCATTTGTTGTAAAGAGAAGTGAAGATAACCCTGCATATCCAATTCTGCCACGAGAGATAAATGCACATTCAAACTAGGAAATTGAGGAATGGGGACTTGAATAGAACATAAAGGAATTCTGGCTTTCACAAAGTGCTCTTTTGGAATGAGATAGGATTGAATATCCCTTAAATTTAGATTGGGATTGAGCTGATAGCTTTTTTTATTTTCCTTTTCAATACCGGCTTTTTGATTGGATTGAAAGCGAAAACGAACATAAGCATCCGGTATCCTTAAGCCTCGAGAATGCCAATCGTATTTTAACGATAAACCACTAACATCCATTTGTACAAAAGCCTTTGCTTTTTTAGGAAGTTGTTTTTCAGCTCGTACATAAACACCTGATGAATCTAACCTTAGTTCCCCTTGATAACCAAAGATTTGAATGGGCTTAACATAAGAAGAGGACTTCAGTGCCATTGGCTGAAGTACCTCTGAAATCGGTTGAACACTTGCTTTTGACCAATCCACCTTCATTTCGCCTGAAAGGTCTATCTTTTCCGTGAATTCTAAAGGATTGATACTTTCTAAAAAGGCTTTTTTATCCGCTATTCTTTTAATACGATAATAGTTTTCTTTGTGTTTTAAAATCGTCCCTTTTTTGATAGAAGATTTTTGTCCTAGGTGGAATGACTTTTCTTTTTCATTGAATTGTGAGGAATTGATTTCTTGTACATCCATACCTTCTTTCCACTCCACTTTTCCTTGATTTGACTTCACTTCTTTATCATCTAAATAACGAACGACTTTCTTCAAAATTTCAATCGCTTTCTTTTTTTCTAAGACTTCTTGAGGATGAAATAGTTGATGCTTATCTACGTCCACAATCCCTAAAGAAACTGCTTTTTCAATGTGCTTTGGAAACTGAGATTTATCCTTATCTTTAATGCTTGGACTGGATAGCTCTTTCTTAGGTTCCCACAAGTTTACAAGGGTATACGCCAGCCATTCTTTCGTTAAGGATTTTTCTAAATCAAAATGGATTCCTTCTTCCACAATCTTCCAATCTACCGCAGTTTGAACTATCTCAAACTGCGGATGATTTTTTTGGATGTGAAGAAAATATGGTTTTTTTGTTTTAGTTGCTTCAATATGGGCTTCTTGTTGTAAGGCTTTTAACCAATTTCCTAATGAAATCGTATCTTTCGTTTCTTTTTTACAAGCAAATAGAGAAAGAGATAACAAGGCACATAAGACAATCTTTTTACACTTGCATACCATTCGCATTTCCTTTTAGACTAGCATCTAAACTCTCATAAGAACTCGTCGTCATTTCTAAGAATTGAATATAGGATTGAATTGTATCCCGCATTTCTAAAAAACGTTTTGAAAATAGTCGAAAGCGATTTTGAAATTCATCTGAAGCTTCGGATTCAAAACTATGCTGGACTAGAATCATTTTCTGTTTGATGGCTTCTAGGGTATCCATCATTTGTTGAGATTGTTGTTTGAGATGATCACAAGATTCACGAACATTCGCAATTGATATTTGTATAGCCATAAAACCCTCCTATCCTTTTAATCCTTGGACTTGTGATACTAAATCCTCTTGGACTTGACGATAGCTATGCGTGCTTTGTTTTAAAAATTGAATGTAGTCATTGAGGATAAGACCAATCTGTTGGATATCTTTGTGGTATTCCAATAAACGATTGGTAAAAGCCTCATTGTCTTTTCCTTGCCAAATATCCTTTAGATTTAATACCGTGTTCATCAATTGACCACTTTGATTTTGGTATTGTTCTAAAGCTTGTTGCAACTGATTGGCTTGCAATTCTAATTCTTCCGGTTCAACTTTAATCATAAAAACTCCTTTCTCTTTCTTATTCCCAAAAGAATCGAAACTCCATAAAAAAGAGGAATTTATTATACACTCTGTTTAGATAAGTAATTTTATTTATATCAAGGTAATGACTTTTTCCATTACCTTTGTGTTGTGATGGATTTATTTTCAAGGAAAATCATAGACTTGAGTATTTCTAAGCGCCATAATGGTAGCATTCTTTGGAAGATTGAAAAATGAGATGTATTATAGCTTTGAGAAAGACTATTCTTCCTTCTCAGAATTCTCAAAGGCTATTGATGAATATATAGATTATTATAATAACAAAAGAATTCAGGTAAAAACAAAATGGATGCCAGCTGTACAATACAGGACAGCATCCATGTGTTCCGCCTAGTTTATAAATATGTGTCCGGGATTCCGGGTACATATCAATGTACATATTCTGATTCGGTTTGTTGAGAATAAAAAAGGAGGACTTCTACACTCTGACATAAGAAGTCCTCTTGATATAACAGAAAAAACTTTCTATTATATGTTCTTTATTTAGTTTTTAAAGTTATCAAATAAATAAAATTATTTGTTTTCTTCTTTTCTATTCTTTTTTCTTAAAAGTCCAAGTAACAACCATGCAATTCCTGATAAACCTAAAAGACTTGCGTATAGAGTAAGATTAGAAGCATCGCCTGTCTTCGGTAATGGTTTATTCGGTTTATTAGGTTTTTTCGACGGGGTATTCGGAACTCTAATGTTAGTAACAACATATCCATTCTTACCACTTTTTGTAATCAAACTCTTGTATCCATTGCCGACAGGCTCTTCTTTTACAGTGTATTTTATCTTCTTTCCTGCCTTGTATTCATCAAGGTTTGTGAAAGTTCCTGTCCAGTTATCTGCCTTTGTCAAGGTTAATGTCCTAGCTGTTTCTTTGCCGTCTGCCAATAACTTGACAGTTATGCTGTCTGGTCTTACTCCGTCTTGGTCATTCTTATCTTCCCAAGCTTTTGTTACCTGAATGCTTGTCTTTCCGGGTGTATATGAGTTTGTAATATCATAACCATTAATCTTGACTGAATAACCTTCTACCACTTCCTCTGATACTGTATATGTAATCTTCTTTTTGTTTTCATATTCAGGCAGATTTTCCCAGGACCACTTCCAATTACCTTCGCTATCCTTTTCTATTATTTTACTGTCAGCCTTAACAACTTCACCGTCTCCAACTTTCTTCATTAAGTTGATAGTTATTTTTTCAGGTCTTTTGCCATCTTGGTTATTATTGTCATTCCAAGTTTTTGAACCTTCAACTTTTATACGATTATTGTTATAGATGTTGGTAAAGGTAAATCCATCAGTTACAGTTCCTTTAACATCAAAACTCCAATTACTGTTTGCATTCCATGGATTATCATCTTTATCCACTTCAGCTACTACATACTTTATTTCATTACCTCGGTCATCATACTTAGGCACCGTCCAAGTTACTTCATTTACACCTTCTACTTTTTGTTTATCTCCAACATTCTCATAGTTTCCATTAGTGTTTTTTCTGAGTTGGAAGTAGAGGTCTTTTCTATCACCGCCAAAGCCGTTGTCGACCCACACCTTCTTTGCATTTATAGTTGTCGTTTCCGCCTTTTTTAACATCATTGCAAGCCTTAACCATATCTTCATATTCTGAGACATATTTGGCGACTCAAATATAAAATAAAGATGGTAAGTCATAGCATATCGACTGCCGGGATTAAGTTTTACCTCATTGTCAGAAGCAAGAATTTCTCCAATATATGCAGGTTTTCCTCCGAGATTGATTTTTTTTGCCCCGGACTGATTTTTAATTTCTACTTTTTCAATGTTCTTTGTATTATCAGGAAAATCAAATCCTAATTTCAAATCCCTTCCATATATTTGGTTATAGTCATTATTTGTAAAATCGTCCTTATATACCATTGAAAATGTTTCAATGTTTTTTTGAACATAGTAAGGAACCTTAGTATCATTTACGATTTCCAATTTGCAAATTACATGATCTCCCGGCACAAGACCCGGTGCCATTTCTTGCCACATCTTTTCCGCCACATCATAATCGGCAACCCAATTGCCTGTTTCACTATCAAAATTTTTGTTATCTTTTATGATGTCGCTTACTTTCATAGTTATAGTTCCCGCATCATTTACTTCATCAGAAGCAAATACAGGTTTAACAGATATAAATAAGCCGAATAACATTATAAAAACTAATAAAAATGAAGTTAGTTTTTGTGTTTTTCCATCTTTTTTCATATATTATCTATCTCCTTCTTTGTTTATTGCTTCAACTTTTAGAAATGAACTCAGACTTTAAATATCAATAATGTTAGACTTTTATTTACAGGTAAAATCATATAAGTTAATTATAATCTGCTATCTGTCAAATAACTCTTTTGTTTATTGTACCATGAAGTTGTGATATTTTCATTAAGAAGAATTTTGGATCATTGTACAATTCTTTTTCTGAAGTTCTTTTGTCCAATACCATCCGGATTATCAATCCACTGACCGAATCGATACATTTCTACGGCATTTAGTTTAAAAGCATAATCATATTTCATACAAAAACCCCTTTCACTGGATTTGTCCGGTAAAAGGGGTACATATCATCTTGTCCAACTTTTGGGGTTCACTTCATTGTTCCCCTTCATGAATTTTCTTGATAATTTCATCGATATGGCGACCTTGTTCCTCTACTTTATCAATCGCAAAGATGAGTTCTGGGGTTCGACGAATATCTAAACGTTGACTCAATTCCGTACGAATAAAACCCTTCGCTCTATTCAATGCCTTTAAGCCCGCTTCTGCTCTTTCTTTTTTACCCAAGAAAGCCACATAAACGTAAGCGTAACTATGGTCATTAGAAACCGTAACATCGGTAATTGTCACAAAGCCAACATCCGGATCTTTTAGACTGAATTGAATGATATCCGAGATATTCTTATGGATAATTCCTTCCAATCGTTTCTGTTTGATACTAGTAGCCATAATTAAACCGTCACCTCAACTTCTTGGTCTTGATAGGCTTCAATCGTATCACCAACTTTAATATCATTATAATTTTCAATCGTAATACCACAATCAAATCCCGTCGCCACTTCTTTTACATCATCCTTAAAGCGCTTCAAAGAAGCTAATTGTCCTGTATAAATCACAATACCATCACGAATTAAACGTACTTTACAAGCCGATACTAGCTTACCATCGGTTACCATACATCCACCAATTGTACCCACTTTTGAAGCCTTATAGGTTTCACGAACTTCGGCTTGACCAATTACCACTTCTTCATAAACCGGTTCTAACATACCCTTCATCGCTAAGGTCATTTCTTCAGTTGCTTTATAGATAATATCATGCAAACGAATGGAAACACCGGACTCTTCCGCTTTCTTACGCACATTCGCATCTGGACGAACCGCAAAACCGATAATCATCGCATTCGACGCATTCGCTAACATAACATCCGATTCTGTAATCGAACCGGCGGTTGCACGAATCACATTGACCTTAACACCTTCCACTTCTAACTTTTCTAAGGAAGACTTCACAGCTTCAGCCGAACCTTGTACATCCGCCTTGACGATAACCGATATTTCTTTAATTTCACCAGCTTCAATTTGTTCTGAAAGATCTTCTAAACTCATAGCTGAAGTCTTACGACGATCGCTTTCTTGCTTACGACGCATACGACGTTCTGCCATCGCTCTCGCTTCTTTTTCATTTTCATAACTGCGGAAAATATCTCCTGCCTCCGGAACCGCATTTAAACCAATGATCTCAACCGGTCTGGATGGACCGGCTTTCTTTAAGACATGACCATCTTCATCCATCATACGACGTACTTTACCAAAGGCAGTACCAACTACAATTGGGTCTCCTTGATATAAGGTACCATTTTGAACCAGCAGGGTTGCTACAGATCCACGTCCCTTATCTAGTTTCGCTTCCACAACCGTACCTGTCGCAATGCGATTTGGATTAGCTTTTAATTCTAAGACATCCGCTACCGTTAAGATAGTTTCTAATAATTCTTCAATACCATCCCCCTTACGGGCTGAAGTATTTACGAAAATGGTATCACCACCCCATTCTTCCGGCATAATACCTAGTTCTGATAATTCATTCTTGACACGGTCTGGATTAGCGTCCGGTTTATCCATCTTATTCACCGCAATAATCATTGGCACATTCGCCGCTTTTGCATGGTCAATCGCTTCTCTTGTTTGAGGCATGACACCATCATCTGCCGCAACCACAATAACTGCCACATCGGTAATACCGGCTCCGCGCGCACGCATAGCTGTAAAAGCTTCATGACCTGGTGTATCTAAGAAAGTCAAAGGACGATTATTAACTTTAACTTGATAAGCACCAATCGCTTGGGTAATTCCACCAGCTTCTTTATCCGCTACCTTGGTTCGACGAATGGCGTCTAATAAAGTTGTTTTACCATGGTCAACATGACCCATAATGGTGATTACAGGTGGACGTGATTTCAAACTATCTGTGTCATCCTCTTCTTCATCCTCTAAACTAAATTCATCTTTTTCTTTCACTTTGGTCGCATCAATATCATAGCCAATACAAACCATTTGAACCATTTCATCATCCAAGGTAGAGTTAATCATAACCATCTTACCTTCTAAAAATAATGCCTTGATGATATCAGAAGCTTGTTTGCCAATCTTATCGGCTAATTCACCAACTGTAATTCCATCGGAGTAAGTGATTTCATGAACTTCTTCTTTCTTAGCGATTGGTTTTTCAGCACGATAATTCCTATTTTTCTTATTGTTGTGATGATTCTTCTTTGTGTTATTTCTCTTATTGACTGGCATAAACCCTCTCTTTCTATTTCACTATTTGATTATTGAACGGCTCTTAAAATCTCCTCATAAACATTTTCATCTATTTTCATTTTAAACGCTCTTTCTAATGCTTTATTTTTTTTGGCAAGCTCCACAATAGAAACTTCCTTTTTCAAATAAGCACCATGTCCATTTGCTCGACCGCTAAGATCCACATGGATTTCTCCCGTTGGTGTCCTTACAATTCTCAATAGCTCTTTTTTGGGGAATTGCTCCCCGGTAACTACGCATTTGCGTAAGGGAATTTTCTTCATCATGACTAGTTGTCATCCTCCTCGTCATAGTAATCTTCATATTCATCGTAATCGAAATCGTATTCTCTTTCTTCTTCAGCTCGTTGCTGAGCTTCGATTTCCGCCAATTCTTCTTCTGTGTAGATAGGAAGATTGTTTTGGGAAGCCAACTTCTTTTTAATTTGTTCTTCAAGTTCTTTATTGTTGATCTTGATTTCTTCTTCCTCGTTCTTCTTTTTCTTCCATTTCTTCTTCACTTCTTGCCTAGGAGCCTTATTGTCCACTAATTTTTCAAATACCGACACATAGGTTGCTTTATTCGCCAATTCTTCCAAGTTAGCGTGTTTGGCGGATTTCTTTTCTTCTTTCTTCACTTCAACCGGTTTTTCTTCCGCAATAGCCTTCTCTTCTACAACAACTTCTTCAATCTTTTCTTCTTCCTTGACTTCTGGACTTGTTTCTTCAACATGATCAACTTCTTCAACTAAGCCATCGTCCATCACTTCTTGCATTTCCTCCGGGAAAAATTCTTGTTCTAATTCTTCTGAATTTTCAGCCCTTAATTTTTCTAATGTTTCAAGACGCTTACTTTCTGCCAACTTAGCCGCTTCTAATTCTGCTTTGCGGATTTTTTCTAAGGCTTCTAACTGAATCTTTTCTTTACGTTCTTTAGCCTTTTCCATTAAAGCCTCATAGTTCACTCCATTCGCCTCTAATTCAGCACGTGTCTTAATATCAATCTTACGGTTGGTTAATTTAACTGCCAAACGAGCATTCTTACCACGCTTACCAATCGCTAAACTTAATTGATCTTCTGCTACGATAACAATCAAAGAACCATCTTCATTTGGAATAACCGCTTCAATTTCTGCTGGTGATAAAACGTTTTGAACTAAGGAAGTAATATCTTCACTCCATTCAAAGATATCCACTTTTTCACCCTTTAATTCCTTAATAATTTCTTGCACACGAGCTCCGCGAGGACCAATACAAGCCCCAATTGGATCGACTTCTGGATTATGGCTTAAGACAGCCATCTTCGTACGTTCACCAGCTTCTCGAGCAATGGCTTTAATTTCTACAATCCCTTGGAAAATTTCTGGAACTTCGGCTTCAAATAAGCGACGCACTAACATCGCATCTCCTCTCGAAACAAGCACTTGAGCACCTTTACTTTCCTTGTTGACTTCTGTAATAACCACCTTAATGCGTTGGTTTTCTTTTAGCCTCTCCCCCGGGATTTGTTCACCGGTTAACATCAAAGCAGTTGTCTTACCTAAATTCACCAAAGTGAACTTATCTTTAATACTTTCAATCGTACCAAAAACCATTTCATGTAATTGACCAATGTATTCGTTATAAACTGCTTCCTTTTCAGCTTCACGAATCTTTTGACGCATCACATTCTTCGCTAAAGTAGCTGCTGCACGAGACATGGTTTCTATTTCAACAGGACGACGAACCGTATCGCCAATTTGTGCATTTTTATCCAAAGTGCGTGCTTCCTCTACGCTCATTTCCAGCTCATCATCTTCCACATCTGTTACAACAACGTAGTTTTGAAACAAATCAATCGATTTCTTCTTTTCATTGATTTCCGCTACAACATCAATATCCGGCAATTCTTCATTCTTCTTATAAGCTTTCGCCATTGCTTCTTTTAAAGCATCTAAGATGACAGTTTGAGGAATATTTCTTTCCTCTTCCACATCCGTTAAAGCAATGAGTAATTTTTTATAATCTAATTTCATTTTATTCTCCTAAACCTTTACTGCATGGCGTATAAACGCAATATTTTTTTCATCTAATACAATTTTCTTTAAAACCGCTTTTTCACGATATTGAAGCATATATCCCTTTTCTGTTACGGATAAATAACCCTCAAGACTTTGGTGCTGATTAACCGCCTCTTTAAAATCCACATGAACATAGGTTTCTTTTTGAATGAGATGAATATCTTTGATTTCTCTTTCTGCACCCGGAGAACAAACCTCTAAGTTATACTCTTCAGGTATTGGATCTTTTTCATCTAAGATTTCTGAAATCCATTCGTTTGCTTTAGCACAAGCATCTAAATCCGTTTCACCTTGTAAGTTGTTGACACTAATTTGTAATGTCTTTTCATCGGAAATCCATTTTACTTCTTCCACTTCAAAGCCATGTTTTTGCAGAGCTGAGGATAGTAAAGCTTCGATTTCACTAATTTGTTTCATAAGCCTCCATACACAATAGAAGGAGTGCCGAAGCACTCCTTTTCTTTCTATGACTATAGTCTACCTGTTTTATTCCAAAATAGCAAGCCCTCTAATGGTCTGTTTCACCATAAACTCCAGTATTGTCAAACATATGTGACAAAAAACTATCTAATACTTAAGTAGCCTTATTAAAATAATTTTCAATCATTTCATTTGACGTCTTAAATCCAATACTATTCTTGCTATATCTTTGAAACAATTTGTATATTCCTTTTTTGCTTTTGAATCTTCTTCTACTGTAAAACAACTCATGTCGCATTTATAATAAAACTTACCCAATTAATTCCACCCATAAAATTAGCTCATCCTTTGATTACTATTAGATTTTGGGCAAAAGGGATCTATTGAATAATAATTTCCAGATATAACTTTTGCCCTAACATAACAAATCCCTTTTCCATATACGCATTCTTTAAATTTTTCACACGAATAGCACTCTGTATTTTTAAATAGTTCTCTATTTGGCTCAATTATATTCTTTAGATTAATTGAGTCCCAAATATCAAACAAACTGGATTTATATATGTTTCCGACTTTTAAGTCATTTCTAATAAGCCTTTCACAAATTCCAACAGTACCATCTGTAAAAACTACAATACCACTCTTCCCCCACTACAAGTTTGAATATCAGTGTAACGTTTGGATTGATTGAAAGAAATGGGTTTGAAATCAATTGGAGAATCTATTTAAATTCCACAATATAGTAGTTCTTCTTACCTTTTTTTAAAATCATAAATTCCTGATCAATCGCTTCCTCTTTGACCAAAATGCCATCAATCGCTTGAATTTTAATACCATTAATCGAAATAGAACCCTGTTGAATTAGTTGACGAGCATTCGATTTCGACTTACAAATTTCCGCTGCTACTAAAGCATCTAAGATACCAATACCACTATCCACTAATACCTTCTTAGCATCACTTAATCCCTCTTTTAATTCCGCCGAACTTAAAGTCATAAAATCACCTGAGAATAAAGTTTCTGAAATACGCAAAGCTTTCTCAAGACCTTCTTGTCCATGAACATAAGTTGTTAGTTCACTTGCTAAGGCTTTTTGTGCTTCTCTTCTTTCCGGTTCTGTTTCAACCAAGTGTGTCAAATGTTCAATTTCTTCTGGCGACTTTAGGCTTAATCGTTTCAGATAATCTACAATTGCATCATCTGGAGTATTCAGCCAGAATTGATAGAATTCATACGCATTCGTACGGCTTGGATCTAACCAAATATTCTTTCCTTCACTCTTACCAAACTTAGAACCATCACTTTTCGTGATTAGTGGTGAAGTAATTCCAAAGACCTCTGTATCATTGCCCTCTAGCTTCTTAATCAAATCCATGCCGGAAGTTAAATTACCCCATTGATCCGATCCACCAATTTGCACACGACAATTGTATTCCTTAAATAAATGATAGAAGTCAATGGCTTGTAAAATAGTGTAAGAAAATTCTAAGTAAGATAAGCCGGTGTTTACTCTTTTTTTAATTGTGTCTTTTTGTAACATATAAGCGATATTGAATTGCTTGCCAAAATCACGTAAAAAATCCAAGGTTGTCATCTTTTCCAACCAATCATTATTGTTTACCATCACGGCAGCGTTATCACCCTTAAAGTCAATAAACATTGCCAATTGGTGTTTAATACATTCCACATTGTGTAAAACATCCTCATGTCGCAATAATTTTCTTTCCGTTGTTGGACGTGGATCACCAATCATGCCAGTAAATCCCCCTGCTAAGGCTAGAACATGATGACCGGCCTTTTGGTAACGACGTAATAGCATAATCTGCTGTAAATGACCCACATGTAAAGAATCGGCTGTTGGATCAAAACCACAATAAACCGCTGTCGGCTTTTCTAATTGTTTCCGCAAAGCTTCTAAATCTGTGTAATCTTTAACTAATCCTCGCCATTGTAATTCTTCTAAAAAATTCATATTTTCTCCTTCTAGGGCATATAAAAAGCGCCCTTCATTCTAAGGACGCTATTGCGCGGTACCACCTTAGTTCATAGATTTATCTATGCCCTTAACTACCTTTAACGCAGGCTAACGATTTACCTTTTGAGATAAATAGCTCCAAGATGTATTCCCAATTCTTCCAAACAAGCTTTTTCACCGAACAAGCTCTCTCTACAATTCTTCCAAATGGTACTTCTTCTCTTCAACGCTTTTGGAGTATTTTAACAAAACCAAACAAGGTTTTCAATCTTTATTCTTTGGTTGATTGACGTGATGTAAATAAATAACTCAATTCAATCGAATCTTCACGATCTTCATTTTCATTTCTTTGTAGCATCTTGGTCATCATGCGCATAGATACAGCCCCTAAATCATAAGACGGAATCGAGAATGAGGATACCTGTGGACGCATAATAGTGTTGTATTTTGTATCTAAGATACAAACCACTTCCATATCCTCTGGGACTGAAATATTATTTTCTCTTGCAGCATTGATAATCGCCATAGCTTGTGAATCGCGATAGCCAATCATCAAATCATAACGATGATTCTTTAACCAATCCTTTAAAAAGCCATACGAAGTGCGGGTTCCGGCCGGTAAATTCAACTGACCATTAAATTCCTTACCCTTAGAAACAAAAGCCTTCTTTGCTCCTTGTAAGATATGCTGATATTGTTGTGGATTTTTGCGATCTTCTAAAATTGCAATATTCTCCTTACCTTCTTCAAGATACTTCATCACCAGTTCATAAATAGCTTTTTCAATATTTACATAAACTGAACATACATCTTTCGCTTCAATTTTGTTGCCAATCACAACGACAGGAATATTATAGCGATTTAAAGCAACCATATCACCGGCTCTTAATTTATCATTGAAAATAATCACCCCATCTACATGGGATTTAATAATATCTTCCACCACTGAATTCAAATCCGTAATACCATCTGTAATCGTATGCAACATAATGTTGTAATTGTAAATCTTAGCGACATCGATTAAACCGTTGATAATTTGACCAGTATACGTGAAAGAAGCTTCTGGAACAACCAAACCAATTGTTGTTGTTTTCTGTAGAGCTAAGCCTTGCGCAATCGCATTTGGCTTATAACCTAGCTTTTCAACCGCATTTTCAACCCTTTCACGCGTTGGTGCTTTCACCACATTTGAACCATTGATAACACGAGATACCGTTGCTAAGGACACATTCGCTTCACGAGCGACATCATAAATTGTTACACGTTTCATATTCAAACCCTATTTCTTATCATTTATTTCATCTTGGATTTTATGCCAAATTGTTTCGCCAACTTCTTTAACCTTTGTAAAAGTATCTTGAACAAAATCACTTTGGATGACTTCTCTTGATTTATCAAAAATGATTTTAGCGCCTTCTTCCACTTTAGGCAGAACCTTTTTTCCAAATTGTTCTTTACCCTCTTTTGCCTTAGCTGATAAAGTTTTCCATTGTTCACTCGATTGAACGTCATCCCAAGTATTCGATAATTTTTGACGACTTTTACGCGCATGTTCTTTGATGTAAGCTAGCGTCTTTTGGAATTGTTCATTGTCGGCTATCTTTTTTTCTAAGTCTTCGACTTTTTGAAACGTTTCTTCCTTTAATTCCTTTGTGTTTTGTTTCATTTCTTCAAACAAATTCACTTCCCTTGGAACATCATCTTCCTCGAAAGATTCTGCTTTTTCTTCCTCTAACTGCTGTAACTTCTTTTTTAGGTCTTCAACCGTTTTTTCGATGTTTTCAAAAGAATCATCATAGTTTTCATTCTTATTTGTCATTTAAATCTCCCTCCTCTTTTTTCTTTTTCAAATTGTCACTAACCGCTTTACTTGCTTTTGATACAGCTGAAGATACCTTATCATGAATAGAATCTAAGCTCTTAGAATACTTAACAGTTGTGTCCAAAGGAGCTTGTACTTTTTCAAGACTTTCATCCACCAACTTCATTGTCGGTTCTAATTGGTTCACTGTTTTATTGATGGATTCTAATAAGGTAATCAACCGCTTTAAAACCATACAGATAAATACCAAAACCACTACCCCTAAAACAGGTAGTAATTTTGCACATACTAGTTGTAAATCATTCAATAATGCATCCATATAGTCTACCTCTATTTAATATTATAAAGATATTTGTAAACACTTTCAATTAAATGTAATGAAAATCATTAAAACATTTTCAAAGATTCAATTAAAAAAGAGGATACTCTGAACTGAACCCCAAAAGTTGACCATCAAACTAACTTTTGGAGCTGTACTTCATCTCATCCTCTTTAAATACCTTAATGCTTCATCGTTTTTTTAATAACCGTTGTGGAATCTTCTGCATCTTCCAGCTCATCATCAAATAAATTTAATTGCGGAAAAACACCACTTTCACTATCATACATTGTATCCCCTGCCGATACTTTGCCATAAACCTTATCACGCTCATTTAAAATATCATCCAAGGAGAACTCAGGAATTTCATCATCGATTTGGGAATCATTTAATAACACACTCGAAGGTGTTTCCTTCACTTCTTCTTTAACATTGTGAATAGGATTATTTCCTTCACTACCCCACATTGGTGAAAGAATCGTTGTCACATTCTCCATATGCTTCTTCTTTTCTTTCTCATTTAGTTTTGAAGCAGTTGATTTCAAGGCATCAACATCCTTTTCATTTGCACCAAAAATAGGACTAATGACAGGTTGAAATTTGTAATCAAAAGATTTTGTTTCACTCACCTTACGACTTTCTTTTTTCATACGTTTTGCCGGTGCACTAGCTTTCTTATCATCAATTGTGATGTTAGGAAAAGATGGCTTTGGTGTTTCAACAATTTTTTCTTCTTCTACCGGAACAACCGGTGTTACCACTTTCTTTTCTTGAACTGGTGCGATTGGTTCCGCTATCTTTTCCACAACACTTGCTTTTTCTTCTTCCTTCTCAACCGTCTCATTTTCTAATTCTTCCGGTATTTCATCTTCAAATAATAAATTTTGTATCTTCTTAATCATAGAATTTTCAGCCCTTCCTATGTACTTTACTATTTTAGTCTATATTTAAAAAGTTGTAAAAGAAAATCAATCACCTTTATGCTCAACCATCTTCTTTTCACTTTCCTCTAAGTTATTGCTAAATAAATCTTCAATACGCCCTTCTTTTGCGACTTTCTTTTCAAAAAAAGGAATCGCATCGGCTATGTATTTTTTACGGTCAATCTTTACAAACTGTTCTTGCAAGGTCTTTTTATCCACCTGTAAACTTTGTGAAATCTGCACCATCGTCCTTACAATGGCAGCCATTTCAACCTTTTCACAAATACTTGTACCAATAAAAGCCGGGCTTTCATAAATCAAATAATACTTTTGATTTTCAAGCTTTTCATAAGAAACCAAATACATTTGTTTGTCCTGATGAACATCTATATATTCCCCTTTAAACTGCGGCTTCTTCAAGAATGGTTCTTTATAATCAAATAACACTGTTGAAAGATTAAAGGTCATTTGAAACTTTGTACCCTGATAATCCAGAACATAACTGTCCCCATTGCTTTCAAAACGTCCTATTGAACTTGGTATATAAAAGTGGTAGCTCTTTTGGAATACGTTACTGTTGGAACTTGTTAAAACCGGTATTTTTTGTTGCCGATGAATGTTTGAAGAACAGCCAAGCAAAACACAGGTCAGTAAAAATAAGAGTAGCTTTTTCATACTCTTATTCTAACTTATTTTTCTGCACAATACAGTGATAAATCGGCTGTCCTAAATCCATAAAACGTTGTTCGTATTCTGTAATCGCATCTTCTGGATGTTGATTTCTTCGATAGTCTACCGATACTTCTTTTAAAAGAAAGCCAGATTCATTGAAATACACCAAGCTGTCCTCAAATAAACCTTTATTATCCGTTTTCATAATGATTTCACCATCATCTTCCAAGATAACTTGGTAACGTTCTAAGAATTTTTGTGAGCTTAATCTTCTTTTATGTGTGTATTTTTTAGGCCAAGGATCCGAAAAATTTAAGTGTAAACTATGAATTTCCTTTGCTTCAAACCAATTTAGTACTTGATCCGCATCGCCTAGCACAAAAACTTTATTATTAAAAGAATTTGGATTTTCTTCATAACTATAACGAGCAGCCATCGCAATCGCCGCCACTTCTTTTTCAATTCCTACCCAAGCATCATTGGGGTATAAAGTTGCCATTTGATTTAAATAGGCGCCTTTTCCTGATCCTATTTCTAAATGTAGTTTTTGACTATGTAGTTTTTCTTTCCATTTTCCCTTTAAAGGGCTAGGATCTTGAAAAATTAAATCACCATGTTCTTCAATCCAAGGCATTGCCCATTTTTTTGTTCGCATTCTTGCCATAAATTCCCTCTTGATAAAAGAGAAGGTTAAACCTTCTCTTCTTCTTTCTTCTTTCTAAAGACGCGTGTTTCACCTTCTGATTTTTGTGATTTAAATGGCTTACGTTGTGGCTCAACATAACCATCTGGTTTTTCTAAAAGTTCCTTCGCTGAAACCTTCACTTTGCCAGCATCGTCTACTTGAATGACCTTGACTTGAATATGATCACCAACATGCACTTTATCTTTGATATTTTCAACCCGTTCCCAAGCTAATTGTGATACATGCAATAAAGCATCCACATTACCAAATAAGTTCACAAATGCAAAGCTTTCACGAACATCTGTAACCGTTGCTTCATAAACTTCACCAACTTTCGCTTCCTTGATTAAGTTTTCAATCATTTCTTTCGCTTTATTAATCATTTCACGGTTCATGTGGTAAATGACGCAAGATCCATCATCTTCAATATCAATCTTAACATCGTTACAAGTTGCGATAATCTTATCAATCATTTCGCCACCTTTACCAATAACGATACGAATCTTATCCTCAGGAATGATTAGACGATCCATCTTAGGCGCCCACTTCGATACATCCGCTCTTGGCTCACTAATACACGCTTCCATGTTGTCCAATATCTGCATACGACCTTTATAAGCTTGGGCTAAAGCTTCTCTTAAAATATCTTGTGAAATACCGGTTACTTTAATATCCATTTGTAATGCCGTGATTCCATCACGCGTACCAGCTACCTTAAAATCCATATCACCATAATGGTCTTCCATGCCTTGAATATCGGTTAATACTGAATACGTATCACCTACGGTGATAAGTCCCATCGCAACCCCGGCTACCATGGCTTTAATTGGTACACCAGCAGCCATTAAAGACATCGTACCCGCACAAATCGAAGCTTGTGAGGAAGAACCATTGGATTCCAATACCTCGGCTGATGTACGAATCGCATAAGGAAATTCTTCTTCGCTTGGTAAAACTTGAGCTAAGGCTCTTTCCCCTAAAGCACCATGACCAATTTCACGACGCCCCGGAGAACCCATACGACCAACTTCCCCAACTGAGAAGGGTGGGAAATTATATTGGTGCATAAATCTCTTTTCTTCTTCAATACCTAAATCATCCATCATTTGTGCATCACTTAAAGGTCCTAAAGTTGTAACCGAAAGAACTTGTGTTTCCCCACGGGTAAATAAAGCTGAACCATGGACTCTAGGCAATAAATCCACCTGACTGTCTAAAGGACGTAATTCATCTAAGGCACGACCATCAGGGCGCACTTTATCTTCGGAAATCAAGCGACGAACTTCATTAGCTTCAATCTCCACGCCATATTCATGGGCTTGTTTCATTGCTTTATTCTTATCCATCTCTGTTTCATAATCCCATTCAGAAACGGCTTGAACCATTTCTTCAATTAAGGAATCAATCGTTGAATAGCGTTCTAATTTTCCTTTGATTGAAACAGCTTCTTGAATATGCTTAGCACCATGTTCATCTATATAAGCTTTAATCTTTTGATCAATCTCATATAGAGTTACTTCCATCTTTTCCTTTGCACAAGCTGCGATAACTTCTTCTTGAATTTCACAAAGAATCTTAATTGCATCATGACCTGCTTGTAGGGCTGCTAACATTGTTTCTTCTGAAACTTCCTTTGCTCCTGCTTCAACCATATTGATGGCTTGTTTTGTACCGGCAACGGTTAGATGTAAATCCCCTTTCGCATTTTCTTCCATGCTTGGATTGATTAAAAATTCACCATTAACACGAACCACTTGCACACCTGCCACCGGTCCATTAAAAGGAATATCAGATACACATAAAGCTAAAGAAGAACCAAATAAGGATGCCATTTCACTACTTGCATCTGGATCATTGGATAAAACAGTATTAACAACTTGTACTTCATTACGGAAACCTTCCGCAAATAAAGGACGAATGGGACGGTCAATCAAACGTGCTGTTAAGGTCGCATGTTCACTTGGACGTCCTTCCCTTCTTAAGAAACCACCTGGTATCTTACCTGCCGCATACATTTTTTCTTGATATAAAACCGTTAGCGGAAAGAAATCTGTATCTTTCGCTTGCGAACTAGCGGTTGCGGTGGAAAGAATTGTCGTGTCATTATATCGAACAATGACAGCTCCACCAGCTTGTTTTGCGATTTCACCATTTTCTACGGTAATTGTCTTTCCAAAAAAAGACCAACTTTTCTTAAACTTTTCCATCTTTTCTCCACTTTTCAATTATAGTAATAGTACCACAAACCATAGCTGTTTTTTCATTCTTTCCATAAAAAATGTGTGCCGAAGCACACATTCTCTTATAAACTCTCTTTCCAAAGACCATGTAAATTGCAATACTCGTATACCGCTACCGGTTTTTCTTCACTATCAAATTCAACTTCCGGATTAGCACCAACGCCCAAATGAAATACTCTAAATCCATTCACAAATTCAACAACAATAGATTCAATCAAATGTTCCTCAGTCATAACGTGAGCTACTTCACCAACCTGAACTTTGTAGTGATTCCCATTCACTGTAACAACAGGCTGGTGTTTTTCAACTGCTCCCGATTGGCTGGCGGTGGTTAGTTCTACCATTCCGGCTGGGCAAGCACTTGCTTCAGAATTTAATTGAACCATCACCTTTCCACAATTTTCACATTTGTAAAACTTTAAATTTGACATACTTTTCCTCCTCTTTTCGTTTGTCCTTTGATACGATTGCACCAATTCTTCTTTTGCTTGGTGACTTAATCGTTTGATGTGCCATTCCCTGGACATTGCGTCTTGTTTGCTGGACAGTATTTCGCAATACACAATTCTTTTTGGTGGATGGCTTCGAGTGTATTTTGCACCTTTTCCTAAACAATGGGAAGTAAAACGCTTCTCAATATCCCTTGTCCATCCGGTATAAAAGCTACCATCCTCACATTCTAAGATATAAACATAATTCATTCTAAACTCTTTAAACTTTCTACCATATCAATACGATGAATATATTTACGCATCCATCTGGTTACCGCAAGACCAAACAAAGCGGTCCATAAGAACGCATACACAAAGCTTAACCAATGAATTTGAATTGGAAAGGTAATATTTTCTACCTGTATGGTTGTCATAATAGCTCGATGCAATAAGATACCAATTGGTAAACCAACCAATGAAGCCAGTGCAGTTAATAAAATATTTTCTTGGAAGACATAACGTTCTATCTCCCGCTTTCTAAAACCCAGTACTTTTAAGGTAGCAATTTCTCTTATTCTTTCAGAAATATTTAAACTAATTAGATTTTGTAAGACCACAAACGCCAGTAACATCGACGATGCAATCAACACCCAAACTATCGCATCCAATCCTAAAATCATTTGGTTAAAGTTTTCAATTTGCGGACGAAAGAATTCAATCTTTTTTACATCCATTCTTTGCAAGAGCTTCTTCTCCAAATCCGCTACTGAAACATTCTTTTTCACTTTCACAAAGGCACTATTTTCAACTACTTTTTCGTGGAAAATCTTTTCATAAGTAGCTGGATTCATCCAAATACCATGTTGCACATAATAAACCACAATCTTACGAATGGGTACTTCAAACTTTTTCCCAACCGCATTTTCAATAGTAACAACATCCCCTTCACGAGCTCCAAGCTGTTGAGCTACTTTTTCACTGATAATCAAGCCATCTTCTTGAAAAGATATTTTCTGCCTATGCAAATCTTCTAATTGATACAGTGTTTCTAAGTGTAATCCTGAATAAAGACTAGCACTTTTTTCTTTTCCTTTATAACTAATACTTGTATTAAAAGACAAACCTTCTTTTACGTATGCAATATCCGAATCTTTTTCTAAGTCTAACTTTAAAGTATTTACGTCATCCTTGGCCTCAACCACACCATCATAATGAAGAATTTTTTTGAATTGAAGATTCACTAAAGAAGTAATGGAATCACGAATACCAAAACCCATCACCATTAAAGCAGAACAGCCGGCAATACCAATAATGGACATAAAGAAGCGTTTCTTATAGCGAATGAGATTACGAAAGGTAACTTTATGTAAGAAACTAAGGCGTTTCCACAAACATGGAATTCTTTCTAATAAGATAGTTTTACCAATTTTTGGCGCTTTTGGTCGCATCAATGAGGCCGGCATTTCTTTCGTATCACGCTGTACCGCAAACCAAGTAGTTCCATACATCACCACAAAGAAACCGACAACGGTCCGAGTGATAAATAACCATGAAATTTCCATTTGTATCTTTGGAAGAATAAACATCATTTTCCAAGCTTCATAGATGATAAATGGGAAACTGGCCATACCAATTAAAACGCCCAAGATTAAGCCCAATCCGGTTGCCGATAATGAATAACAAGCATATTTTTGGAATAAACGTTTACGCTGATAGCCTAAAGCACGGAAAGTTCCTAATTCACTACGGTCTTCTTCCACTAGACGTGTCATAGTGGTTAAACACACTAGCATTGCTATAAGAATGAAAAACACCGGAAAAATACGCGCAATAGCTTTCATTTGGTCAACCGTATTTCTAAAAGTAATGGAAGCGTAATGACGGCAACGATCCACATAGATCCATTCTCCATCTTCCAAACGATTGATTTCTTTTTTGGCATCCACTAATTTATACTTCGCTTCTTTTAATTTTCTTTCTCCATCGACTAATTTTTCTTGGCTTTCTTTCCGGACTTCTTGGTATTTCTTCTTAGCTGATTGTAATTTCACATGCCCATCCTTCCACTGTACCTCTTTTTGCCGGAGGGTCTTTTTAGCTTGATTTAATTTCTTTCGAGCCAAATTGAATTGACTAGTGCCTTTTATTTTCTCTGCTTGGATGGTTTTAAAAGCTTGTTCTAACGTCTGTAAGCCGGTTTGTATTTTTTGGCTACCCTCTTTAATTTGTTCTAAACCAGACTCGATTTGTTTTAAGCCTTGTTCGATTTGACTTAATTTCTGCTTTAAATCCGCCTTTTTTTCACTAACTTTATTCCCGTTTAAAAACTTTAATTCATTTAAAATACGTTGCTTTTGTTGTAAAAGTTGTGCCAAATAAGCCTTTAAAGATGCCACATTTTGTTGAGTATCAAAACCATATTGGTCACTATGAATAGTCGGAATCGTCGCTACAATTGTTTCATCCGGATAGCTGGACCAAATAGCTTGTTCACTGGAAATAAGATGAATCAATTGTTCTAAGCCTTCCAATTGATTTAGGATTGGTTTTACTTGTTCTACTTGTCCTTTTTGTTTAATTAGCTCTTCATTTTGTTTGAGCAATGTTTCTTTTTGTTTGCATAAAGATTGAAGTTGTTTGCTTGAAAAAAATTTTTTAGCTTGAAGCTTTTGATAGGAAATTTGAATTTTTTCTTTCGTTTCTTTTTCCTTCTGTTTCAATGTCTCTTCTTGTTTTATTAAGTCATGTTTGGCATTATCCAATTGAACTTTGCCTTGATTAATCTCTTTTTCACTCTTCTCTAACTTTTCTTTCGCTTCATTAAGTTTTTGATTGACGGCTTGTTTCTTATCCTTGAATTTCATTTTTTCTTTTTGATAAGTATCTAAACCGGATTGATAGTCTTTTAAAGCACTCTCTTTAACACGGTTTCCTTCCTCTTTACCTAATTTCATTAGTTTTGGTTTTAAAGTTTCTTGAATTTTATCCAATTGGTTTTGGTAATCCTTAGAGAATTCATTCGTATCAAAATTCCCTTTAAAAATCAAATTTACTTCGCGATAACGGTCACTCTTAAACCCGTCTTCTTGTAGATAAAGATAAGTGGAGATTTCTTGATTTTGTAAAGTAGAATTTTCTTTCATTTGATTGAGGTATAAAGGTGTTTTCACCAAACCAACTACTTTGAATTGTTTCACCTTGAGAATAGTATCTTTCTTTTCAAGTCTTAAAGCATCCCCTAGTTTAAAACCGGGCATAATACTAGAACCCTTTTCAGCAAGTACCTCCTGATTATTTTCTGGCATACGACCTTCGACTAGTTCAAATTGATTGATACTCTTTTTAGGATTGTAGGAATGAATACGGGTAATTCTTGTTTCATGATTACTTAGTACTTGGGCATCCTCGAAATAAGAAGCTTCACTTTGCTTGATTTCTGCCTGTTTCGCTATTTTATCGACATCTTCTTGTTCAAAGCCATAATTCGAATAAATGGTCGCTTGTTTTAGCTTGTATCTTTGATTATAAGAAGAAACAGAATGTGCCATAATTCCTGCCGAAGAAGAAACTCCCACGAAAAAAGCCACCCCTATCGCCACAATCGCAACGAGGTTGATGTAGCGCCCTTTTGTTTTGAGAATTAAGCGACCTAATGATTTCCAAAAGGTTTTGGCTTTTACCATTCAATTTCCTCCACCGCTAATGGATGTTTATTTTCTGTATAAGATTGAATTAAACCATCTTTCACACGAATGACGACATCCGCCATTGGACAAATAGCTTGATTATGAGTAATGATAATCACTGTTTTATGAAATTGTCGGGACATGTCTTGAAGCAATTGAAGAATTTGTTTACCTGTTTTATCATCTAAGGCTCCCGTTGGTTCATCGCATAACAATAAATCGGGATTTTTAACAATCGCTCTGGCAATCGCAACACGTTGTTGTTCACCACCAGATAATTGAGCAGGAAAATGGGCTTTGCGATCTTTTAAACCAACCAAATCTAAGATTTCTTCCGGCTTTAAAGGATGATTGGATATTTCCGAAGCTAATTCAATGTTTTCTAAAGCGGTTAAATTTCCCACCAGATTATAAAACTGGAAAACAAAACCAACTTGTAAACGACGATAATTGGTTAAATCTTTTTCATTCATCTTGTGAATGGCTTGTCCACGAATATACACTTCCCCTGATGTGACGTAATCCATACCACCTAAAATATTCAATATGGTTGACTTACCAGCACCGCTATTACCAACAATAGCGGCCACTTGTCCTTCATCAATTGAGAAGTCAACACCAGCCAAGGCTGGTATCTGAACTTCACCCATAGTATAAGTTTTTTTAACCCCTTTTAACTCAATCATCTTCATACTCTCATTATAGGCTATTCATGAGCACAAAAAAACCGTAAAACACTTGTTTACGGTCCTTTACATTACTTTCTTAAACCTAACGCCTTAACTAAATCGCGGTAACGATTAATATCCTTCTTCTTTAAGTATTCCAACATATTCTTACGACGACCAACCATCTTCAATAGACCACGGTTTGAAGAATAGTCCTTCTTATTCACTTTCATGTGTTCTGTTAAAGAGTTGATTTGGTTTGTCAGCAAAGCCACTTGAACTTCAACAGAACCTGTATCGCCTTCTTTATGTCCGAATTCTTTTGTGATTTCAGCAATCTTTTCTTTGGATAACATTGTATGTTCCTCTTTCTTTCTTTTCCTTCTAAACCGAGTTTATCGTTGAGGAATCAGTAAACCCAGTCCAAAAGCTCATTCATAATAGCTTAAAGACTAAAGAAAATCAACTAATATTGACTGCAAAACAGGAAATCCTTGCTTGGTACAATGAATAAAAGCCTCTTCCATGATAAGATTACCATTATCGACATGTTTTTTAACAGCTTCCTTATAATACTCTAGTAGATTTTCCTTATAACAATCTTGCCAATGACGTAGATGAATTCCTTTTCTTAAACGCAAGCCCATCATAATTGATTCAAACATTTCATCTTCCTTGGATAAAGGAATACTTTTTTTGGCTAATGGATTTTTTAGATACGCTTTCAAGCTCCTTGGTTTATCATAGCGTTCATGATTTTCTTTTCCACTTGCTCCACAAGATAAGCCGATAAAATCTTCATATCGCCAATAGACTTGATTGTGTTTTGAGGGAAAGCCTTTCTTCGCGAAGCTCGCAATTTCATATTGTTCGTAGCCTTTGCTTGGTAAATAAGCGCATAGCCATTCATACATATCCGCTTCTAATTCTGCCTCAGCCGGTTTCAAACCTTTTCGAGCAAAAACTGTATTTGGCTCAATCGTCAAGGAGTAAAGAGATAAATGTGTCGGTTTTAAAGCAAGCGCGTCTTGAACGGATTGTTGCAACAATTCCATACTTTGATTTGGTAAAGAATACATTAAATCCAAAGAGAAATTCGTTATCCCAACTTCTTTTAGAAAAGCAATCGTTTCTTGCACTTTTGCATAATTGTGTTTTCGTCCCATCAATTTTAATAAAACTTCATTGGAGCTTTGAAAACCAATTGAAGCCCGATTCACTCCATGCTTAGCACATATTTTAGCTTTTTCTAAAGTCATCACTTCAGGGTTGATTTCAATCGTGTATTCTTCAACCCCTTGGCAATAGGGATCCAATAAAGTTAATAACTTTTTTAATTCCTCTTCCCTTAGACTAACCGGTGTTCCCCCACCTAGATAAAGCGTCTTTAAATCTTTAGGAATTGTCCTTGAAGCTATTTCTGTTTGTAGGGCTTCTAACCATTGATTAACGAGAGAAGATTGGTAACCAACATGAGCAAAATCACAATAAGCACAGATATGCGCACAAAACGGCACATGAATATATAGAGCTTTACTTGTCATCATCCATGGATAAGACAGCCATAAAAGCTTCTTGTGGTATTTCAACTGATCCCACTGCCTTCATTCTCTTTTTCCCTTCTTTTTGTTTCTCAAGAAGTTTCTTCTTACGAGAAATATCCCCACCATAACATTTCGCCAAGACATTCTTACGTAAGGCCTTAATATTAGTTCGAGCAATGACTTTCCCACCTATTGCTGCTTGAATTGGTATTTCAAATTGTTGTTGAGGAAGTAATTTCTTTAATTTGATTGCAATCGCATTTCCACGATTAAAGGCTGAATGACGATGAACAATCACCGATAAAGCATCCACAGCTTCATGATTTAATAAAATATCCATTTTCACTAAGTCTTCCGCACGATAACCAATGATTTCATAATCCAAAGAAGCGTAGCCTTTTGAACAAGATTTTAAACGATCAAAGAAATCGAAGATAATTTCTGATAGTGGTAATTCGTAATGAATTTCATTTCTACCGGTATCAATGATTTCCATGGTTTTATAAATACCTCGTTTATTTTGGCATAGTTCCATGACCACCCCAATATAAGTATCTGGAACCATAATCTTCGCTAAAACATAGGGTTCTTCAATGCGACTAATCCTAGATGGTTCAGGCATATGGGCTGGATTATCCACCACTACCATGGTGCCATCGGTTTGATAAACCTGATAAATAACCGAGGGAGAAGTCACAATTAAATCCAAATTGTATTCTCTTTCTAAGCGTTCTTGGACAACATCCATGTGAAGTAATCCTAAGAAACCACAACGGAAACCAAAACCTAACGCTTGAGAAGTTTCCGGCTCATACCGAAGTGAAGCATCATTGAGTTGTAATTTATCTAAAGCATCTTGTAAGTCACCATAGCGATCCGCATCGCTTGGATAAAGTCCACAATACACCATTGGATTCATCACTCGATAACCACTTAAAGCCATTTCAGCCGGTTGATTAATATGCGTAATCGTATCCCCCACATGAACATGTTGAATCGATTTAATAGAAGCTGTAATCCAACCGACATCACCACATTCCAACTTGTTGACCTTTACTTCTCTTGGGGTACGGATACCACATTCTAAGACTTCATATTCCGCCCCGGTTGCCATAAAGCGAATTTTATCGCCCACTTTAATTGACCCCTCTCGCACGCGAACTAAGGGGATAACACCTCGATAGGCATCATAGAAAGAATCAAACACTAGAGCTTGTAGTGGTTTATTCTTTTCTCCTTTGGGACTTGGAATATGTTCAACAATTTGTTCTAAAACTTGGTCAACATTCAAACCGGAACGTGCTGAAATTAAAGGAGCATTAGAACAATCTAAACCAATGATATCTTCAATTTCTTTCTTTGTTTTATCAGGGTCAGCGTTATTCATATCAACTTTATTGATGACAGGAAGAATCTCTAAATCATTATCTAAAGCTAGATAAGTGTTTGCCAGGGTTTGGGCTTGAACACCTTGAGTGCTATCCACAACCAAAACAGCCCCTTCACAAGCCGCTAGGGAGCGAGATACTTCATAACTAAAATCAACATGACCCGGGGTATCAATTAAGTTAAAGATATAATCTTCCCCATTTTTAGCTTCATATTTCAATTGGACAGCGTTTAGCTTAATGGTGATGCCTCTTTCTCTTTCCAACTCCATATCATCTAGTAGCCGGGATTTCATATCTCTTTGGGAAACGGTATCCGTCATTTCTAAGATACGATCAGCTAAAGTACTTTTCCCATGATCAATATGGGCAATAATACAAAAATTTCGAATTTTATTTTGATCCATATAACTCCTATTCAAAACAATGACCAATTAAAGAACGACCAAAACCATTCATAAATGATTTTGCGTCCATTGTTTTCTTTCCTTCCGGTTGTAATTCATAGACAACAAGATAGCCTCCTTGGCAAGCTATCTTTAGCCCTTTTCCTTCTAAGCCAACGACTTCACCGATTGTTTTTGTATGTTCACAAACTTCTTTTCGACAAGTGATAAATTTAATGCGTTTACCATCAATTAAGCCATAGGCAATTGGCCAATCGTATAAGGCACGGATGTGATTATACAGTTGATGAATGGCTTCTGTTTGAAAGTGAACCATCTCTTCTTCTTTCGTTAGATTAAGACCTAAGCTGACTTTATCTTCCTCTTGAACAATAGCTTTTAATTTTCCTTCAAAATACAAAGGTAAGTCTTCACGAATGATAACTTTTGCGATAGAAATTAAGCGTTGGTTTAATTCATAGAATCGTTCATCTTCGCCTACTTCAATCACACGTTGGGCATAAATATCCCCTGCATCCATTTTCTTAACCATCTTCATTAAGGAAACAGCCGTTTCTTTTTCCCCATTCATAATAGCGTGGTGAATTGGTGCTCCCCCACGATATTTTGGTAGTTGGGATGGATGGATATTTAAGCAACTGTATTTTGGATAATCGAGGATAGCCTGGGGAATAAATTGTCCATAAGCACAGGTTAAAATAAAATCAGGTTGATAGGATAGAACTTCTTCTACTGCCTCTTTTAATTTTTCGGGTTGTAAACAGGGGATATTATGTTCTAAAGCAAACTGATGCGTTGGGGTTGGTGTTAAAACTTTTTTACGACCAAGAAAATGATCGGGCTGGGAAACAATGGCTACAATATTATATTTTTCTTGATAGAGCGTTTCTAACATTTCTTTTGCGAATTCAGGTGTACCAAAAAATAG
Source organism: Bulleidia sp. zg-1013 (assembly GCF_019798045.1). Lineage (NCBI taxonomy): Bacteria > Bacillati > Bacillota > Erysipelotrichia > Erysipelotrichales > Erysipelotrichaceae > Bulleidia > Bulleidia sp. zg-1013. The sequence goes on from NZ_JAGXEX010000001.1 coordinate 127,684, forward strand.
GATATTCATTAACAATCTCCCTTCTCAATGGCTCTATTCTATCATAGTTTTTAGGAGATAAATATTTGCAATTTAGTTATGCTTTTGGTATTATAGAACAGCTTATAAAGACAGGAGGTGTCATCGTGGCAAATATCAAATCGCAAAAGAAACGTGCTTTAACCAACCTTAAAAAACAACATGCTTTAGCTGGTGAAAAGACAGAATTAAAGACAGCTATTAAGAAAGTTTTAGTGGCTGTTGAAGCTAAGGATAAAGCAACAGCAACTGAAGCTTATAACATGGCGAATAAGTCTTTGGACAAAGCTCTTGTTTCTCATATTAAGAAGAAGAACTATGTTGCTCGTCAAAAGTCTCGTTTAGCTAAATTAGTTAATAGTCTTTAATTAGGAAAGCGATTCATCGCTTTTTTTATTTTTTCTCTGTTCAAAAATAAAATAATAAAAAATCCAGCTGCACCATCGCAGCTAGACTTCTTTATTTTTATGCTTTGTTATTTTACCGGCTCCCGTTAAGATACTGTACATGATGCTTGTGGAAATATATCATATCGACAGTTTCCCCCAAAAAAATTACACGGCGAGTTCAAATAAAAGTTTGCTGAAATCGTTGGTTTAGACCAACTGCACATCGTGTGCTATTAGACTTCAATGTGAAGTCTTTTTTTATGTTCTTTTATTTATTGATACTCATCTGTGTATTTTATGATAAACACTGATTAAATAAAAGAAGGGAAAGTTGAAAACAACTCCCCCTATCTTAATTATTTATTTCTTTTCAAGAATAGCGGCTTGTGCGGCGGCTAAACGAGCAATTGGGACACGATATGGTGAACAAGACACATAGGTTAAGCCAACTTTTTGGAAGAACTTAATGCTTGCCGGGTCACCACCATGTTCTCCACAAACACCTAAGTGAATATCCGGGCGAGTCGAACGACCTTTATCACAAGCCATTTGGATTAATTGACCAACACCCGTTTGATCCACGTGGGCAAATGGATCAAAGTCATAGACATGCTTATCGTAGTAATCATTCAAGAACTTACCGGCATCATCTCTTGAGAAACCAAAGGTCATCTGTGTTAAGTCATTCGTTCCAAAAGAGAAGAATTCCGCTGTTTTAGCTAATTGATCGGCTGTTAGAGCGGCACGAGGAATTTCAATCATTGTACCAACCTTATACTCTTGACTAACACCAGCTTCTTTAATCACTTCATCAAATGTACTACGAATAATATTCGCAACATAATCTAATTCCTTCTTTTCACCAACCAAAGGAATCATGACTTCCGGAACCAAATGGTATTCCGGATGACGTTTATTCACTGCTAAGGTAGCTTTCATAATAGCACGTGCCTGCATGCGACCAATTTCCGGATAAGTCACATCCAAACGACAACCACGGTGACCCATCATTGGATTAAATTCATGCAAGTTTGCGGAAGCCATAACAATTTCATCCACGGTAACGCCCAAGTCTTTAGCAACCTGTTCCGCTTCTTGTGCTGTCTTAGGCAAGAATTCATGAAGAGGTGGATCCAATAGACGAATCGTTACACTTCTTCCTTCCATAGCTTCGTAAATACCTTCAAAGTCAGCCTGTTGCATAGGTTCTAATAAAGCCAACGCTTTTTCTCTTTGTTCGTTATTAGTTGAAATACATAGTTCACGAATCGCATTAATTCTTTCTTGTGAGTTAAAGAACATATGTTCCGTACGAACTAAACCAACACCTTCAGCACCAAATTCAAGGGCTTTACGAGCATCTTCTGGCGTATCCGCATTGGTACGAACCTTCATTGTACGAGTTTCATCTGCCCAAGTCATAAATGTCTTAAAGTCACCTGAAATTGTTGCAGGAACGGTTTCAATACGACCACGATATACATTACCTGTAGAGCCATCCAATGAGATAACATCCCCTGTCTTATAAGTTTCACCACCAACAATGAAGGTTTCAGCTTCTTCATTAACTTGAATAGAACCGGCACCCGATACACAACAAGTACCCATACCACGAGCTACTACCGCAGCATGTGATGTCATACCACCACGTACCGTTAAAATCCCTTGTGATACATGCATGCCTTCAATATCTTCCGGGCTTGTTTCCAAACGAACCAAGATAACCTTACGACCTAAAGAAGCCTTATTCTTCGCATCTTCAGCCGTGAAAACCACTTCACCGCAAGCGGCTCCGGGAGAAGCCGCTAAGCCTTTCGCAATAATATCTCCAGACTTAGCCTGCAAAGTCTTTTGATCGAATTGAGGATGTAATAAATCATCCAATTGCTTTGGCTCAACCATTAGAAGTGCTTGCTCTTTTGTTACAAGACCTTCTGTTTCCATATCCACAGCCACCTTTAAAGCCGCCGCGGCTGTGCGCTTTGCGTTACGTGTTTGTAACATAAATAACTTACCATGTTCAATTGTAAATTCCATATCTTGCATATCATGGTAATGTTTCTCTAAACGACCGCAAATTTCAATGAAATCATTATAAGCATTCGGAATTGTCTTCGCCAATTCTTCGATTGGTTGAGGAGTACGAATACCAGCAACTACATCTTCTCCTTGGGCATTCATTAAAAATTCACCAAATAGCTTCTTTTCGCCGGTTGCCGGGTTTCTAGTAAAGGCAACCCCGGTACCACAATCGTTACCCATATTACCAAACACCATTTCCATCACATTGACAGCCGTACCCCAACTAGATGGAATATCATTCATACGACGATAATAAATCGCACGTTCATTATTCCAAGAACGGAAAACCGCTTCGACCGATCTTTCTAATTGAACATGCGGATTTTGAGGGAAGGTTTCATGTAAGTTTTCTTCATAGAAAACCTTGAAACGAGTTGTTAATTCCTTCATATCTTCGCCCGTTAAATCAATATCCAATTCAACACCGCGTTCTTCTTTCACTTCATCAATGATTTTTTCAAACTTCGACTTATCTAAGCCCATCACCACATCCGAGAACATTTGAATAAAACGACGATAAGAATCGTAAGCAAAACGTGTATTGCCTGATTTTTCTTCAATGACCTTCACCACTTCATCGTTAATCCCTAAATTTAAGATTGTATCCATCATCCCCGGCATTGAAGCACGAGCACCTGAACGAACCGAAACTAAAAGTGGATTTTCTTTGCTTCCTAATTTCTTACCCGTAACTTCTTCTAACCAAACAACGTTTCTCTTAATTTCATCTAAGATGGATTCATTAATTCTCTTCCCATCTTCATAATAAGCTGTACAAGCTTCTGTGGTAACCGTAAATCCTTCCGGCACCGGCATACCAAGGTTTCTCATTTCTGCTAGGTTAGCACCTTTGCCCCCTAACAAAGCACGCATGGAACCATTTCCTTCTTGGAATTGGTAGACGTATTTTTGATTTGTCATACAAGACCTCCAACTAACTAATAGAAATTTTATTATAACCGCTTACAATTCGCAATATTTAAACTTGAACTATCTTCATATTTACCAAAAAAACACCGGTTTCTTCCTAAAAGAGAGAATCACTCTCGCCTTACGCAACACTATTTTTCAACTCTTGTAAACGGGCTAAAACCACTTCGTATTGTTTTAAATACGTTTCCTGTTTTTGTTGCTCTATTTCTACCTTTTTCTTTGGTGCTTTTTGAACAAAGTTTGGATTCGATAACATAGCTTTACTACGCTTGATTTCCGCTTCTAAGCGTATCTTTTCCTTTTCTAGCTTCTCTCTTTCTTCTTTTGGATCACTTAATTCCTTCATTGCTAAAACCAATCTGCCTTCACGAAGGGTTTCAATGGATTGTTCATCATCAATTTCATCCACCCATTCACACTTTGTCATCGTTTGAATCATCGTCACAAAAGCAGCATTCTTTTCAACCTTTTTCCCGTCCAAATCCTTTAAACAGAAATGAAGAACTGTGCTTGGTTTCAAATCATGAATTGACTTCACTTCTCTTAAACGAGAAATTGTACTTAACACTCTTTCCATCGCTTCCATATCAAATTCAGGTACTGAAAGTACGACTGGCCAAGTTTCTAATTGAATGGATTCTAAATGCTTGGGAAGATTTAAATAAAGTTCTTCTGTCACAAATGGCATGTATGGGTGTAATAAACAAACAATCGCCTTTAACACATAAGCCAAAGTAGCTTCCGTCGCTAACTTAACCGCCTTATCTTCACTTCTTAAATTCGCCTTCGCTAATTCCAAATACCAGGAACAGAAATCACTCCAAACAAAACCATAAAGTTCATTACCGGCTAAACCAAATTCATATTTGTCCATATTCATGGTCACTTGTTCAATCGTCTTATTTAGCTTTGTTAAAATCCAAGTGTCAATAGAACTCAAAATCTTATTTTGTAAGCTTAAATCCTGACCTTCTTCTAAATTCATTAAAACAAAACGGGACGCATTCCAAATCTTATTGATAAAATTCCAAGCCGCTTCAACTTTTTCTGGAATATAACGCAAATCTTGTCCGGGGGTGGAATTCGTAGTTAAGAAATACCGAAGAGAATCAACACCATATTGATCAATAACTTCCATTGGATCAATTCCATTTCCTAAAGACTTCGACATCTTACGACCTTTGGCATCACGGATTAAACCATGTAACACAACATCTTTAAATGGTACTTGACCAGTGAAATGACGAGCTTGGAAAGCCATACGCGCTACCCAGAAGAAAATAATGTCATAACCAGTTCCCATCATACTAGTTGGATAATAGCGCTTAAAATCCTCTGTTTCTTCCGGCCAACCTAATGTGCCAAATGGCCACAAAGCACTTGAAAACCATGTGTCTAAGACATCTTCATCCTGAATCCAATTTTCAATGTCACTAGGTGCTTCTTCATTAACATAAAGTTCACCGGTTTCTTTATGATACCAAGCTGGAATACGATGTCCCCACCATAATTGACGTGAAATACACCAGTCCTCAATATTTTCCAACCAAGCATTAAAGGTCTTTTCAAAACGCGCTGGGTAGAAAGCCATCTTTTTTTCTCCATTAGCTTGTGTATCCAATACATCTTTAGCCAATGGTTTCATCTTGACAAACCACTGTTCACTCAAATAAGGTTCCACCACCGCATTGGTTCTTTCTGAATGACCGACCGCATGCACAAATTCCTCAATCTTGACCAAGTGACCGGTCTTTTCAATATCCGCTACCAACTGTTCCCGACATTCATAGCGATCCATACCAGCGTATTTACCTGCTTTTTCATTCATGGTTCCATCTGGATTCATGACTAAAATAGATTCTAAATGATGACGCTTACCAATCTCAAAGTCATTCGGATCATGAGCCGGTGTGCATTTCATTGCCCCCGTTCCAAATTCAATATCCACATATTCATCACCAATCACCGTAATAACATCTTGGTTAGCTGGATTGATACACTTTTTACCAATTAAATGTTGGTAGCGCTCATCCTTTGGATTCACCACCACACAAACATCACCAAACATGGTTTCCGGTCGTGTCGTTGCTACGGTGAAGCTTTCCTCACTATCAACCACATCATAAGAGAAATAATACATCTTCCCTATATCATCTTGGTAAACGACTTCGATATTACTTAGCGCTGTTTTCGCTTCTGGATCCCAGTTGATAATGCGCTTACCACGGTAAATCAAGCCTTCGTTATAAAGCTGTACAAAAACACGACGAACAGCCATATTTAAGCCTTCATCCATGGTAAATCTTTCTCTTGTATAATCTAAAGATAAGCCTAATTTAGCCCATTGGTCACGAATGGTAGCGGCGTATTCTTCCTTCCAAGCCCAGGCATATTCTAGGAATTTCTCACGACCGATATCATAGCGACTAACACCTTGGTTCTTTAAACGAGCATCTACTTTTGCTTGGGTTGCAATACCGGCATGATCCATACCCGGCAGATATAAAACATCATAGCCTTGCATACGTTTATAACGAGCAATCATATCTTGAATGGTATTATCAAAAGCATGACCAATGTGTAAAATACCTGTCACATTTGGGGGTGGAATAACAATCACAAAAGGATCTTTACTCTTATCTCCGGCCGTAAAATAACCTTTTTCCAACCATTGATTGTAACGACCATCTTCTACTTGATGATGATTGTATTTTGTATTTAATTGATTTTTCATACTTAGTCCTTTCCAAAATAAAAACGTCCTTTGCACAAAGGACGTCAAAAACAAACGTGGTACCACCTTATTTACTTCTTTTCTTCGATAACGGATTGCACCGATTTTTCTTACTAAGAGTTCAGAAAAATAGCTCAAGGACGACGACGCAAAGACTTGTGTCTTTTTCCAGCAATCAAAGACTCTCTATAACAAGCACCTTTCCTTATTTCCTATCACAGCCTTAAAAGTATTATAAGTAACTTTTGTTATGAATTCAATCATCTTTGGTTTAAATCATAGTTTAGCCTATAGCGTTACAACAGATGTGAGACCAAATAAAAGAAAAACAGAGAGATATCCTATATAATTTAATTAACCAAAAATTTAAAAGAAGGAAGGATACTCTCTATGAATACAATTACACCAAAAGCCCAAAGATATTTACCACATACTTTAGATACAAGATATCATGCCGCTAAAACTTATAGAAATGGATATTCCCTGTTCTTTATTTAGAGTATTAAGAAAGCTTGGATATTTTAAAGGTATGGCTACTAATTATTTTGGATATCAGCCCGAAATCATATAAATAGATAACGGATTTGAATTTACTCATTTTAAGGAATGATAATGAAAGATTTTATAAATGTTTATCTTTCTATAGTTACGATAATCTAAAACTTCAAATAAAAAGATATTTGTATAAATCTAATAGGCTTCCAATGCAGACTTTAAATTGGCTTAGTCCTATTGAAAAGCGAAATCTATGATTGGAGACTAGCCTCCAATCATAGATTAACATATGGGATATTTTTTTGTTTTTGGTATCACATCATTTACAAATGTACATATATAGCACATCTTTTTATTGATATCTTTTTGATTGTACACTATACATTTGGTAATATTTTCCTTTTTTATTTATCAGTTCTTGATGTTTTCCACTTTCAACAATTTTCCCATTTTCCATCACGAAAATCTTATCTAAATTTTTTATTGCCGATAGTCTATGAGCTATAATAATTGTCGTTGTTGAGATATTTTCTATCAGACTAATCATTTTTTCTTCTTTTATTGGATCCAATGCCGAGCTTGGTTCATCAAGTAAAAGAAGACCATAATTCTTCTTTAAAACTCTAGCTAATGCTAATATTTGCTTATTTCCCTCTGATAATACAATGCCATCTTCTTCAAATTCTTTAGTCAATATTTTTTCTGTTCTTTCTTTAAAGCAGAAAAAATCTAATAGTTGATTTACATTATTTTCTTCATCTCCATTTATATCTATATAGTCTTTAATACTTATTGCGTATATCATCGGTTTTTGTGATACATATCCGATAGACTTTCTAATTGTTTGAGTAGAATATTCTTTTATATTTTTATTGTTTATATATACATATCCAGCATTTAAATCATATAGTCGTAATAAAAGTTTGATTAATGTTGACTTTCCTGCGCCATTATCTCCTACTATCGCTACCTTTTCACCTTTATTCACTTCAAACTTATCAATATTAACTTTAAAATCACTTCCCGGATATTTAAAACTGATTTTCTCCATTTGAACTTCTATACTGCCTTCTATTAATTGATATCCTTCATTATTATTTTCAATGCTTGAGTCGTATTCAAAAAAGTTCTTTACTTGTTGTGCATAGCTAATTTCTTGAGAAATTTTTGCACTCCACCACCCAAATTCATTTAATGTAGATTTTAACGCATCTGATGATATTAATAATGTTGAAAAAATTGAAATATTAAACAGTTCTTTATTTATAATATTCTGAGCTATATATAGAGGAATTATAAAATTTATTCCAATTTTTGAAATTACAATAAGAGAATCTATTCCAAAAACGCTTTTTGCATATTTTTTATGTATTTTAATAGTATTTTTATATCCATCATTAAATATGCTTTCTAATTTACTATATATTCTGGATATTTTTATATCTTCAACTACTTCAGGATCAAAAAATAACCTTCTAATATAATCAATCTTTCTTCTGTGACGTACTCCATCAATATTTTTCTTTGCGGAAACTTTACTCCATACTATTTGTGCTGATGTGGCAAATAATGAAAATAGAATTACCAAAAAAATAATATAGGTTCCTTTTAAGGTTATGACAGCACCAAATAAAAATATTCTTATTATGCTACTTATACATTTAAATACATTTTCAAAGGCTTCTACAGATTTTTTAGAAAACTCTTCAGTGGTTAATTTATATGCATCTAAATAATTGGGATTATTAAAATTAGATTGATCTATTTGTAATACATTATTAAAGATATCTCTTTCAATTTTTTCAATAACCGCATTACTTTTCCAATCAAAATAAAAATCATGAATTCCTCTATTACATAAACTTAATGTTAACGATAATAATGCATATTTTATTGCTATTATAAATATTTCCATAAAAGTACTTTCAGTTTCTAAAGCTGCTAATACTTTTTCTGGAATTATGACTGCAAAATATTCTGATAAAGGCAAACAAATACATGTTCCAAAAAAACATAAAATAATTAATTTTTTTGCATACTTATACCAAGGATTTATCAGAATATTAAATAATTTAATTTTTTCTTTTAAATTCATCTTGATAAATATCCTTTTAGATTAGCAATTAGGTGCTTTCTTGCAATTTTTTCACATACATTATTCGTATAAATATTATCTTCAATCCCTTTTTTAAAACAACCATTTGTTTCCTCCTTTCTTGCCTAAAGAACTATTAATTTAAGTGTAACAAAAATTTCCCGAATTTCAATAACGAATTGAACATTATCACCTGTGTAGCGTTACAACAGATGTGAGACCAAATAAAAGAAAAACAGAGAGATATCCTATATAATTTAATTAACCAAAAATTTAAAAGAAGGAAGGATACTCTCTATGAATACAATTACACCAAAAGCCCAAAGATATTTACCACATACTTTAGATACAAGATATCATGCCGCTAAAACTTATAGAAATGGATATTCCCTGTTCTTTATTTAGAGTATTAAGAAAGCTTGGATATTTTAAAGGTATGGCTACTAATTATTTTGGATATCAGCCCGAAATCATATAAATAGATAACGGATTTGAATTTACTCATTTTAAGGAATGATAATGAAAGATTTTATAAATGTTTATCTTTCTATAGTTACGATAATCTAAAACTTCAAATAAAAAGATATTTGTATAAATCTAATAGGCTTCCAATGCAGACTTTAAATTGGCTTAGTCCTATTGAAAAGCGAAATCTATGATTGGAGGCTAGTCTCCAATCATAGATTAACATATATGGGATATTTTTTTTCGTTTTTGGTATCACATCATTTACAAATGTACATTTTGGTTTAAATCATAGTTTAGCCAGTTTTTAATCATTGGAATTCTTAAAATTCTCGGACAAAGATAAGCACTTAATATTAACCCAAAAACAGCTAAGAAAAGATTAAGCCATGGGCCAAAAGAAATAAACAATTCAAGAAACCAAATCAATAATGCAAATAGTGAGAAGGCAAGCACAAAGCTAAAGAAACTCGCAAATAAATAGCGTAGTTTCATCGACAACAAATACCACTTTTCTTCTTTTTTACTCATAAATCAAACAAGCTCCCTTGTTGACGAATATGTAAATGTTTATAAGCTTTTTCGGTAACCATACGACCTCTGGAAGTTCGATTTACAAAACCAATTTGAATTAAATAAGGTTCATACACATCTTCAAGAGTGGTGGTTTCCTCACTAATAGCATTAGCCAAGGCGTCTAAACCAACAGGACCACCATGGAAACGTTCGATAATGCCCTTTAAATAACGAATATCCACTTCATCTAAGCCCAAATCATCCACATGAAGGCGTTGTAAAGCATCCCTAGCGACTTCATAACTTAAATAGCCATGATTTAAGACTTGAGCAAAATCACGAATTCTTCTTAAAAGACGATTTGCAATACGAGGAGTTCCCCGTGAGCGTTTTGCGATTTCGATAACCGCTTGATCTTCAATTGAGGTATCCAACACTCTAGCTGTACGCGCCACAATCTTAGCTAATTGGTCCTGGCTGTAATATTCCAGCTTAGAAGTAATACCAAAACGGTCACGCAATGGTGAACTTAAATCTCCTGCCCGTGTGGTTGCTCCAACCAATGTGAACGGTGGTAAATCCAAGCGTAAACTGCGGGCTGAACCACTATCTCCACCAATCGTTACATCCAATACAAAATCTTCCATAGCGGGATAAAGGACTTCTTCCACCACTTTTGGTAAACGATGTATTTCATCAATAAATAAGACATCCCCCGGCTTTAAAACCGATAGAATAGAAGCCAAATCACCCGCCTTTGCAATACTAGGACCACTAGTCACTTTAATTTTAGAATGCATTTCATTGGCTAAGATATGAGCCAAGGTTGTTTTACCCAAACCTGGTGGACCATACAAAAGCACATGATCTAAAGATTCTTCTCTTTCCAAGGCGGCTTGAATATAGATTCGTAAATTTTCTTTTAAGCGATCTTGACCAATGTAATCATTAAGGCTGGTTGGACGAAGACTTTCTTCTTCCTGCTCCATAGCCAAACGCTCTGCTGTTACTAAGCGATCTTCCATCCTTTTCCCCTTCTAATGCGACGCAAAGAACTTCAATCCAAAACGAATGTATTCTTCCGTTGTCATGGATGCTTGTTCTAACATCTTATTCCCTACCAAATTTAAATCTCCACCTTTATAACCAAAATTCTTTAACGCTTCTAAAGCCTCTTGAATTTCTAATGGATAATTCATAGCTTTGGTGGAAGCAGTATCAACTGCTATTAATTTTCCTTGTAAATCAAGCACAATCTGACTAGCACTCTTAGCGCCAATGCCGGGTAGCTTCTTAAGTGCCGCAACATCACCCTTTGAAATGGCGGCGGTGATTAAATCATAGCCTGACTTTTGTAATAAAGTCATTGCCGTCTTTGGTCCTAGTCCCTTCACCGATATTAAGTTTAAAAATAATGATTTTTCTTCAGCTGTCGAAAAGCCATACAAACGCATATCATTTTCCGAAACAGACATGTATGTAAAAACCTGAACTTCTTCCCCCTGATGAACTTCTAAGCAATGTGGATAATAGATTAACCATCCTATCCCTTGACGATTGATGACAATATAATCATCACCTATTTCCGTAATCACACCCTGTATAAAAGCAATCATGTCACACCTCACAAGCTCGTATCTATCATACCACAAAAAGAAAATAGCACTGTATCTCCGTGCTATTCACTATATTCCATAATGTAGGTTCCAACAATGACGGAATCACCCTGTTTCGCACCAGCTTCTTTTAAAGCTTTATCCACACCCATTTTTTGCAAAGTAAGCGCAAATTGATAAACCTCTTCCGGCTTTTCAAAGTCAACACTATCCAATAAATGATCGACTTTCGCTGAATCCAAACGGAATTTACCATTGCCCATATTCACAATCGTAAAATCAGGTTTCTTAGGTTCAAAGCGATAAACCACTTCACCCTCAGCCGTTGGTGTTTCTTTCACATCCTCTAACTTACTTTCTTCAATCAAGTGCATCACTTCATATAAAACCGCTTCTAAACCCATATGGGTAATGGTGGATACTTCATACACTTTTAAATCTGGATAAGCTTTTTTAAATTCTTCTAAATGAAGACCAGCGTATTCATCATCCATCTTATTCGCAATCACAAGCTGTGGACGTTTCTTCAATCCCTCATCGTATTGGAATAATTCTTCGTTAATAATACGATAATCATCAATTGGATTACGTAATTCACCTGACATATCCACCACATGAATTAACACTCGACAGCGTTGAATATGGCGTAGGAATTCATGACCTAAACCTTTCCCGTCTTTTGCGCCTTCAATTAAGCCCGGCATATCCGCCAGAACAAAGCCGCGACCATCCGGCAAGGAGACAACACCAATATTTGGTTCAATGGTTGTAAATGGATAGTCGGCAATATCTGGTTGCGCATTGGTGACGACACTTAAGAAAGTACTCTTACCAACCGATGGATAACCAATTAAACCAGCGTCTGCCAATAAACGAAGCTCGGCCACAATTGTAAGGCTTTCACCAATTTCACCGGGTTGTGCAAATTCCGGAGCATCATTACGCGAAGTCGCAAAGTGCCTATTACCAAGACCGCCACGACCACCTTTTGCGATTAAAACTTTTTCCCCCGGTTCGGTTAAATCAGCCAACAAATCATGACTGGTCGCATTCCGAATCATCGTTCCTAAAGGAACTGATACAATCACATCATCGGCACTTTTACCATGCATCTTTTTCGTTAAACCAGGCATACCATTGCCTGCCTTAATAGACTTGGTGAAGCGAAGCTTCGTTAAGGTGGTTTCATTGGTGTCAACTTGGAAATAAATATCGCCCCCTTTACCACCATCACCACCAAATGGACCACCATTTGGATAATACTTTTCATGTCGCCAAGCAACCGCACCTTTACCACCATCACCGGCTTTCAAAGCTATTTTTACAACATCAATCATGCCAGCCTCCTTTCTTTAAAAAAGCCCCTGTTTTCAGGAGCCATAGTTTCATCAAGCAACTTGTGGATACACAGATACTTGCTTTTTATCACGACCTAGACGTTCGTATTTAACAATACCGGAGCAAGTGGCGAATAAAGTATCATCCCCACCACGCATAACATTCTTGCCCGGGTAAATTTTTGTACCACGTTGACGATAAATAATCGAACCGGCTGTAGCGAATTGTCCATCAGCCTTCTTAGCACCTAAACGACGACCGGCTGAGTCACGACCATTCTTTGTGGAAGATACCCCTTTCTTACTAGCAAAGAACTGAATATCTAATGTAAACTTAAGTTTCATTTGACTTTCTCCTTCTTAATTTGAATAAATCCTTGATTTTGATTACGAACTGTCTCACATTGAATATAAGCTGTTCGTAATATTGTATCTGTCACCATATCAGCATCTAAAATCTCAATATCAATTGCATTGTTACTAAGCGATAGCTTTTGTTGAGGTTTCATTTCTTCTAAAGCGTTTAATATTCCAAAAGCGATGCTGCTAATGGCGGCACAGACAAGATCCTTTCCCGGTTCATTACTATAAGCATGACCGGAGAAGTGTAAGCCGATGATATGACCATCAACTTCTTGAATCCGAATCTGAATCATTAGGCTTCAATGGATTCAACTAATAACTTTGTATAAGGTTGACGGTGACCTTGTTTACGACGAGTTGAGCCTTTCTTAGCCTTGTACTTGAAGATAATGACCTTCTTTTCTTTTCCTTGCTTTTCAATTGTGCAAGAAACCTTAGCCCCATTCACATAAGGAGAACCAATCTTTGTATCAGCATCAGAAACTAAAACAACCTTGTCTAAGACAACCTTGTCCCCGGCTTCACCAGCTAACTTTTCAACAAAGATAGATTGACCAACTTCAGCCTTGATTTGCTTTCCGCCTGTTTCGATAATTGCGTACAATTTACATACCTCCATTTCTTATCTTAAGACGCGCCATTAAGGGAGCTTACGCATTTGTTATAACCCTTTTCTGTGCGGTTACCGACTACTGTAGAGGCGATAACGTAAACATAATACAGAAAATAGTGCTTCTAGTCAACCGATTCCCACTAGTCAAAAGCCCCCTTTAAGTAAAAAGAACACACTTTCATGCGTTCTTTCGACATTATTTCAAGCTTAATAAATAATGATAAGCACTGGTTGCCGCATTCGCTCCATCACTGGCGGCTGTCGTTAATTGACGAAGACTTTTCACACGACAATCCCCTGCCGCAAAGATACCGGCATGGTTGGTATTACCAAACTCATCGGCTTGAATATAACCGGCCTCATCTAAGTCCACCACATTCTTAAACACTTCATTCAAAGGAATTTGACCGATCGCAATAAATAAAGCCGACACATCCAATTGACGAATACGACCTTCCTTATCCGTTACTTCAATGGATTGTAAATAATCTTCACCGTTTAGCTTTGTAACAGTAGAATTATAGACAAATTCAACATTCTTCTTTTCCATGATACGCTTGATTTCCGCCTGTTCAGCACGGAATTCATTACGACGATGGATTAAATAGACCTTCTCACACAAATCCGCTAAGTATTGAGCGTCTTCCAAAGCCACATTACCACCACCATTGACAGCTACGACTTTATTACGGAAGAAAGCTCCATCGCAAGTGGCACAATAGCTAATTCCTTTTCCGGTTAGTTTATCTTCATTCTTAATACCAATATGACGACGCACCAAGCCCGTTGCTAAAATAAGCGCTTTTGTTTTGTACTCATTCTTCGCTGTTTTTACAACCTTAATTTCACCTTCATCAATGACTTCCAATACTTTCTCATATTGTACCTTAGCGCCTAAATCCAAAGCCTGTTGATAAAGACCTGTCGCAAAATCAAAGCCGCTGATATGAGCAATCCCTGGATAATTTTCAATATCAGGCGTGTTCACGATTTGACCGCCATAGGTATTTCCTTCTAACACTAGGGCATTTAAACCGGCTCTTTGAGCGTAAATAGCGGCCGATAGACCAGCTGTCCCAGCTCCTACTATAATCATATCCTTCATACTTACTTCCTCTTTCCTTTCAAAATGTACCATTGTTCTTAGTATTCAACCAGTCAGATGCTCAAAAAAAAGCCTAAGATTACAATAATCTTAGAACTTTCTTATACGTTCTTTTTCTTGTGCTTGGTTCACAATTGCTTAACGTACTTAATCCAGCATAGATTTTAAGCTTTAAGTTTGTGGAATAAAAATCACACTTTTCCACTTTAATGGTTGTCTTATTGATTTCTTCTAAGAGTTTCTCTTCACTAAAGTCCTTACAGCCTTCTAAGTTAATACGAAATTCTTCTTTGATATCTTGCGTTTTACGACTCATAAGAAATCCTCCTTTTCTTCATCAGGATACACAATAGAACTAGAAGTCTTTTGCATAGCTTCTTCTAACAATTCTTGCCATGGAAATTTGTTTTCAAAGAATACTGACTTCTTAATCGTTGGTTTCGTTACTGGATTTTTGGGATTGAAAATTGTACAACAATCTTCATAAGGTAAAATAGATGTTTCATAAGTACCTAATTCACGTGCCAGCTTAATAATTTCCACTTTATCCATCGATACCAATGGTCTTAAAACCGGCATATGCACCACATCATTGATTGTTGCCATAGATTCTAAAGTTTGACTAGCCACTTGACCCAAACTTTCCCCTGTTCCAATCGCCAAACAATTATTTTCCTTTGCTAATCTTTCAGCCATGCGAAACATCATTCGACGCATCAATGTAATTGCATAGGGATCCTTAGCAGTTTTATAAATATCCAATTGTAAGTCCGTAAAAGGAACCACATGAACCTTCATTCCTCCTTGGTATTCTGAAACCATGGAAGCTAACTTTAATACTTTATTCTTAGCTGCTTCAGAGGTATATGGTGGCGAAGCAAAATGAATCGCTTCAATCTTTAAACCACGTTTGATTAATTGATAAGCCGCCACTGGCGAATCAATTCCTCCTGATAACATCATCATCACCTTACCATTGATACCGGCAGGATAGCCGCCAATACCGGCAATCTTATCATAGGTAATATATGTTTTTCCTTCATGAATTTCAACTTGAATGGCTAATTCAGGATGATGCACATCCACCTTTAAATCCGTTTCTTCTAAAATTTTAGCCGCCACTTTACGATTGATGGTATCGGAATGCTCAGGAAAATTCTTATCATGACGTTTGGTCATCATCTTAAAGCTTTTTTTATCACTTTCTTTAGCAAGTCTTAAACAAGTCGATGTAATATCTTCCATCGTTGAAGGAATTGCTTCAGTAAAAGAAAAGGATGAAATCCCAAATACCTTTTTTAATTGTGCCTTTACATATTCATGGTCAGCCCCATTTAAAGTGATATAAATGCGATCATAAGTCTTACGATAGTCTAATTGCGGAACTTTACGAAGCACATAAAGAATATTTTGGTACAAACGATTAATAAAATCCTTACGATTTTTTCCTTTGGTTGTTAATTCACCAAAACGAATTAAGACGGTATCATAATGAACCATATTGTTGAATAACCTCCTTATAGACCTTTAAAAATGTGTCTACCTCTTCTAGTGTATTATCACTATGAAAGGAAACACGAATAGAAGATAAAGCTATTTCCCTTCCCAAGCCCATAGCCATTAAAACATCGGATGGCTCTGTTGACTTAGAATCACAAGTACTCTTAGCGGAAACCATAAAACCTTTTTGGTTTAGAGCATTTTGCATCACTTCACTTGGTATTTTAGGATAAGAAAAATTCACAATATTCGCAATGGAATTAACTGGACTATTAATATAAACACCCGTCAATGCTTCTAACCCATGCACCATTCTTTCTTTTAAAGCTTGGATATGACCAAGGTTTTTCTTTTGGTCTTCTAAGTACAAACGGAGTGTTTTAGCGAGAACTAAATCGGCTAAAGCATTTGCTGTTCCCCCTCTTAAACCAAATTCCTGCTCACCGCCATTAATCAATGGTACAAAAGGAACATGTCTCTTTTTCACTAAAAGACCCGAGCCTTTTAAGCCATTCATCTTATGGGCTGACATTGAAGCTAAATCAATATATTTCATATTCAAATCAATCTTACCAATCGCTTGTGTTAAGTCCACATGAAAATAGGCATGGGAATGTTTCTTAACGAACTCACCCACTTCTTGAATGGGTTGAATAGAACCTACTTCATTGTTTACTGCCATGACAGAAACAATCGCTGTATCTTCTCTTAATGCTTTCTTCACATCTTCCAGTAAAATCACCGATTCTTTATTGACCGGTAAATAGGTCACTTCATAGCCGAAAACATCAGCCATTTGTTTCACAGCATTACGAATAGAAGAGTGCTCAATAGAAGTGGTTAAAATGTGTTTCTTTTCCTTTCCGGCAAAACACACTCCCTTAATGGCGGCACTATTGGCTTCGGAAGCACCAGAGGTAAAGATAATCTCTTGCGTTTCCACTTGCAATAAAGAAGCGATGACCGCTCTTGCTTTTTCAAGCTTCAAGTGCATCGCTACTCCCTCATCGTAAAGAGCTTCACTATTCACATAGTTTTTTTCTAATAAACTTATATAGGTTTTTAGCACTTCCGTATTTAAATTAGTGGTGCTGGCACTATCAAAATCCACCCTACGCATCTAAAGCACGACTCTTCTTCATCATTGATTCATAGCTACCCGGCACAATCTTTTCCATGGTTGAAATTGCTTTATGCAAAGCGGCTGTATATTCTCCATTACGATAATCCAACTCTTCACAGCTTAAGTCAGAATCAATATCCGCATAAGTGGAGCGGTAACGGTTTCCATAAACAATAGTATCTTCAACCATTTGTGCCGTTCCTAAGACATTACTTAATTCTCTAAATAATTTGTAAACAAAAGGAACAGCTTCTTGAAGGGTTGAATTGATTAAATCCAACTTCAATGGTTTTTCTGCTAATAAATCATTCATGCGATGGAAGTAATCGTAAGCAAGATTCACATCTTCTTCATACTTTTCAGAAATTACAGGCAACTTCGCTTTTCTTAGCTTGAGTTGCACGATGGACATCGTGACTTGTAACTTCATAAGTTGCTCTCTAGCACGAGCTTCATCACCGGTTGCGGCTTCTAAATCTTCCTTCATCACTTTAAAAGACATATAAGATTCATTTAAATCATCCATTAATTTACGCAAACTATTCAAAACATCCGTCGCTGGTGTTTGTTGGTTTTTAACGGTATCAATTACGGATGGCATGGTTTCAACAAGCTTCGTAAACTTCTCATTTTCAGTATCTAACTTAGACTTCATTTCTTCCATTCCAAAGCGATCTGATACTTTTTCATATTGATCGAATACAAAGGCTGAAGTCTTTTCCACTTCATCACGCAAAGACAAAGAATCCTTCGTCAATAAATTCACTTCTTCAAAGGCTTTCCCTTCTTTTTTAACCGCTGTATCCATTTGTTTAATACGCGTCATCATGTCATCCAAATGTTCACGAACCCCATCCACTGAACCACTCTTCAATAAACGCAAGTTTTCTTTTAAAGATTCCGTCATCGCTTTTAAATTCGTTTCAATTTCTAAATGTTTTAAGTACACCCCGCGATTGCGTTGATGAAGGTAATCTTTTTGTAGTGTTTCAGCCAACTTAGGAATGGTGCCTTGTCCATCATGCACTAAGCTTGGCATTTGTTCTAAGCTACGGTCTAAATCTTGCATACTGATTTTAATACGAAATAACTCTTTGTTCGCTTTATCGAAATCCGCATTAAACATCCATTCTTCAAATGTACTGAACATTTTTTCTGTATCGGATAATTTCTGTTCAACCATTGGCCAGGCAAATGACAAGCGATTAGCGATTTCCATAGCCTGAGCTTTCATGGCTCTAAAGCGATTTTTAAGTGCCGTAACTTCTTGACGTTGAGCCGTTTCTTTGGCTAAGAAACCATCTAAGCTATGTTCCACTTCTTTGATGTCTACTTCTAGTGTTTGTAGTTCATCACGCAAAGTCGCAATGGATTTCTTCATACCATTTAGATGATTGGTTTGGATATTTTCATCCATGATTTTCAAATTTTCTTCAAAATTATTAATAGCACTTGTTACTTTATTGAAGCGTTCACCAGCTTCTTCCACTTGTGGTTTAATTTCTTCATTCGCATTTGCGACATTGATGACTTTATTCATCTTCAAAGAGATTGGTATCATACGAACGGATTCAAAGCGTACTTTTAGTTCATTTAATTCTCTTTGAAAATGACGACCACGAATTGCCGCCCAGATTAACCACACAAAAGCAAGTACCACTACAACGGCGACGGCTATAATAAATCGGATATCCGAAATAAAACTTGTAATTTGATTCATAAAGGACCACCCTCCTAATGCCATTTTATTTTAGCATAATTTCTTTAATTGACGAGATAGACTTTGAATGCTATTATTCCTAGGTAAAACTTTGCAGCAGATAGAGTTTTTTAGTGTGCGTTTGAAGTTATTATTCCCTTAGTAACCGGCTGCTTGTGTGAAAAGGCTTATTCAAACACCCCTAGGATTGATCTATCCCTATGGCGAGTTTTCAGCCAAACAATAGGAGGAAAAATAGTATGGCACGTTACACAGGTCCTGTATGGAAGAAAGCTAGACGTTTAAGCTTTTCAATTTTAGAAACAGGGGAAGAATTAAAGAAGAGAACGTATGCTCCGGGACAACATGGTCCTACAAAGCGTATCAAATTATCTGGTTATGGAACACAGTTACGTGAGAAACAAAGAATTAGAAATATGTACGGTTTAAACGAACGTCAATTCCATAACTTATTTGTAAAAGCATCTAAGATGGATGGCATGGCTGGTGTAAACTTCTTAGTATTACTTGAAAGCCGTTTAGACAACGTTGTTTATCGTATGGGCTTTGCTCGCACGCGTAAAGCAGCTCGTCAATTAGTCAACCATGGTCATATCTTAGTAGATGGCAAAAAGTTAAATATCCCTTCTGCTTTAGTCAAACCTGGTCAAGAGATTTCCTTGAAGGAAAAGAGCTTAAACTTAGTTGTTATTAAAGAAGCTCTTGAATCTCAAATCAACCCACCGGCTTTCGTGGAAGTAGATAAAGACAATAAAAAAGGTAAGTTCGTTCGTCTTCCGGATCGCAATGAATTAAGCCAAGAAATCAACGAAGCATTAGTTGTCGAATACTACAACCGTTAATCAACATCTTAAGAAGTCACTTTGGTGACTTCTTTTTAGGTGTATAAGCACTTAAAAATACCACATAAACAAGCTTCAAAACTTCCAATAAAAATAATCGGTATGCAAACTAACCTGAATAAAAAGACAGGAAAGTAACGCTTAATCTTTAGCGTTTAATTTAACCCGTCTTTTCATAATCTTAAGAATTCTTAAGATGAATTTCTATTCCAACATCATCTTTAAAATTTCTAAATCGGTTTGCTTCATACCAACTTTACCTAGATGACCAATGGCTTGAATGGTTTGTTCCACATTCTCTTTCATAAGACCTTCGCCAACTTTAAAATTTTTTTGACGTAGAGCCATTTGAAAACCTGTATAACCAGCATCAACAGCAGACGCAATCTTAGCTGCACAAGATGGCTTCGCTCCATCACATACCATTCCCGAAACAATCATCAAAGAATTTGATATTGTATCCGAAACCAATTGTTCATCTTGGCTCTCTAAGAAAGCCAAGGCGGCTCCTGCCGCCACCCCCGCCGAAGTAACACCACAAAAAGCAGATAAACGACCAATATAGCGCTTGATATGAAGAGCAACCAAATTAGATATCAATAAAGAACGAACCAATAATTCATGCGATTTATTCTTTTCTTCGGCATAAATAATCACTGGTAAAGAGCAAGTGATACCTTGATTCCCCGAACCGGCGTTAATCACCACCGGTAAAGGGCAACCGCTCATACGAGCATCTGAACCGGCTGCCGCATAGGCTTTTACTTTTGCTCGAAGACCTTCTCCCTCATTTAAAAGTAATTTACCTACCTCAACGCCCCAATTTCCTTTTAAGCCTTCTTTTGAGATTTCTTGATTTAAAGCAATCTGTTTATCAATCATCTCTTGGACTTCTTCAAAGGGAACTGTTTTTGCGTATTGAACAATCGAATGAATAGATAATTCTTCCAAACATTGATCCTGTTTGTCTTCCACTAATTTTCCTTGATAAAGAAATTGACCATTTTTCATAATACGGAAGAAATTGCTGTGTTTATTTTGAATTTCAACCAAACAATCATTCCCTTGATGATCCTTAAGCCATATTTCAATGTCTAAATTTTCAGCACCTTCTTTCAGTTCTACTTTGATTTTCTTAGCCTTTAAAATTTCTTTCGCTTTTTCAATGTCCTTATCGTTTACTTTCGATAAAACCTCTAAGTTCTTACTAGCATCACCGGCAATCAAGCCAATTGCTGTCGCAGCTTCCACTCCTTTTAAACCATCGGTATTTGGAACGGTTACCCCTTTTACATTTTTTATAATATTTCCCGAACAGCGAATGATTGTTTCCGATGGATAACAACCTAAGACCTTTCGTGCTTTAGCACTAGCTAAGGCTATTGCGATTGGTTCCGTACAACCTAAAGCACAAACCAATTCCTTTTTTAATAATTGCGTAAATGGATTCATACATCACCTATCATTTCTTTTCAGATTAACTATAGCAAACATCCCGCAGCTCTTCTAAACAAAATCATAATTTAATGTTGTATGAATTAACATTTTAAAAAGAGGATTTCTCCTCTTTTTACATATGCCTTTTAATAATCATACGGATAATATCAGCCGCCAACTGTGGATCATCGTTACAAACCACATACTTGTACATACCAATCAAATCCATTTCACGAGATGCTTTCGCTAAGCGTTCTTGAACAATTTCTTCAGGTTCTGTATTACGACCACGAATTCTCTTTTCAAGATCTTCCATGCTAGGCGGTACGATAAAAATCGTTAATGCATCTTCTACCTTCTTTTGAACCTGTTGACAACCTTGAACCTCGATTTCCAAGATGACATTTTTCCCTTCATTTCGTAACTTTTCAACTTGTGCCAATGAAGTACCATAATAATTACCAACAAATTCAGCTGACTCTAGTAATTCGCCCGCTTTTTGTGCCCTTTCAAAATCAGCCCGTGATACAAAGTGATAATTCACTCCATCCACTTCGCCGGGTCTTTGTTTCCGCGTTGTCAAAGAAACCGAATAGGATAAGTTCAACTCGGCATCATGAATAAACTCTTTAAGAACAGTTCCCTTACCAACACCGGAAGGACCAGATAAAACAATCAATAAACCCTTGGCCATAAATACATCTCCCTTTTTAATAACTGTATTACAAAATAAGGTGTTCTGCAATCCGTTTTATTAGAATTTATCGCTATTTTTATTCCGAACGAAGCGCCGTTACCGGATCTGACTTAGCAGCTTTTCTAGCTGGGAATAAACCACTTAAAATCGTCAAGAAAACCGATAAAGCAATTAAGATAACCATGGCTTTAACCGGTAAAGAAGCATTAATATTCGTTCCGCCAGACAAATAATGAATGAGTTGATTAATTGGAATTTGAAGCAATAAAGCTACGCCTACCCCAATCAAGCCGGCCAATAAACCGGTAATAAAAGTTTCCGCATTAAATACTTGTGAAATATTATGCTTTGAAGAACCGATTGCTCTTAAAATACCAATTTCCTTCTTTCGTTCAAGAACAGAAATAAAAGTGATTACCCCAATCATAATCGAAGACACGATTAAAGATATTGCCACAAACGCAATCAACACATAAGAAATCACATCCACAATGTTTGTAACGGAACTCATTAAAGTACCCACCAAATCGGTATACGTAATGACTTTACTTTCTTGTTTATTTGCCCTTTGATCAAAATTATAGCGATTGATGATAGACTTAATCTCATTCTTAGCGTTAAAATCCTTTGGATAAAGAACGATTTCATTGGGATCATTTTCATCCGCATAACCAAGTTTCCTTAAGTTATCTTCATAGCTTGAATTTTTTTGATTCAACATCGTCGCAAACATACTCTTTAATTGCTCAGGATTACTATTGATTTGAAACGCTTGGGAAAAAGCCTTTGGATTAAAACGGAAAGCTGACTTCATTTGACTAGTCAATTGGCGCATCACCTTAGCCATAATTTGACCAGTATTTTTACTCATTTCCTGACCAACAGCTTGACCAATTTGACTTTGTAAGTCTTGAAGATTAACTTGCTTAGAAAGCTCAATCATTAATTTAGCTTGTCCTTTTGAACCACTTAGATACTTTTCTAAATTCTTTGTGATTAAAGCAATATCTTTCTTATGATTTATTTGAATATAGGATTGATAATTTGTTCCAAGGGCTTTTAATAAATCTTGGATTTGAGCATCGGATAATTGGAAAGAAGCCATCGCTTCTTTTAAGCTTTGATTGATGCGATCTTGACCATGATTTTGAACATACTTCATAAACCCTTGCATCATTTCCGCCTGATTGGCTGGAAGATGATTGTGCAAGGAAGTGATATATTCTTGCAACAATGTGTTATACAAACCAGTCATTTTTGTTTGAACCGCTTTTAAAGCCGAACTATCTTGATATTGTTTCTGAAGATACTTTTGAATGGTCTGTCTTGCTTCTAAGGAAGTTAAATAAGCTTGTAAATCCGTTAAGGCTGTCTGACTATCCGGATATTGCTTGAAATAATCTTCCATAATATTTTTTGATAAAGAAACTAAATCCACCTTCGATGTATCCAAGTGAATTTTGGAAAGAATAGCTTGTACATCCATTTTTGAAACATTCATATCCGACAAATTCAAGCCATCTAGCTTCATTGCACTTGGATTAACTTGAAAAGCCGATTGTAGCTTTTCCGGGTTTAGCTTAAATAAAGACTTCATATCAAACGAAGGTTTATTCTCTTCACCAAAAGCCTTACCGGTAAAAATATTCGTTCTCTTATCCGCCAACTGCGCTTGAACCACCTTCGATTGCTTAGCTTCTTGTATTAATTCACTCACTAAACTAGCCGGATAATTTAAGCCTTGTGATAAAACTGTGGTATCTTCATTTTTCTTGGGTTGAACAACCCCAACCACCTTTAAATCCTTTGCTTGACTTAAAAGCTTTTTTAAATAACCCTTATCATCCGAATGATCCGACCAAGACTTTAAAGTTTCATCGAAAGTATACACAGAACTTGGTGCCACTACTTTTAGCTTCTTATGCAAAACCTTCTCATAAGAATAGAAAAAGTTTCCTTCATTTATTTTTACTTCTTCACCTCGAGTAAACTTTTTAAACATCTCATTCAGTTCTGCATAGTCTTTTAATCCTAAAGAATAACTCGTTAAATCCGTCATTGTACCATTTGCGCTTAAAACAAGCACTAATTCATGTGAATTCGTCGGCCATTTACCAGCCTTTAATTCGTAAGCATCCTTGTACAATTTTTCATTTTCTGGTAGTGAGTGAAAGGAATTATTAGACATAGAGGATGGCACAAAGGTAGACGCATACGGATTTTGATTTGAAAAACCGGAGGGATTCACTCGCTGACCATTTTCTTGATAGATATAAGGTGTCACATTAAAGTGGTATTCAATCGCATTTGTATAATCAGATAAATGATTTGGATTGGTTTCTAAATATGATTTAAAAGATTTCAAATCATTTGCGGCAACCTTCGCGAACATATTCGAAATTGTTTTGCTTTCTTTCACCCCTTCTTGTTTCGTGGCAGGACTTTTAGAAGAGTTTGATTCGCTTATAAAAGAAGATAAATTAATTCCCTGTTTTGTGATTTCAAGTGGGTATTGAGATAAGGTTTTTTCTTCGGTATCTTTGATGTATTGGTTGACGCCATTCGAAATAGCCATAATTAAAGCAATGCCAATAATACCAATCGAACCCGCAAAAGCAACTAAAATCGTTCTTGCTTTTTTGGTTAGTAAATTATGAAAACTAAGGGATAAAGCGGTCAAAAAGGACATCGAGGCTTTTCCTAAGTTTTTATGCACAGTTGGCTGATCCGATGCACTTGGCGTATAAGGATTGGTATCGGAAAGAATAATCCCATCCTTTAAATTCACAATACGAGTGGCGTATTTCTGCGCTAACTCTGGATTATGTGTCACCATAACAACCAAACGATCCTTTGCGACCTCTTTTAATAAGTCCATAACTTGAAAAGAAGTTTCAGAATCTAAGGCTCCAGTTGGTTCATCGGCTAATAAAATGGCTGGATCATTCACCAAAGCACGCGCTATCGCTACTCTTTGCATCTGCCCACCAGACATTTGGTTTGGTTTCTTATGCGCTTGGGCTTCTAAACCAACTTTCTTTAAAGCATCTAAAGCTCTTTGTTTACGTTCAGCTCCAGAAATGCCGGAAATAGTTAAGGCAATTTCAACATTGGCTAAAACTGATTGATGAGGAATTAAGTTATAAGCTTGAAAAACAAAGCCGATGGTATGGTTACGATAACTATCCCAATCTCGATCTTTGTATTTTTTAGTGGAAATGCCATTGATAATTAAATCTCCTGTATCATAACTATCCAAACCACCAACAATATTTAAAAGTGTGGTCTTACCTGAACCGGAAGGACCGAGGATTGCCACAAATTCATTATCTCTTAAATTTAAGGACACTTGATTCAACGCATTTTGAACCAAATCACCTGTCTTATATTGTTTGGATATATCTTTTATCTGTAACATAAAACACCCTCTTTTTTTAATGCTACAAGTGTAACATGATTTAAACGAAGTCAAAAGCTAGATACATCCTTCTCAACAAGAAATTCCCTTGTGTTAAAATAGTAATCAGTGAGGTTTTCTTATGGCAGTTGATGGCATCTTATTACACAAAATGATTCCCCTTTTAGAAGCGAATTTACCCCTTCGTATTCAAAAAATTTGGAATCTGTCTAATACCGAACTATTGTTTCAAGTACATGGAAAGAATGCTAAGAAACAATTGCTCATTAGCACTCATTCTTCATACAATCGCATTCAATTCACCAATAGGAAATTCTCTACTCCGGAAGAACCAATTTCTTTTGTGATGTTATTGCGAAAATACATAGAAGGTAGCACCATTGAAAGCATTGAACAAGTCGGATTAGACCGTTGGTTAATTATGAACATTCGGGCTAATAATCATTTAGGAGATATTGTTCATTACCAATTTGTGATTGAACTCATGGGCAAATACGCTAACTGTATCCTCGTTTCTCCAGAAGGAAAAATTCTAGATGCCTTAAAACGTATCCCGCCTTTCGCTAATCAAGTTCGAACAATTCAACCAGGTGCTTGGTTTATTCCTTGTGAAGCTCAGAAAAAAAAGAATCCTTTTCAAGATTTTCAATTTGATGCAGATAAGAATTTAACCACTCAATTTGCCGGTTTTTCCCCTCTTTTAAGCAAAGAAATCGAATACCGCCTGGACCATGGACAACATTTTTCTGCCATTATGCAAGAAATTGAAATGTCCAACTCTCTTTATTTTTCAAACGATCATAACCCCAACCATTTTCATACCATTGCTTTAAACCATCTTGGCACCAACAAAGAGCTTTCTTTGGAAGAAGGCTTGGATTATCTTTACAAAGACCTTGAAGAACAAGATCGCATCAAACAATTGGTTGGTGATGTCATGAAGTTTATTCAAAAAGAAAGAAAACATCAAGAAAGAAAATTACCTCGTTTACAAGAAGAATACCAAGAAGCCTTGGATTGTAATCGTTATCGCATCTATGGAGATTTACTCTACGCTCATCAAGAAGAGGTTGAAAAAGGGCTAAATTCCATTTCTTTACGAAGCTATGAAAACAATGAAATAATTACCATTCCTTTAGATCCCGAACTTGATTGTAAGAGTAATGCTCGTAAGATGTTCCGGCTTTATAACAAACGTAAAAAAGGTCAATCTTATCTTCAAGAACAAATTCAAAAAACCATCTTAGAACGTGATTATTTCTTATCCCTTGAAGAACAATTGTCTTATGCAAATGTGGAATCCGCTCGTCAAATTCAAGAACAACTCATTAAACAAGGCTATTTAAAACGTAAAAATAGGAAAAACCAAAAGAAAAAGAAAGACCGAAAGCTAGCCATTCATAGCCTTGTTTCAAAAACCGGACTAGGCATTCGATTTGGTAAGAATAGCTTTCAAAATGAAGAAGTTACTTGGCATAGTCCCAAATCATTCACTTGGCTTCATGCCCAAGATTACCATGGCGCTCATGTGGTGATTGAAAGTGAATCTCCGGATGAAGAAACACTTCGTTTGGCAGCGAATATTGCTGCGTATTTCTCTTCCGGTCGCTATTCCTCTTCTGTTCCTGTCAGTTATTGTTTGATTAAAGAACTTAAAAAAATACCTGGCGCCAAACCGGGTATGGTACAACTAGGCTCTTATAAAACCATTTATATTGATCCAAACGAAGAAGAACTTAACGCTTACAAGCTGCTAAATTAAGCAGCTTTTTTACTTCAAAGCTCTTTAGACGACGATATTCTCCTTGTCTTAAATTCCCCAAATCCAAGAAAGAATAAGCAATTCTTTTTAAGGTATGAATATCCAAGCCAAAGTAAGCCATCATTCTTCTAATTTCGCGATTACGACCTTCCTGAATCGTTAAATGAATGCGTGTCTTATTCGTTTTACGACTTCGGGAAAGAACTTCTACTTTAGCTGGTAAGGTAATACCATCTTCTAATGGAACACCGGCCTTTAATTTCGCTAACATACTATCCTCTAAATAACCATCTACGAAAACTTCATAGGTTTTCTCCATCTGATTTCTAGGATGCATCATTGCATTCGCAAATTCACCATCATTTGTTACTAATAATAAACCCGTTGTTTCATAATCCAAACGACCGACCGGAAAAATACGTTGTTTCACATTTGGAAAACAATCCATAATCGTCGCTCTTTTCAAATCATCATGAACCGTACTAATCATTTTCTTCGGTTTATTCAAAAGAAAATAAACCCTTTCTTCTTTTTGAATACTTTGTCCATTAACGATAATTTCATCCTCAGCAGAAACTTGAAGCCCCATTTCCCGAACAACTTTACCATTTACTTTCACTTTTCCTTGAGCAATTAATTCTTCCGCTTTTCTTCTTGATGCGATGCCGGCTTGAGCAATGACTTTCTGTAATCGTTGCATATTCCTCCTTTTAGTGATGATTTTGTGTATGACCCCAAAATCCACTTCCTGCTTTCTTAAAGTTATTTTCAATACAAACCATCGCTTCTTTTTTTCCTAATTCTTGTAAACAAGTTAAGCGTTGATGCCCATCTAAACAAAGATAACCCTCATCCACTTCCTTCACTCGAACCGGAATTGCCATTCCTCTTTGTTCAATCGACTTCTTCAATATTTCATTTGGTTTATCTTGAAATACAATCTCTTTTAATAAGACTTTCTTCGTTATCATACTATAAGTATAAAAGAAAAAATCCTCCTTGGAGGATTAAAGTAAAGTTTCGATAGCTTGGGATACTTTTTTCATACTCGTAGTTGGCTCAAAACGTTCTACCACACGACCATCTCGGTCTACTAAAAACTTCGTAAAATTCCATTTAATATCCGTTGTTTCTTTGTAGTCAGGATGAAGTTTCTTTAACATCGTTGCCATAGCTAAAGCCTTAGGACCTTTACCAAAACCGGCAAAGCCCTTTTGACTCTTTAAATAAGTAAATAAGGGTAACTCATCTTCACCATTCACATCGGACTTGTGAAATTGATCAAAGCTTGTGTTGTATTTTAGAGTACAGAATTCATGCACTTCATCATCATTGCCCGGTGTTTGACCTGCAAATTGATTGCAAGGCACATCAATAATTTCTAAACCTCTCTCATGAAAAGACGTATACATTTCCTGCAAATCCTTGTATTGAGGGGTAAAACCGCAACCGGTTGCTGTATTTACAATCAACAACACCTTGCCTTTATATTGTTCAAGAGAAACCTGTTCTCCTTGACGATTTTCTAATGTGTAATCATAAATGCTCATAGCAAATTCCTCCATCTATTTATATTGTATACAATATTATTTGATTATTCAAGCTTTTCTTTCTTCAATTCTTCCTGTAAAACCTGATATGCAGTAGAAGCTAGTGGTATTCCTACTAACATACCCATAATGCCGAATAAAGATCCCATAATAACCACGGTTGTAAATACCCAAATGGCCGGTAAACCAATCCTAGCTCCCACAACCTTTGGATAAATAAAGTTACTTTCAATCTGCTGTAGTATCAACAAGTAAATAATAAAGAAAAGCGCCAGAATTGGTTTGACAGTAAAAACCATAAATACCCCAATAGCACCACCAATATAAGCACCAATGATTGGAATAATATTGATAAAACCAACAAGAATACCAACCGACAAAGCGTATGGAAAACGGAATAAAAGCATACCTAAGGCACATAAAGTTGAAAGAATAAAGGCTTCCATCAACTGACCAACGATGAAATTACGGCAATTTCGGTGCAATATACCATACGCATACTTTAACTTTGAAATCCAATCCGGTTTTAAGAAATGGTGCACAATCTTGGCTATTTCACTCTTCAAATAATCCTTATTCACCAATAAATAAATCGAGAAAATCAAAGCAATCAAACCATCCGATAAAATCGTCACCAAGGAATTCACAACGCTTAAAGTGCCACTCGCTAAATTCAAAACATTGGTTTGCACAAACTTTACAATATTTTCTATATAGTTTTGCCAATTTACCTTTTGAATTTGTTCAACAACCAAAGGGGCGTATTTTTTTAACTGTTCATTTTCACCAAGGCTTTGAATCGCACTTGGTAAGTTCTTCACTAAAGCACCAATAGAGTTATATAATTCCGGAATCATCACAAATAAAAGAGCGACCATGACGAGTAGGATTAGCACATAAGCTAATCCTAAAGCCAATCCTTTTCCGATTTTCTTCTTTCTTAAAAAGCTATAAACAATATTCACCAAATACGCTAATACTGCCCCTATTAGTAAGGAGTGAAACGCTGATAGAAAATGCACAAGTGATTGAAAAATCCAATCCATCTTTAATAAGAGGATGGCTAATATAAAAATTAAGAGAATACTTTGGTTAACTGGATTGTTTTTTAATTTCATAATTTCTTCTTTCTTTTCTTAAAAAATAGACTGAATTTAAACGAAAGTCAAACCAATTCCCATTAAAAAATACCTTAATGTTTCCATTAAGGTATCTCCAAAACACTAAAGCTTTTCAACAATTTTCTCCGCTTCTTCAACGATGCTCTTAAACTTCTCTAAAGCCAAACGAATCGGTTCTCTTGTGTTTAAATCAACACCACCAATCTTGAGGGCTTCTAAAGGATACACCGAGGAGCCAACGCTTAAGAAATGACGATAATTATCCCTATCTTCTTGACTACCTAAACGAAGCTTTTCAGAAATCGCAATGGCTGAGCTATAGCCTGTCGCATATACATAGACATAGAAAGGACGATAGAAATGAGGAATACGTGACCATTCATACTTCACTTCTGGATCCATCACCAATTCATCACCGAAGTATTCCTTCACTAATCCTTCATATAAATCATTGAGGTATTCAGTCGTTAAAGCTTGACCTTGTTCACGGTGAGCATGCGCTTCTTTTTCAAATTCCGCAAACATTGTTTGACGATAAATCGTTCCCTTAAATCCTTCTAAGTATTGGTTTAATAAATGAAGACGCTTTTTTAAATCCGTTTCTTTGTCCAAAAGCTGTTCAATCAATAAGTTCTCATTTACCGTTGAAGCCACTTCCGCAATAAACAAGGAATAATTCGCATAAGGTTGTTCTTGCGTATGACTTGTGAAATACGTGTGCATAGAATGACCCATTTCATGTGCAATCGTACTAACCGAATCCAAAGTCTTCGAGAAGTTGGTTAGAATAAATGGATTGGAAGTTCTTGTTCCACTCGAGAAAGCCCCGGAATGTTTACCATCGTTTGGATATGCATCCATCCAGCGATCCTTAAAAGCTTGACGAACAATATCTTGATAATCCTTACCCAATGGCAAAACCGCTTCCACCACCATTTCTTTGGCTTGGTTTAAATCATATTGCATTTCCAACTCACTAAGCGGTGTGTATAAATCATAGTAATGCAATTCATCTAAGCCCAAAATTTTCTTACGTAAAGCCACATAGCGATACATCACCGGCATATATTCATGAATAGTCTCAATCAATTGGTCATACACCGTTTGAGGAATCGCATCATTGTATAAAGAAGCCTTTAAAGAGCTATCAAAATGACGTAATTTTGCGACCCCTGTTGCACTAGTCACACAAGTACTATATGTTTGCGCTAAGGTGTTATTAAATTGTTTGAACGACTTATAGAAAGAGCGGAAAGAATTCTCTCTTAACACACGGTCTGGGCTGGTTTGATAAAGAATATAATTAGATGCATTCAGTTCATGTAGATTTCCATCTTTATCTAAAATTGAATCAAACTTCATATCCGCATCCATCAATTTAGAACTGATTTGAGAAGAAGCACTTAATACCTCTTGTAAAGAAGCTAAAATACTTTCTTCCTTTTCACTTAACGTATGGGCTTTTTCACGAGCCATCTTCTCTAAAATAAAGTGGTATTTCTTTAAATCTTCATCCTTCATTAAGCTCTCCAATTCAGATTCACTTAACGATAACAATTCCGGTTGTACATAAGAAACCAAGCTAACCAGTTCCACATAAGCACCATAAGCACGTGCATACATATCGCTAGCTTTGGCTTGACGTGTATCTTCACTTTCTCTTAAAGAAGCGTAGGTAAAGACATTGTCCAACTTACCCTCTACTTCATAATATAAATCAAAATATTCTTTTAAAGAAGCCACTTCGTTTAAATGACCGGCGTATTTTCCTAAGCTCTTCATTTCTTTTTGGACTTCTTTTAAGGCAATTTCAAAGTCTTCATCACTGTTGAATAAAGTACTTAAATCCCATTTATCTTCTAAAGCTATCTCTTTTCGATCCATTGTTTTTTAAACATCCCTTCATTTTTAGATTATTCTACCATTTTTCCTTATTTTCATAAAGGGTAGTGCTATTATAAATGCTGGAGGATTTTTTATGTTTAAAAAGGCATTTGATTCAAAACAATACTTGCAGATACAAAAAGATAAGATTTTAGAACGCATTTCCACTTTTGATGGAAAATTGTACTTGGAGTTTGGAGGTAAAATGTTTGAAGATTTCCATGCTTCCAGGGTCTTACCTGGTTATGATCCCAATAATAAAATTCATTTATTAACTGAATTAAAAGACCAAGTGGAAATCATTATTGCCGTCAACGCAAACAATATTGCGAACAGTAAAGAAAGACAGGATTTGGGTATTCCTTATGATCAAGAGGTGTTTCGTTTGATCGATGCTTTCCGCTCCTTAGATTTATACCTAGGCTCTGTAGTCATCACTCGTTACCAAAATCAACCGGCAGCGGATGCCTTTCGTCATGCTTTGACTAGACATGGTATTCCTTCTTATTTACACCATCCCATCGATGGTTATCCAATGGAAGTCGAAAAGATTGTATCCAAAGAAGGTTTAGGTAAAAATGATTACATTCAAACCAGTCGTAATTTAATTGTCGTAACGGCTCCCGGTCCCGGTTCCGGCAAAATGGCAACCTGTATCTCACAGCTATACCACGATCACATGCATCATATTAAATCCGGTTATGCGAAATTTGAAACCTTCCCTGTTTGGAATTTACCTTTAGTTCACCCTGTCAATCGTGCTTATGAGGCTGCAACAGCTGACCTAGACGATGTTAATATGTTGGATCCCTATCACCTGGAAAGCTATGGTAAACAAGCTGTCAATTATAATCGTGATATTGAAATCTTTCCTGTTTTAAAACAATTATTTGTTAAAATACAAGGTTCTTGTCCCTATCAATCTCCTACGGATATGGGGGTCAATATGGTTGGTTTCTGTATTAGTGATGATGAGGCAGTAAAAGAAGCTTCAAAACAAGAAATCCTTCGTCGTTATTTCCAAATCTTAGTTGCGAAAGCACAAGGAAAAGTGTCCACCAATGCGGTTAATAAATTAGAATTACTTCTCAATCATATTGAAGCTCGTCCTGAGGATCGTATTGTTGTGGGGAAAGCTAGAGAAAAGGCAATTGAAACAGGTGCACCAGCCATGGCTTTGGAATTAAATGATGGGCGTATTGTCCTCGGGAAAACTTCTTCCTTATTTGGACCAAGTGCAGCCTTGATTATCAATGCTTTAAAATCTTTAGCGAAGATTGATGATGAAACACTTTTAATTCAACCTGAGTTTATTAAGCCAATTCAAAAATTAAAAACGGAGTATCTAGGTAACCATAATCCTCGTTTACACTCGGATGAATTATTGATGGCTCTCGTGATTATTTCCAAAGATAATAAAACCATCACCGAAGCTCTTGAACAATTAAGTCATCTAAAAGGATGCCAAGCGCATAGTACCGTTATCTTACCGGATGAAGATAATAATGTTTTTCGTAAATTAGGTGTTGATGTGACCTTTGATCCACAATACACACAAAAGAAGCTATATCACGGAAAAAAATAAAAGTGAGTTCAAGTTGAATTCACTTTTTAATTTTTGTTTCACATACAATTAGAACAATTAAATAAACGATACTCATAGAGACGGTTTAAATCCTTCCCTTTTTCCAAATACCACTGATATAAAAGAGAATAAAGAAAGAAGCAGTCAAACACCAAGAGATTGGATACACCAATAAAGTATCCAAAATTGAATGTCCCGGATAGAAAAGAATCCAAAGAATACGCACGCCAACAACACCAATCAACGATATAATCATTGGCACAAAAATCACATTCATCGCTCTTAAAGAAGCCGAATAGATTTCCAAGAAAGCCACCGCATTCCAGAATGGACCAACTAGCCACAATATCTGCATACCTACCTTTACCACCTCTGAATCTTGAGTAAATAAGCGATAAAATTGTTCACCAAATAAAATAGATACTATCGTAATATTAATCGAACCAAGTAGGAACATTCCTAAAGCAATACGAATTCCTTTTTTCACCCGTTCAAATTGTTTTGCGCCAAAGTTTTGACCAACAAAGGTCAAACAAGAAGCTCCCATGGCACCGGAAAAATTCCAAAAGAACATATCAATCTTACCAAAGGCTGTAAAAGAAGCGACAGAAACTGTCCCATAACTATTCACACTAGATTGAATGAATAAATTCGCAAAGGAATAAAGTGAGCCTTGAATAGCGGTTGGCAAACCAATACTAATAATGCGTTTAAACAGAACATAATCAAACTTCATCTGTTTTAAATCCAAGTAATACACCTCATCTTTATCGTGAAAGATGTACAGCGTTAAAGCACAGGTGACCGCTTGTGAAACAACCGTCGCTATCGCTGCTCCAGCTACACCAAGATGCACATAAATAACCAGAAAAATATCTAAAACAATATTTGTGATAGATGCCACCATCAAGAAATATAAAGGTCTTTTCGCATCACCAACCGCTCTTAAAATGCCTGCACCAGCGTTATAAATCATGGTGGGAATCAAGCCTAATAAATAAATACGTAGATAAATAAGAGCATCTTGCATCATTTCTTCTGGAACAGACAATAATTTCAGCATATCTTCTGAAAAAATGAGTCCTAATACCATGAGCACAATTCCTAACACAATATTCATAAGCATCGTCGTTGAAACTGTTAAATGCACCTTATCTTTCTCATTAGCACCAATAAATTGAGCGATAATGACTGTTGCTCCAGTACTTAAACCAACCACAAAACCAATGATTAAATTAATAATCATTGAAGTTGAGCCGCCAACGGCTCCTAAAGCAATCGTTCCAACAAAGTTACCCACTACCATTGCATCCACTGTGTTATACAGTTGTTGAAATAAATAACCTAGTAAAATTGGAAAGAAAAAAATTAAAATTTCTTTCCAAATGGAACCCTTTAACATGTTATGAGAACGCATTATTCGTCCTCTTTATGTAGCTTTCCTGCTAAGAAATGCTTACGGCATAAAGCAATATAATCATCATTTGCCCCTAATAGAACCTGTGAGCCTTCTCGCACAATACCATGTGCATTATAACGAGCATTGCAGGTTGCTTTATGACCACACCAACAAACCGTCTTGACCTCACTAATCGTATCCGCAAGCGCCATTAAACGAGCACTTCCTTCAAATAAATTCAATTGAAAATCCGTGCGCAAACCATAACACAACACCGGTACATTCAAATCATCCACCACATGTACTAAGAAATCAATTTCTTCCACACTCGCAAATTGAATTTCATCGACAATAATGGCATCATACTCCTTCAATTCTTCATTCATCTTACAAACTTCTGTCAGTAAAACACATTCTTTTTCTAAACCCATACGACTCTTAATCGTATGCTTACCATCACGAGTATCGATATTGGTTTTTGCTAACAATGCCTTTTGACCACGTTCACGATAATTGTATTCAGCCATTAACGCATTCGCTGTTTTCGAAGAACCCATCGCTCCATAATAAAAATATAACTTTGCCATAAAAACCTACTTTCTACTCATCAAAAGATAGCTTTATTGTACTGTTTTTAAAACGGGAAAAAAAGGAGAAAATTCTCCTTTCCTTAAAGACACATCTTAAAGATACATACCACATCTTCTTCACTTAAGCCAACAAAGCCGTCAAACCATGGATGTGTACAAGATTTCGCCATTTCTTCAAAATGTGTTTCATCAATACCTAACTCGCTTAAATGCATTGGAATTCCAACCGAAACAAAGAAATCATACAAGGCTTGAATACCTGCTTTCGCTAATTCTGTTTCATCTTTATTCTCTAAGCCCCAAACATTTTTCGCAAACTTCACCAGTCTTGGCGTAATACTTGAATCTTTTTCTAAGATATAACTTAACCAGCGCGGTGTTAAAATGGCTAAACCAACACCATGGGTAATATCGTAGAAAGCCGATAATTCATGCTCCATCGCATGACATGGCCAACCCGAAGATACTTTCCCATATTCTGGTATTCCCGAACAAGCAATCGATGAATTCCAAAATAAATTCGCTCTTGCTTCATAATTTGTCGGATCTTGTAAGACAATTGGTAAATTATGAATAACCGATTTTAAAATACCTTCTTCAATGGCTTCTGATAAGTCTGCATTCATTGTACGAGAAAAATAGCCTTCCATAATATGCGACATCATATCCGCCCCACCGGCAGCGCTTTGCTTGGCTGGCAAGGTAAATGTATAACATGGATCACAAATTGATACAGCTGGAAAAGTAAAAGTACGACCAATCTTTTTATGGATAGCCATATTACTAATGACTCCACCACTATCAAATTCCGAGCCGGTCGCCGCCATCGTCATAATAGCAACCAACGGTAAGGCTTTTTGACTACCATTTGACGCTAAGACCATTTGCCAATAATCATCACCATTGAAATAGGCTCCAACCGCAATAGCTTTGGAACAGTCTAAAACGCTACCACCACCCACAGATAAAATCACATCAATCTTTTCTTTCTTACAAATATCCGCTCCGCGAGCAACCGATTCCACACGTGGATTAGGCTCAATACCAGCGCATTCAAACACTTCAAAGCCGGCTTTAGTTAAAATTTCCAGAACTTCATCATATAGACCAACTCTTTTAATAGAACCACCACCATAAGTTAAAAGAACTCGTTTACCGAATGACTTTAAAGACTCTTCCAAATGCGAAATCATACCCTTACCAAAGTACAACTTTGTTGGTATATCGTGTACAAAGTTTTCCATATTTCCACCCCTTTCAATTTTATTTTAGCACACAGTCTTCTTCATGGTTATTGATGATACCGCCAGCTGATAAAAAAGAATAAATGGTTGTCGATCCGCAAAATTGAAAACCTCTTTCTTTTAAAGATTGGCTGACTAAATCACTAAGTTCATCATGACCAATAGAACCTTTATTATGATAAATACGTGGTTTTCCTTGGACAAAAGACCAGCAATACTGCACAAAATTCGCTTCCCCCATTTTTTTAATTAAAGTCGCATTATGAATAATTGCTCTTATTTTTCTTTCATAATGAATGACAAAGTTATCGTTTAATAAGCGCTTAACATCATTTTCACTATAAGAAGCTACTTTTTCAATATGAAAGTCATCAAAGGCCCTACGAATTCCTTCTCTTCTTTTTAAAATAGTTGACCGGCTTAAACCGGCTTGGAAAATTTCTAATGAAAGTATTTCAAATAATGAATCCGCTTGGAAACATGGTCTTCCCCATTCTTCATCATGATATTGTTTCATTAAATCACTTTCATTGGCCCATAAACATCGTTTCATAGACCTATTTTATCATTTTGAGCATATCTTTTGTTCCAAGAACTTTTCTTCTCTATAATAAAGTCACAAAATGTTAAAGGAGAAAAATAATATGTTACTAGTGTATGCAAGCCGTCAAGGCAAAACAGAAGCTTTAGTCAATGCTTTAAATGTTCCATCGACTCTTAAATTAGCGGATGGAAGTGAAACGGTAAATGAACCTTATGTATTGGTTACCTACTCTGATAAAGTGGGCGAAGTGCCTGCTGTTGTTGAAAAATTCTTATCCACAAATCATCGTTTATTAAAGGCTATTATTGCAACCGGTTCTATTGAACGTCATTATGAAACATTTGGTTATGCTGGGCTTAAGATTTCACAAGAGTACCATGTTCCTTTATTAGCGATAGTAAATGGTCGTGGAAGTGATGCAGATGAAATCAAGATTAAAGAAATGTTGACAACTTTAGAAACAAAACTAAGTCAATAAAATGATGGGGAGAAACGGTTGTTTCTCTTTTTTTAAAAATATGGAATTATCTTAATGAAAAATTAAATTCCAGCATTTTCTCATCTATGGTAGTATTAAGAGGATAAAAAGGAGTTTTATATGGTGAAAAAGAAAAATCACATTGATTTTCGAAGAGCAACTTGGATTTTATTATTGTTATGTTCCATTGTAGCTCTTATAGTATTAAAATTTTCCCCTTTCGTGCCATTTAGATGGTGGGTTATAGCTGTATTAATCGTTGCAATTCTCTTACTGTATCGCTTATTACTATCCACCACTAAAAAGCGCTATTGGTTTTCTAAAATTACGATTGGTTTAAACCTTATCTTCTCCGCTTGTTTGATTGTGGTATCGATTTTCTTACCATATATCAAAGGGAATATCGAAGGTATCTTCAAACGTGTTACTGAACAGAGCACCATGATTAATGTCTACGCCCTAACAAGCGAGTATAAATCTGCTCACAAAGATGTCTTTAAGGATACCAATTTCTACGACGATATATTAAATTATAAAGATAAAACTTTCTTATCTCAGACCAGCAGTTCTCTTGAGGACACAAAGGCCGGCTTAGAAGCTGTCCAGAAAAAAATTGGTACTATTAAATTGCTTGAAAAATCCTCTCCGGAAGAAGCGGCTGCGGCTTTATATAGTAACCAAGGTCAAGCCTTAGTGCTTTCAGAAAATGTTGCCAATCTTTTAGCAAGCAATGAGAAATACAAAACTTTCTTAAAAGACACAAAAGTTGTGTATAGCTTTAAAAAGACGGAAAAGCTTCCTGAAGTGAAACGTCGAACTTTACAAGATGGTACCTTCTCTCTCTATGTAGCAGGTAGTGATACCCGTAGTGGTAAGTTATCCTTAAAAGATCGTTTTGATGTCAACATGATTGTGACGGTTAATCCAAAGACACACCAAATCCTAATTACATCTATTCCCCGTGACTCTTTAGTGCCTAACCTTGCTTTAGGTGGTGGAAAGGATAAATTAACGCATCTAGGCGTTCAAGGTGTACAAAATACAACGAAATCTTTAAATCGTTGGTTAAATATGGAAATTGATAATTATGCGATTGTCAATTTCGTTACTTTCTCAAAAATTATTGATGCTTTAGGTGGTATTGATGTCGATAATCCATACAAGTTCGTAGCAACGAATGCGGGCGGCTATACTTATCCTAAGGGTAAGATTCATTTGAATGGTGCAGAAGCACTTGGTTATGTTCGTGAGCGTTATTCTTTAAAAGATGGTGACTTTGGTCGTGGAATGCACCAAACTTTGGTACTAAATGCGATTATCCGTAAGGTAAGTTCTCCATCTGCTATTACGAAGTTTCCTGCTCTTATGAACTCTTTATCCGGTTCTTTATTAACTGATGCTGATATTAATTATTTCTATCAATTAGGTTCTGAAACATTGGCGGCTGATAAAGCTTGGGATATTATCAACTATCGTATCACTGGCAGTGTTGGTATGTTTAAGACAGCTTCGATGCCTAGCACACCATTATCTTGTGTCTTTCCAAATTCAGAGCAAGTAGCCAAATTGAGGCAAATGATTCAAGATATGGAAAATAACAAAGTCATTCAAAATCCAGCTAAGAAAAATACATCTGTGAAACAATAGATAGAAAAGAAACTAATCTTGAGATTAGTTTCTTTTCTTATATTTTAGTATTTTTATCTTTATAACATTACCAGGTATTTCTTAGTCCAGGCTAATAAACTCAACAAACGAATGACCACAAGACTAACAAAAATAGGCACAAAGTGATAAATCAATAAATTGATATAGGCAAATGGAGTGATATCACCTAATTGAAAATGAATGGCTTCCATAACGATGATATGAATGAAATAAATTGCAAAAGATACCTTTGAAATATAAGCAATCATTTCCCATTGCTGTGCTGGATATTTGCTTTCAAGTCTACTGCCCCATCGACGTATAATTTCAAAGGAAAAGAGCGCTAAAAGCATAATATCGGAATCATAGTAGCCAAAATTATAATGCGAATCAACTTTTTCATAGCTAAACGTCAAAAAAATCGCTATAATCCAGAAAAAAATAGTCAGAAAATATAGCCAAAATCTTTTTAGTCGTTTCAAGAAACCCTTATAAATTAAATAACCAAATACTAGGTATGGAAAATAAATGGATAAAATATTACTGGTATCCATACCAATGCCCAGACCGGTTTCAAATCCTAACACTAAAAATACATGATTTACGTTTGGTAATAGATACCCATATAACAACAGCAAAGATATTGGTAAAAACATTGCCTTTACGGAAAATTTATGAATAAATATAGCCACCAAAGGAATGATTGTATAAATAGATAAAATCACTGGAATATACCAAATATTACCATAGGTATAAGTTGAATCAAATAATAATGTTCTTACCATCCAAATAAGCTGACTGGAAAATTTAGAAATTGGTTCATATCCTGGTACTTTAAATAGCACAATAATCCAGTACATAATCAAAATCCATAGCTCTGAAGTGATAAAAATCTTTAATAGATTGTGTTTATAAAAATAAAGCACATCTTCCCATGTTTCAAATTTTTTACTTAGTGTTAATGCTCCAGTAATCATTAGAAAAATAGGAACACCCAAACGACTTAAAACATATAAGACAACTCTAAAAATAGCCTCCAAACTAAAATTACCTAATAGAAAGCTTATAATTGAATTACTTATATGTAAAGTTCGATCAATCGAATGATTTAAGATAATGGAAAATATGGCGAAGCATCTCGCCATATCAAGCCATAAAATTCTTTTCTTACTCAACATAGAATTCATTTTATTTCTTTTTATTCTTGATAAAAATCATCTATCACACGCACAATCTCTTTACTAACAGGGAAATCAATAAAGCGATTTTGGGTTTTGGAAGAAATGGCTTTAATAAACGCTGAAAGTTCATAACGAATTCCCTCTCCATCCAGTTGATAGAAATAACGTTTATTCTTTTCTTGATCTTCATAACGAACTTCAAAGTAATCTGTCTTCCACCACGGTGCCGGCACATAGACATAACCCTTTGTTCCGGAAACAACCAATTCGCCTTCTGATTTAGCCCCAACCCCAACTTTAATATTCGCAACCGCCTTTGGATAATCAAAACTAATTCTTGTGAAAGAATCAAACTTCTTCTCTCGGTCGAAATAAAGGGATTTCCTATTTTTCTTTTCATAGTTAGTGCCTAATAGTTGGAAAACCGGTAATAAAGCCGTTGGTCCCCAAGCGCAAATACTATTCCAATTTTTTGCGACATAATCCTCTTTATTTTCAAACTTTGATAAGCTTGTACAAGTCGCATCTACCGATACAACATCACCAATTCTACCGGACTTCACAATCAACAAAAGACGATTGTAAGCTGTCGCATAGGCTGTCTTAATAGCATCCATGAGAATTAGTTTTTTCTCTTTAGCAAGAGCTTCTAATTCTTCTATTTCTTCCATACGCAAAGCCATCGGTGCTTCACATAAAACATGCTTACCAGCCAATAAAGCCTTCTTAACATGCTCATAATGTAACTCGGGTTTAGAAACAATATATAAAGCATCACAGCTATTTAATAGGCTGTCATAGTCATCAAACATTTGGACCGGTTCATCCCTCAATGTCTCTAAAGTCTGCCCCATGTTATAAATACCAGCCACCTCAGCTCCATTGACTACTAAGCTTTCTGTATAATACTTATGCAAAATATTGTGCGCACTACCACCCACAAAACCAAGGCGTACATTTCTATCCTTTTGGCGAATTTCCGTACTAGAAATACCTTTGGTACGATCCAAATAAACCACTTCACAATATTCTTTTAAATAATCAAAGTAGCCTACCCAATCTGACCCGACGGTAAATACATCAATTCCGAGGCGACGAATATCATCAATTTTTTGACCCTCGTATTCTTCAACAATGATTTCATCCGCTATACCAGTGGCTTTAACCGCTTCAATTCTTTCCATTAAAGACTGTTGCACATTTATCTTCCCACGAATTTTATCGAAACCATCTGAAGTAACGCCGACAACTAAATAATCGCCTAGTTCCTTCGCTCTTTCCAAAAGGCGAATATGACCAAAATGCAATAAATCATAAGTTCCATAAGTGATTACTTTTTTCATAATTCTCTCCGTTTAAATTAGATTTCGCCTTTGCATATCTGCTAAAGCGTTAATTAAAGTTGTATTATCTTCCTTTGTTAAAGCACCAATGTGACCAACACGGAACACAAGCTCTTTTAAAAGACCACCATTTGGACAAAC
This sequence comes from Bulleidia sp. zg-1013, assembly GCF_019798045.1. NCBI lineage: Bacteria > Bacillati > Bacillota > Erysipelotrichia > Erysipelotrichales > Erysipelotrichaceae > Bulleidia > Bulleidia sp. zg-1013. Next base: position 169,651 of record NZ_JAGXEX010000001.1, read on the forward strand.
CCATATTTGGTACTCATCTTTTAAGATTCTAAAAATATCACTAGCGTTAGCGGTGGTTGGTTTTAAGGCGGTTACCGCATTTGGTAAAGACTTTGATACAATTTCAAATGGGAAAGCCTTAATTTTTTCACGGAAATCTTCTGCCAAAGCGTGAATACGAGCAATTTCAGCTTCTACACCACCTGCCGCTTTGATGTCTTTTAAACGTTGATTTATTTGCAATAAAGTTCCAACCGCTGGTGTGAACGGTGTTTGACCACGTTCCCCATTGGATAAAGCCAGCTTTAAATCAAAGTATAAACTCTTGACTTCATTGACTTGAATTCTTTCAATTGCCTTTGGTGAACATACAATAACCGAAACACCGGGGGGACAAGCTAAAGCTTTTTGTGAACCGGTAATCAAACAATCCACCTCGTATTCCTGCATATTTAATGGATCACATAAGAATGAGCTGATGGAATCCACTATCAAAAATAAATGATTTCTCTTACAAAAATCAGAAATAAGTTTAATATCATACAACACCCCTGTCGATGTTTCATCAATGTTGACAAGAAAGGCTGTATAATCTTTGCCTTCATACTTATTCAAGTCTTCTTTTTGGATTCCAAGCCACTCAGTTGGAACAATTTCTGTGTAAGGAATTTCATGAATTTTACAAATATCCACAAATCGTTGACCAAAACTGCCGCCGTTAACGACCAATACTTTGTCCTTTTTCGTCAACATATTCATGACCGAAGCTTCCATGGAGGCTGTACCGGAGCCGGTTATGAATAACACACGAGCTTGGTCACCGGATTGCGTAAATTCTTTGACTAAAGCTTCATTTTCTAACATAACCTCTGAGAACTCAGGCGTCCTAAAGTAAGGAACATTTTGCGCTCCAATTGCACGAACCGCTTCACTTGATTGAACAGGTCCAACAGTAAAATTTAACATAATACTCTCCATTTCTTTTTATTAAACGGCTAATAGCAAAGTTTTAAGACCATTCAGGATAGTTTGTTATTAACGCTAAAATTATACCATATCTAAAAAATGGTCAATGTATATCTGTGATTTTTTTCAAATATTGGTTTGTAAAAATGACCATCGAATTTCACAATAAAAAAATATCTCCAGTATCATTCAATATCAAAAAAATCCTTGTTCTACCTGTTGTCTACCAACTAATTTTCCATTGGAATACACTCAAATAAATTAAAAATTCCTCGTCAAATCACCCCATAAAAAGTAGAATTCTAAGATATTTTCATTTAAATTATTTTAAGTAAGATGGTATAGTATATGAGTGTTTTATTGAGGTCAATTTATGGAAAAAAGAATTACTTTTTGGGATAATCTAAAATTCCTTTTAATTATATTTATGGTCATTGGTCATTTAGCCTATGAATTTACCGATATATCAAAAACAGCTCGTTTTCTTTACCTAAGTATCTATTCCTTTCATATGCCCCTATTTATATTTATATCGGGCTTATTTCATAAAAGTGATAAATTCAAACAGCATATTTTATTCTATATCAGTATTGGCTTTAGTCAAAAAATGTTCAATGTCCTTTTAGCCTTTCTTTTTCACGAAAGCATCCATTTTAAATTATTGAGTGATGGTGGTATTCCATGGTTTATGTTTGTCTTAGCTATTTATACCCTATTAGCCGAATTACTAAAAGATCAGAATCATACTTATCTCATTCTTGCTTTTGTCTGCTTAGCCTGTTTCATTACTTATGATTCTTCTATCAATGATTACTTATATTTATCAAGAACTATTGTTTTCTTTCCATTCTATTTACTTGGTGTTATTTGTCAGCCGGAGAAATGTTTAGTGATAAAACAAAAATTTTTCTTGCAAGGGAAAATCCTGACCTCTATTTTCTTGACCGTTATTTTATTCCTATTCTATTTCAAATTAAATAGCTTTTATCCATTCCGCTATCTATTTACCGGACGAGCTATTTCCCCTGAACAATTTAATGATTACAATCCTTTACACCGATTATTCTGTTATGGATTAACAATTTGTATGTCTTTATCCATCATGGCTCTTGTACCAATAAAACATCTTACCGGAATTAGTCATTGGGGTAGAAAAACCATTAACGTCCTTTTCTATCACTGGCCTTTAATTAAAATAATTGGTCATTTTATTTCCTTCAAACAACTATATCAACACCCTATTGGTATGGTTTCCTATTACCTAATAGCCATTTTAATTAGTATCCTTTTATCACAAAAAATCTTTGATTATCCAATCCTTTGGATTAGAAAACAAATCTTCACAACAAAAAAGTGATTTCCAACTGAAAATCACTTTTTAAAAGGATGCTTCTTAAACACTTTTCTTTGCGTTAACTAATTCTGGAATAAAACCATTCATAATCAAGCCGGCAAACATCCAAAAGAAGAAAGCTGGTGTATTTTCCATGAAGAAAATCCCTTGATCAAATATAGCTGAAATAAGTCCCGAGATAACGATCAAGAAAGAAAACACATACAAATCTTGCACATGCGTAATCCTTTTCACATATAAGAAGTTATCTTTGAAACTCAATAATAAAAAGGCAAGTAAAGAAAGAATGCCTATATAACCCGTACTAACAAATACCTTTAAATAGCCATTATGTGTATGATAAATCGCCCCTGCCGCAAACTTCTCAGGAAAATTCGTTTTTACATATTGAACAATGTATAAATTTGGTTGGTTTTTAGCTATGTATTTCATATAGTTACCGGGAGATAGACCAATCACGCCAAATTCTCGATAATTGTCTAAATAATCCTTCCAAATAGCCAAACGGTTATTAGAAAAATTGTCCTTTAAATCTTCATTCCGATCTAAAACATCCTTATCCGAAGGTTTGCTGTTATTCGTATTTAATAGCGAAGAAATCGTCGATAAACCATTCGAATATACCCTTATAGAATAATACACTCCTACCATAAAACAAGCACTCAAAACTAAGGCAATCACTGTCCTTTTGAAGTTTACTTTCTTAAAATGGCTTCGATACAATAAGAAAAAACCAATAAATGAACAAATCAACAATGAAAACTTGGCGCTTCTTGAACCGGATAAAATAATATGCACCACAAAAAGAACAGCCGGAATACTATACAACCATTTAAACTTTCTCTTCTTACGGAATTCATAGAGGGTTAAAATAAACAACATTAAAGAAATATAAGCCGCATGATTGATTGGATCAAAAATGCCAAATAAGCGATTTTGTAAGAAACCCTGTCTAGCAATAGAAACATCCTCTGCTAAAGGATTAATCACATAGGTATAACCAATATCCATAAAGAATTGAGCAATGGAAACCAAACAAGCAATACTCCAAATCAAAAACAATAGGTGTATATACATATCCATCGTTTTAATAAATTCTTCCTTCTCAATCCTTGCCGAAATCGAATAAAACAAAGAAAAACTAATCGTTGCCCAAGCAATAGAAAATAAATTATCTTTAATACCAAACTCTCTTGTCCGAACTGTCGCAATTAGAGCAATAAAAGAAATCAAATAGAGCAAATACACGTACTTGGCTTTAAAAACAGTTCTCTGAAGAAGAACATCCACAGCCAAAAGAAGTGCCCCAAATATACCTAGGTAACTTTGAAGATGATAGAAAGGTGTTTTTGTCAAAAAAGATAATACCGGTGAAATAATCATCAATGTAAAAACAACAATGGTTATCCAAATATAATGTAAAACAATTTTATCAAAGAATTCTTTTCTCACCTTTACCATCCCCCTCAAAGAAACCTACTTTTTTCTACTTAATGTTCGTAAAACAATACTCAACAAATGCTTGAACTCATTCGTTTTATAACTAAACCCAACCCAAATAATACCATAAATCACGATAGCTATCACGAAACGAAGTAAAATAGCCACCAAACCATAGTTTTTAACAAAGACTTCCGCTAATCCATAAGCGGCTGAACAAGCCACAATCGCTAACATAACATACAAGCCAATCTTCTTTAAATATCCCTTTAAGCCAAAGCTAAATTGGAAACCAAACAAAGCCCAAGCTTCCCAAGGAAAATAAACAAAGATAAACACAAAGATAGTTGGCCATAGAACCCCTGAAATATCATGGGTAATGGAAATCCAAAGAATACTACCAATTAAATTGATAACCAAGCCAACATATGGCTTTAACCAATCCTTTGTCCATAAACCGGCCGCATCACGATAGGTTAGCTGCATAATTCGAAACATCCAAGAAAAGAAATAAACAACAATCAAAATCATCAAATCATTTCTTAACAGATAATCTTTACCAACCCATAATACAATAAATGGTTGATACATACATAACATACAAGCAGCCGCCGCTCCAACAATCCCTAGCCAACCATAGCTTAGAGTAATAAATGTTTTATAGTTAGCTTCTTCACTGTCGGTGATTAACTTATTGCCAATACCGGCAATACTACCGTTGGTCACAATTTCAATTAAAGCATTCACTGCTGTTAAAATGTAGTAATAATTACTATATTTTGATAAAGTCGCTAAACCTAGGAAAGAAGAAATTAAGATACTATCAATACTTACCAAAACCGTACTTCCTACTTTGTGACCAAATAAAGTTAGAACTCGCTTTTTAATGACCCTCTTTGTTTCATCATCCACTTCCCCACGACAACTAATTTCAGGGAATTCTTTTCGTGCCATCCATAATATCGCTACATTATTGGGAATGACCATCATCAAATAAATACCCATATAAATGTAGTAATTTGGAATTAAAAATAAGAATAAAACCTGCAAAACATACATCACAATCGACTTAATCGAAGAAATCTTTAGGAAAATATCCTCTCTTTGATAGGCGGAGAAAATTGCTGTATTGTAGGAAAACATCAAGTAACCAAGAGAAGTCTCCAATAAATAAATAACAAATAAAACCTCTAGGTTCATACTCGATGGATAATCACCACTCACTAAATTCTTGACAAATGGAACCAGTGCTAAACCGGAAAATAAGATGACTAAACCCACATACTTATACACTTTCTTAAAATAGTTCAACAAGGCACAGAAGGTATCCATATCATCATTTACAACCGCTCGATACATCATAAATACCAAAGAAGAACTAAATCCCATATTAGCTAAGTTCAAAACACTTAGAATGGATGTAAACAAACTTCCTAAGCCATTGTATTCAGAACCTAGCCGGTAAATGATAATTGTCTTGACAACAAAGGATCCCAATATTGTTACAAGACGGTAAATCATCCCCCAAGATGCATTTCTTACTGTATTTTTTGCTCGATTTAATTTCATAGTTTACCTAATTTCAAATGAAGATGGATTTGGATAACGCTTTTGAAAAGCTCCATCAATGAACTTCTGTTCCAAGTCCATATCAAAATCACCCGGATCATCGTTAACACAAATCACTCTTTTACGTGGCTTTAAGATTGCCTCTTGGATGGTACCTGAATTTTGGTGACCAATCGTAAAATAATCAGAACTTGGCTTCATTGGTGAAAATTCTCCTGAAACCAATTGCCAATAACGGAATAAATATTGATTCACATCGGCTTTATTTCTAAATCTATGTTCACAGGTTTGTTTTAAATCCTCCGAATAAGTCTGCCACACTTCTTCAAATGTTTTCTTATTATAAGAAATAACAGAATGAAAATTACGGAAACCTGTAAAACAACTAAATGGAAGTAAATACAAATTATTTAATAATAAGTGACCATATTTAAAGTTCAACCACTTAGAACGATGCTTTGAAATCACTTCCTTTTTAGCAAATTTTTCATTTATCAAGGCCATCATGTTCAACATAATATATGGCATGAAATTTTCTCTAAGATTATTTTTTATCACGCCGAGAACCGCCGCATCCTTTGGTAAGCCATTATCGAAAAAGTCTTTCGGTTGACAAGGTAAATTCAAATACACATCATCGTTAAAATAGATAAAATGGTCAGCCAAATCAGGAATATGATGAAGATTTAACTCAATTACATGCGAACTAAAAGTTGGCAAGTATTCCTTTGGAATGAAATCTTCGTGTTTCACTAAATGAATTTTTTCATGATGAATATTTAACCATTGGGGATAATGACCAAAAGTTAAGAAATGAATTTTTCGGACCCATGGCGCATTTTCTTCAATAGCACGAAACCAATAACGAAAAGTATCCCATGCTCGATAGCGTGAAACATGATTATCGGATAACTTATCAGATGTATACTGATTGTGCACTTGAATCCAATTAGGATCACTTCCATCCACCCAAGGAATCACAATATCAATTGGACTATTCATTATAAGTCTCCTTTATAATAAATATCGTTATGTTCTTCCAAGTCCTTCTTTAAATCCATACTAAAGCCAACAGAATAGTGTTTCTCACGATCTGCCTCCGGTGGAATGGTCATATAATCGTTGTATTGATTTTTAAGATACGTATCATAATCATGAGGAATATTGATTTGCATATCCTCAAAAGTTGCTTTCACTGGTGGATAATATACTTCTTTTGGCATAATATGACCGAAATAATGCCCCATATCCGTCGGTACAGCCCATAAATTTGATGGTTTATGCCATTGAACATAACGATCAAAGGCATCCCCCCATTTCTTATACGAACGAAAAGAGAATAAAAAACCAATCACACAACGAATACGATAGTTGATTTTTCCTCCGCTTGTTTGGTAGAAAAATTGTTTCTTTTCCGGACTGCGATAATGATAGAACAAAGTGGATACTGCAATGTATTGCAAAAACATAGCAGAATAGCCCTTAAAGAAACGTGCTACTTTATTCATTGGTACAGCTTCAATCGGAAAAATATCAATGTGAACACCTTTTGGGAATGGTGTATTGTAGTCAAAGAAGCTTGCTTTTAAAGTGTTTTTCTTATAAATAGCAGAAATCATGCTTTCTAAATAATACTTGGAATTGGGAGAAGTCATCTCGTACTTATCCCCCATCTCTTCATCAAAAATTTCAATAAAGCGTTTCAAATCTTCATGGGGCATTAGAATATCCACATCATCATCCCAAGGAATAAAACCTTTATGACGAATGGCTCCTAAACAGGTTCCTCCTGCCGCCATATAACAAATACCATGTTTCTCACATACACGGTCAATATCTTTTAAAATTTCTAAAAAACAAGCTTGAAGTTGTTTCAATTCTTGTTCATTCACTTCATGCACGATGTCCACCGGTGGTGTACTTTGCATCGCTTTTCTGGTAGACAATGCATCTCTAATTCCCATGTCACTTCACCTCTTCTTTTTCAACACAATATTGTATACCCTTATACATCTTATAACTATTTTTCATATCATAGAACTTAATATTATGTCTCAATATTCGATCTTCTTCTTTTGGTGGTGTCATATAATCCCCATAAGAAACTTCCAGCCACTTCTTATAATCCTTCGGTACAGGCATCTGCACTCCTTCAAATAAAAGATGATCCGGATGCTCAAACCATTCCTTTGGAAAGCGTTGACGCATAATGGTTAAGCCCTCCACAAAAGAGGCGACTTGACCATTGCTCTTTTTACCAAGTGCCAACATTCTCTTTTCACATTTCTTCCAAATTCGATAACGATAATCAAAGGATTTCACCATAGACAAAGCCAACTTTGTCATGTTATACATAAACTTACTCTTATGAGCTGGTAAGCGTTGGAAATTGAAACACGCAAACATCATGGCATAAGGAATTTGTAAAAAGCGTTTAATTGGATTCGCCGCCACATCGTCCACTGGAATGACATCAATCATAATACCTTGGTGAATATCATTGTTTTCATTATGGTAATTGATAAAGGTTGTATTATTATCTTTAATTTCAATAACCGCATGATGAATATTCATTTTATCATTGGAACGAACGCATGAAAAACGATCCTTATCCGCATACTTTTCCCATAAAGATTCTAATTTTTCATAATCCTCTCTTAGCATGAACACATCCACATCATCATCCCAAGGTATCATTCCTTGATGGCGTACTGCTCCTAACAAAGTGCCACCTGCTAAGACAAACTTCAAACCGCGCTCTTCACAAAATTCTTTGAAATACATTAAAATACCAATTAACTTTTCTTGTATTTCTCTGATACCATATTCATTTTTTGTGTCCATCGCTCTTTCCTCCTCAAAAAAGAAATTTAAGCTTAAAACCAAGCTTAAACTTTCTTTTATTTCAATGGTGTAATCAAATCAATAATTGACTGATTTGTAAACTGATTTGTTTCTAATAAATTTTCTAACTTCGAAAGTTTATCGCTTACTAAATCCATGGATATATCCTCCGGTTGTGTGATAAAGATTAAATTGTTGTTCGTTTTCTTACATTTTTTCGGATCTAACAGTAATTCTTCATACAACTTTTCTCCCGGTCTTAAGCCGGTGAACACAATTTCTATATCCTCACCCGGCACATAGCCAGCCAATTCAATTAAATTCTTCGCTAAATCTAAAATCTTAACCGGTTTACCCATATCCAAGATAAAGATTTCACCTGTATTCGCAAAAGCACCCGCTTGTAGCACCAATTGAGCCGCCTCCGGTATTGTCATAAAATAACGGATGATATTTGGATCGGTAACGGTTACCGGACCACCATTTTCAATTTGTTTCTCAAATAAAGGAATAACGGAACCATTGGAACCTAATACATTACCAAAACGAACCGCGCATAACTTCGTAACACCATTGTCTTTATAACCTTGCACCAATAATTCGCACATACGTTTCGTTGCCCCCATGACATTGGTGGTACGAACTGCTTTATCCGTTGAAATCAAAACAAACTTTTCCACATTAGCCTTAATGGAAGCTTCAATTACATTCTTTGTTCCAAAGACATTGTTCTTAATGGCTTCTAATGGCGAATCTTCCACTAATGGTACATGTTTATGCGCCGCCGCATGAAATACAACATCCGGATGAACCTCTTGAAAGATTTCATCCATTCTCTTTTGATCACGAACGGAACCAATCAAACAAGTTAGTTTTGATTTATCAGGGTGGTATTTCATATTCAATTCCATTTGTAAATCATACATATTATTTTCATAAATATCGATTAACACTAAACGTTTTGGATTAAAAGTGAAGATTTGGCGCACCAACTCAGAACCAATTGAACCACCTGCACCAGTTACCACAACAATCTTCCCGGTTAAAAAAGTACCAATCGTTTCATTATTCAAATTTAATTCTCCACGCCCCAATAAATCATCCATCTTAATGTTACGAATAGAAGCTGTTTCCTTCTTTGCACCATCTTGGAAGGTAAAACCGACAATGCGTGTTCGTAATTTCAATTCATGGCACTTTTCAATCAATTTTTTCAAGTCTTCTTTTGTAATATTCTTAATCGCAATATAAGCCGTATCCACATTGTAATCAGAAATAATAGCTGGTAAATCATCATCGGTACCAAGCACCGATACGCCATTTAGAATCTGTTTCTTTTTCAAAGGATTGCGATCCACAAAGCCAACCACGCGAGAGTCATACCGATTTGAACTCATAATTTCTCGTAAAGCCATAACACCTGCTTGACCTGCCCCAAGGATCAAAGCACGATGATTTCTCTTTTGTAGACGAGCTGTGCGACGATACAAACGATACGCCATACGAACTCCAACCATTAAAAGAACTTGTAAAATAAGGGCAATCAATGGCAATGAGCGGAAATAGTCTTCAAAATTGATCGTAATGACAACTAAAAACCAACATATATTCCCGAATAAAGAAGCCATACCAACACGAATGACTTCGTCTAAAGAAATGTATTGCCATAAAGAACGATTTAGATGGAATATAAAGAAGGAAATCACATTTAAAATAACCGGAATAAGCATGAATTGCCATAATAAATCAAAAGCTGCTTGATAGCTTAAGCGACCCAAATCAGTACGAATAAAATAAGCCAATCCATAAGCCATAATTACTAAAACTGTATCAATAATCACTAAAGACACTTCTCTATATTTTTTTATCCAGTTTGTAATTTTGCTCATACGACACTTCCTTCTAATAAATCACTCTAATTATAAAGTTTTATTGATACAATGACAAATTCTTCACTTTATAACAGCCACAATCGTTTTTAATACTAATTGCAAATCTTTTAAGACGTGAAATTCTTTCAAATATTGAAGATTATACTTCATTTTCTTAGGTAGAATTTGTTTCACATAAGTTTCGTTTACATCAGTGCTATTTGCCAATAAAGTATCTTCATCCTTATAGGTAATACTTGCTTCACTAGTTACCCCGGCCGGCAACAACAACGTCGCTAACATTTCTGTTTCATATTGTTTCACATAGCGAGCCACTTCTGGTCTAGTTCCTACAAAAGACATATCGCCTAAGAAAATATCAATTAATTGTGGAATTTCATCCAAACGAAGTCCTCTTAATTTTGAACCTACTTTTGTGATTCGGCTATCATATAAGGTTGTGACCTGAACGTTGCCCTTATCTGCATCGGATACCATTGTCCGAAACTTGTGAATACGAAAGATACGACCATATTGTGTCACTCTTTCTTGACGAAATAGAATGGGACCTTTGGAATCCAATTTAATCCAAATGGAAAGAATTAGGAAAAGTGGTGATAACAATACTAACAAGACCAGTGAAAAAAGAATATCAAACAAACGCTTTAATATAAGACTAAATTGTTTCTGACATAAATATTCATAATAAGGTTTAATTTCTTCTTTTTGAAACTCAACCGGTAAATTGTCCCACTTTTTCAAAATCCCTAACATAATTCCCCTTATTTCAAATATTCGCTAACAATCTTTTTAACCCAATAAATGACATAGTCCTCATCTTCTTCGCTCATCAACGTATGATTTGGTAATGTGATTAGGTTGTGATAATAGTTATAGGCATTTGGATAATCTTTCATATCAAAACCCATATTCTTATACGCTGTCATCATTGGTAATGGCTTATAATGCACATTACAAGCAATTCCTTGTTCTCCTAAGCGTTCAATGATTTCTCTTCTTTCTGCATCATCAATACCTGGTATGCGAATGAGGTATAAATGACCGGTGGATGTGTATTCTTCACTATAATGCGGTACGACTTGAATCCCTAACGGTTTAAAAGCCGAATCATACTTTTCATTAGTAGCTCTTCTTTTTTTTAATAAATCGGGATAACGATCAAATTGTGCTAAGCCGACAGCCGCCAACAAATCCGTCATATTGCACTTAAACCAAGGACCAATAATATCGTATTCCCAAGAGCCTAGCTTACTCTTAGACAAAGCATCTTTATTTTGTCCATGCAAGGAAAGTAGTTGTAAACGCTTATAGATTTCTTCGTTGGAAACCCCTGGAATATCCTTCCAAGTTAAAGCCCCACCTTCAGCAGTAGTAAAGTTTTTAACCGCATGGAAAGAAAAAGCACTAAAGTCAGCGATGGAGCCAACCATCCTACCATGATAGCTTGAACCAAACGCATGCGCTGTATCCGCACAAATAGCGATACGACCAATCGCCTTTTGCAAATCATTCTTTGCTTGAAATAAATCTTTCTTACTTTCAACAATCTTAAACAAACGATCGTAATTACAAGGAACACCACATAAATCCACTGGAATAATGGCTTTCGTTTTGGTTGTGATGGATTTTTCCAAGGCATCGTAATCTATTAAATTACTATCTTTTTGACAATCCACTAACACAATCTTAGCACCCACATGATCAATAATAGAAGCAGATGCTGTATAGGTATAAGCACAAGTAATCACTTCATCTCCTTCACCAATACCTAAAAGACGTAAAGCCATTTCAGCACAAGCTGTCTGACTATTCAAACAAACCGCTTTTTCAACGCCAATCCATTCCGCAATTTTCTTTTCTAATAATTTCGTGCGAGGACCAGTTGTAATCCAACCGGACTTTAAAGCCGCAACCACTTCTTCCACTTCTTTATCACTAATGTCTGGTGGACTAAAAAGAATTTTTCTTGCTTCTAATGTTGCGTTATTTTCCATACCAGCCTCCAATTTTAAAATTTTTCTTCTTAATTATAATCTTTTTCTTATTTTTTTCTATTGCATACCATTAAATCCGTTTATCCATACGACTTCCTATTTGGATTAATAAGGAAGACGCACAATATAACACAATGATAAAAAGGTAAAACATATTCTTATAATAACGACTTCTCATCATTAAAGTACCATCGTATAAACCATGATAAATCACTGGCACAACAAGGGCTAAAATAAGATAAATATACTTGCGAACCATATAGCCCTTTTTCTCCATTATCTTAGCGTGACTATACATTAAACCCATTCCTATACCAAAACATAAATGCCCCGGTATTGAAAACAAGGCTCTTTCAAACGCTACCCTTAAACCCAATTGATAAACATATAAAACATTCTCGAAAGCCGCAAAACCTAACGAAACTGCCACTGCATACACAATTCCATCAAAACGATAATTAAAGTTTGAATCTCGCCAAGAGAATATCATCAAAAAGAGAAGCTTCATTCCTTCTTCAACCAAAGCAACCGCAAAAAATGCATAGTAAAAAGGATAATATAGATTTCTTTGTCTAACGAATAAAGATAGGATTACTTTTGGCCATTTACCCATATAAATAACCACCAAACCAGCTAATACTCCGGCAACTAATAATTTAAAAATAAGTTTCTTTGGTTCAGATTCTATTTTATCTATCCGATATACATAATTTAATAAGAGAAAGGCAGGAGCCAAAGCTGCTACCAACATAAAAATTCCACTATTCATACATCCATTCCTTTCCACTGCTAAGTATATTTACTATTCTCAGCTTGCATTCTTAAAAATACATCTTTATCAATGATAACCTCATAACTGCTTTCAACATAGTACTTTGTTGCAATTCCATTATTGGCTGCTCTTTTCTTTGATGACAGTTACCTGTCCCGTATCCGGTAAGATTAAGCCCATCATCATTTTTAATAGTATGCTTTTTCCACTACCATTCTCTCCACTAATGCAATATCCACCTGTAAAAAAAGAATAGGAAATTTCTTTTAAAACCGGCTGTTTATCAAACCTCTTGGAACAACGTTCTAATTTCAAATATTCCATTCGACAAGTTCCCCTTTTTTTCCAAATAGTTTCCCATCGCTAAAATCAATCTATCCATAGCAACGCTCAAATACTCTTTATTACATTCCTTTTTAGTGCCTTGGATAAAAGCATTATAGGCACAACCTCCATTGCATAAAAATAAATACGGACAATTTTCACATTCCATATCCACATCCTTTTCACACCATTGGCTTTGCATTAAGGTATCCATATATGGCTTTTTCCAAAAAAATCTTTGTTTAGTAGTACATTTCAAAACCACTCCAATAGACTATTTAAAACACGAGCGCCTGTTTTTTCTAAAACCGAAAAGGATTGGTGTCCTTGAGCAATTAAATAAATATTTTCAACGCCAATGGCTTTTGCGACTTCATAATCGTGGTCGGTATCTCCTAGATAGGTACAATTCTTAGGATTGATTTGTTGGCTTTGCATCCAATCCATAGCTCGTTGAACTTTGGAATTGGCTAAATGGTCTTGAATACCAATCACATCATCAAAAAAACCATCAATCTTCAAATTTTTAACTTGTTTATCAAGTTCATTTTGTTGGGTAGCGGACAGGATGACCTGACGGTAGCCTTGACGTTGAAACTCTTTCGCTCTTTCTTGAAAGCCTAGGCATAAATCAATGGTTTGATAACCTTCATCAAAGCGCTTTTGGAATTCATGTGTAATTTGTTCGTAAGAAACCTTCGTCAAATCATAACCCATCTTTTGATAGTAATGAATCACGGGAAAACAAAAGTTTTCTTGGTATAGTTCTTTCGTTATATATGGTACTTGTAAGTTCCAATCCTTTGCCATTTGATTTTCAATATCAATGCATAATTGAACATCATCAATGATGGTGCCATTAAAATCCCATATCATGATTTTCATGTGTTTATTGTACTAAAAAGAAAAAAGAAAGTGAATGTTCACTTTCTAATTCTCTTGGACTAATTCTTCACCAATTTCGTAGACATTACCTGCCCCAAGCGTTAAACAAAGATCTCCCTTTTTTAAATTCTTTTTTAAATAATCTTTAATTTCTGTAAAGCTTCCTAAGCTTAAGGCATTACCACCTAAATCATGAATTCTTTTTGCTAATAAATCAGATGACATACTACCGTCATTAACTTCTCTTGCCGCATAGATAGGAGCTAGTAGTACTTGATCCACCTGACTTAAAACTTGAGCAAATTCTTCAAATAAGAACTTTGTACGACTATAAGTATGCGGTTGAAATACTATCACCAAATGGTCATGTGGATAATCTTTTGCCATATCTAAGGCCGCCTTGATTTCTTGCGGATGATGAGCATAATCATCAATGATTTCAATATCTTTATAAAAGCCTTTTTTTTCAAAACGACGGTCTGCACCATGAAAATTCTTCAACCCTTCTTTAATAGCTTCAAAACGGATGTCAAAGGAAAGCGCCACCGCTATGGCAGCTAACGCATTGGTGATATTGTGTTGACCACCAACTGATAGTTCAATTGAACCTAAATACTCTTCTTGCAAATAAACATCAAACTTATTTCCACCATGATTTAAATGTTGAATATTCTTCGTGTACAAATCGCCTTTGTACAAACCGAATTGAAGTACTTTACCCGGATAATCTTGAACAATTTCTTCTACGTTATCAATCGCGGAATGGATAACTACGACGCCATCCTTGGATGTTTTTAAAACAAACTGATGGAAAGAATTGCGAATATCTTGAATGTCCTTAAAAAAGTCTAAGTGGTCTTCTTCAATGTTTAAAATAATAGAAGCTAATGGTTTTAAAGCCAAAAAAGAATTGGTGTATTCACAGGCTTCTGCTAAAAAAACTTCACTATGCCCAATACGCACATTACCCTGTATCTTTTTAAAGTTAGCACCAATAGAAATAGTTGGATCCAATTCAGCCGCTAAGAAGATATAACTTAACATAGCCGTCGTAGTTGTTTTCCCATGAGTTCCCGCAACCGCAACTGAGTTATGATAGTGAGCCATAACCTCTGCTAATAAATCCTTTCGATTTAATAAAGGAATACCCAGTTTCATTGCTTGTTGATATTCTGGATTATCACTGTGAATAGCAGCTGTATAGACAACCACTTTATATTTATTTGTGATATTCTCCGCTTTTTGACCAATAAAAATAGTCGCACCCTCTTTTTCTAAGTGCTCTGTGTTCATGGAACCATGGGCATCCGAACCGGCAACTTCAAAGCCGCGGTCTATCAAAATATGAGCTAAACCGGACATAGATACCCCACCAATACCAATGAAATAAACCGATGTTGGTCGATCAAACTGAATCGTCTTCATAAGAAACCCTCTTTTTCCTTACTAGTTTAGCACAATCAATTCGTTTTATTTTTGAAATTCAAACACTTGTTTCAACATGTCTACCCTAGCTTTTGTATTGATTTTAGTTTGTTTATTATAAAAAGTCTCCACGATAGTGAAGACTTTCTTAGTTCTTATTTAATAGAAGCTTGATAGATTGAATTAGCGGATTGAGCTAATAAAGCATCAAACTCTTCATCCGTTTGTTGAGCAGATAAGCCTTCTACTAAAGCTCTTGAGAAAGAAGCAATTAAACCATGATTACGAGCCAATTTTTCATTCGCTACTTCACGCGAGTAACCACCTGATAAAGCAACCACACGAACCACATGCTTATCTTTCATAAGTTCTTCATAATAATTATCCACATCTGGAATAGTGAGTTTAAACATCACTTTCACATCAGCTTCTAATTGACTAAGTTCAGCCAATAAAGCTTTCTTTAAGTACTCCTCCGCCTTTGTCTTTTCCGGACAATGAATATCCACTTCCGGTTCAATGATTGGCACCAAGCCATACGAAGCCACTTTCTTAGCCACCTCAAATTGTTGAGAAACAACATCCTGAATACCCTTTTCATTCGCTTCCTTAATAACCGAGCGTTCTTTGGTACCAAAGATATGATATTTGACCGCTTTTTCTAACAATTCATCCAATGTCGGCATTGGTTTCATCAACTGAACGCCATTTTCTAACTCAGCTAAACCTTTATCAATCTTTAAAAAAGGAACAACCCCTTTATCTTCCCATAGATAATCAGCGGTGTATTTATGATTCACTTTTCTTTCCATGGTCATTTCAAATAAGATAGCACCAATCATTTTTTCACTGGTAAATGAAGCCGATGTAACAATTCTTGTTCGCATTTGGTGTACCAAATCAAACATTTCTTCTTCATTTTTCCAAGCATCTTCACTAAGTCCATACGCCTTCAATGCTTTTGGTGTGCTTCCTCCACTTTGATCCAAAGCAGCGATAAAGCCTAACCCGGACGACATTCTCTCTAACATTTCTGTATTCATAAATCCCTTTCAGAGTAACAATCTCTTACTACCTTTCTACTTTAGTTATATACCACTAACCCAAAATTTCAAGAAGATTGTTCATCAATCCAACAAATCCAGTTGATTAAGGGCATAGGCGATACTAAAATACCATCTATATCAAAGAATAAATACTTCATTTTCTTTCTCCTTGAATGGTATAAAGAACATCTTCAAAATCTTTTATTGTCCAAATCACCGGTACTGGATAGGTTGGATTGGTCTCCTTTTCCGCCCCTTTAGCTAAGAAAGGAATATCTTTCGTTTGAATTTCAGCTAAATGATTTGGAATATCCATCTTTTCATTCATGGAAGAAATCCAAGGAATAACCTCTTCCTTCTTTAAACCAATAGCAGAACCGATTTCTTGTAAAGAAGTTTGAATACCAGCCCCATATTTTTCTAGCACAATTGGTAAACAAACCGCATTGATATAACCATGTGGTAAATGGTATTTAGCCCCTATACCATGAGAAAGCGCATGAACAGAACCTACATAATTATTCGTAAAAGCAATCCCGGCTTTATAAGAGGCTTCCAGCATTTTCTCTCTTGCTTCTAAATCTTCTCCATTTCGATAAGAACGATATAAATAACGATGAATAAGAGCAATCGCTTCTAAGGCATAAGCTTTAGTTTTTTTATTATTGAAATAATTCATATAAGCTTCTATTGCATGGGTTAAAGCATCCATTCCACTATATGCCGTTAAAGAAGCTGGTAAAGATAGCAATAAAGCAGGATCTAAAACCACCACCTTAGGAATTAAGAAAAAATGATTTAAAGAACGTTTGCGCCCCATCTTTTCGTCTATAATGACAGCTCCAGCTGAAACCTCCGAACCACTACCCGCCGTCGTTGGTACGCAATACAATGGATCTAAATGGTACTTCAATTTTCCTTTCATCACATCCGTATACGATATTTCCGGATTTGAAACCTTCGCCAAAGCTACTTTAGAACAATCCATCACCGAGCCACCCCCAATAGCGATTAAAGCTTCCGCATGAATTTGTTTATAAAACTCCACTAATCCTTTCACATCTTCAAGACTAGGATCTGGATGCGTTTTATCATAAACCGCATATACAATTCCACAATTCTTTAAAGCCATCAAGAATGGTTCCAAGGTTTTTCGTTTGATAAAACCAGAAGTGGTGACCACCATTATCTTTTTCACTTTTAGCTTTGAGGCGAATCGAACTAACGTATTTTTTCCTTGGTATAGCTTCGGTAAGAACTTTAATTGCGTCTTTTGAATGGGACTAATAAGTGCTTGTTTCAAACGTATAAGATTTGTATTCATCGACTTGCCTTTCGTATCTCTTGTTGAATATAGTTTAACACATGCCTTTTATTCGCTGACCATTTCGGCTCGATTAAGTTTTTCTTATCCCCATCTCCGGTCATACGATGGATGACACAAGTTTCCGGTAGGATTTTCAAGCATTGAATTAAAACCGCTGTGTATTCTTCTAAACTAAAGATATGAAAAGGATGTTCTTCATATTCCAATGCCATTTGTGTTCCCTTTAAAAGATGAAGCCCATGGATTTTAATACCATCCAAACCAGGTTTTAAATCAGAAAGATAACGCATACTAGCATACATCATTTCTTCTGTTTCAAAAGGAAGTCCTACAATCATATGAACAATAACCGTCATTCCTATTTTCTTTAAATCCACATAGGCTTTTTCAAAAACATCTAAGGAATAACCACGATGAAACGCCTTTGCACTTTCCTCATGGATGGTCTGTAAACCAAGTTCTATCCAAACGGGTTTTATCTTATTTAAAGCTTCTAAACCTTCTAACATATCTTCTTGTAAGCAATCCGGTCTTGTTCCAATAGCCAAACAAACAATTTCTTCTTTTTCGATGGCTTCTTGAAATAAAGATAATAAACGTTTCGTATCCCCATAGGTATTCGTAAAAGATTGAAAGTAAGCTATATATTTCCATTTTTCTCTAGCAATGGATTTTGGAAATTTAGCTTCCACTTTCTTTTTAGCTTCTACGATTTGACTTGAAATATCTTTAGGACGGCTCGCAAATTCACCTGCTCCTCTTTCTGAACAAAAAGTACAACCACCATAGCCAATAAGTCCATCCCGATTGGGACAAGTACAACCGGTGCTTAAGGATAAACGATAGACTTTCGTACCAAACAATTCTTGACAATAATCCGACATTGTTTTCATTTTCATATTCCTATTATTCCTTAAAAGTCAGAAAAAGAGAATGCTATAATAGGGCAGATGGAAAAAAGTATTCGCTTTCAAGATAAGCTTAAAGACCAAATGATTAAAATTGCCATGATTAGTCTTGTTTTATTAGTACTGGTCTTTTATTGTTCGGCTTATATTTTTAACCAACACTCTAGCCATCAACGATTAAAAAATAATAATGATAAAATTGAAGAAAATTTTCGTCAGCTCTTTTTGACAATGGATTATTATCAGCTAAAATTTCTATCTTGAATTTACACTCTAAATGCAACAATTAAATAATGACTCATAGCCTTGGTATTACTTTACCAATCCTTCTTATCTTAAAAATAAGTGCAGATATCAGAGTTAATTACTCTCTAACAACTACACTTTTATAGTACTAAAATTGACTAAGAGTATTGCCTCTTAATCACTTAAATTATAATTTCCAACTAGCCGCTTGACTTCTTTCCTGAATAAAGCGTTGATAAATCCCCTCTTCGTTCATCAGAGATTTATGATTCCCATCTTGAACAACATGACCATGATCTAAAACAAGAATACGATCGGCTTGACGAACGGTTTTTAAACGATGTGCAATCATAATAATCGTTTTGTTTTTCGTTAACTCATGGATAGCTTGTACCAGAGATTTCTCGTTTTCCGGATCCACATTGGCGGTTGCTTCATCCAAAATAATGATTGGTGCATTCTTTAAAATAGCTCTTGCAATCGAAATACGTTGTTTCTCACCACCCGATAAAGAAGAACCACCTTCACCAATAATTGTATCGTAACCATTTGGTAAAGCCATAATAAACTCATGACAACAAGCACTCTTTGCGGCTTCAATCACCTTATCCATGGATACATCCGGCTGACCAAAACGAATATTATTCGCGATCGTATCATTGAACAAATACACATTTTGAAAAACAAAGCTAAAATTTTTCATTAAACTATCCAAACTATAGTCTTTGATATTTCGACCACCTAATAAAATTTCACCCTCTTGTACATCCCAGAAACGAGCTATTAAATGACATAAAGTTGTCTTGCCGGAACCGGATGGACCAACAATTGCTGTCGTTGTTTTCTCTTGAATTTTCAAATTCATATCTTGAATTAAATTTTCATCTTGATATGAAAAAGTAACGTGTTTTAATTCAATGGAATGATTTTCCGGCTCTATCTCTTCACCATCAATATCCATTCTCGGCATTGTTAAAATTTCACCGGCTTGATGAACACAATTTTCAATCACGCGCAATAAAGCCGAATAATTACCGGCCGTATCCAAATGTTCATAAATCATAAAAGACGCTACCAACATCAATAAAGTCATTGCTAAATCCATGGAACCGCTCAAATAAAACCAAATAGAAACCATACTTAGCACAACACCAATCCACTTAATCCAAAGGCTTTGAACCGCCATGAATGGAATAAAAGAATATTCCATTTTTGTATTCACTTGCACATTTTCAGCAATCAGTCGGTGCAACTCTTTCGCTTGCTTGCCGACCAACTGAAACTGTTTAACCTCTGCCATTCCTTGAACCTGTTCCAAAACCTTACTAACTAATTCTGAAGTATTATCCACTTTAGCTTTAGAGATTGCCTTTGAACTATTATTCATCCAATAATTCAAAAGAATATACAAACCAAAGCCGGTCACCAGAATCAATCCTATACGCCAATCAAAAACAAATATCGCAACTGTAATCCATGCCGTATTCAATAAACCACTTGAAACCAACATCACCGCTCTTGTCGCAACTTCTCCTAAATTTTCCATGGTATTGGTTGTGACTGAAGTGATTTCTCCTAAACTCTTTTTATTAAAGAAACCCATTGGAAAGTAACGCAAATGTTCCGCAATTTCAATACGCTTATCACAAGCAACACCATAACCGCCCTGTGTTTGCAGCACAGTGCTTTTGGCACGAACAAGAATCGCTCCAATCGTACCAACAACTAGAATAAGTACTACTTTTAAAATTAAAGTCATATCAATGGTATTCTGCACAATTCCTTGTAAAGAAAGTGAAATAGCACCAATCTTAAAAGATTCAAAAAAAGCCACCAGAACACTTAATAAAATTGAAGTATGGAATTTCTTGCGATTCTTTTCATCGCTAAAAGCGAAGAATTTACGAATAATAGAAATCATTTCACCACCTCCATTCCTTCATCTTTAACCGAAATATGCGCTTGCCACATAGATTGATATAAAGGACAAGAGTTCAGTAAATCTTCATGTTTTCCTTGTGCAATCACCTTTCCTTTTTCAATCATACAAATTTGATCCGCATCTTGAATTGTAGATAAACGATGGGCAATCACAATCAAAGTTTTATCTTTTACCAACCGGGCTACAGACTGTTGAATAATAGCCTCATTTTCCGGATCGGTATAGGCTGTTGCCTCATCTAAAATCACAATTGGTGTATTGGCTATCATCGTTCGAGCAATCGCAATTCTTTGTCTTTCACCACCAGATAAATGACCACCTGCCTCCCCTACAATCGTATCGTATCCATTTGGTAAAGCCATAATGAACTCATGGCAACCACTTTCTTTTGCTATTTTCTCTACTTCTTCATCACTCGCATCCGGTTTGCCCATACGAATATTTTCGCGGATACTTTGATTGAATAAATAATTATCTTGGGACACAAAGCTAACCAAGCGGTAATAATCCTTTAAAGGAATCTCTTGTCCATTCACCGAGCCAATCGAAATAGAGCCTTCTTTCACATCCCATAAAGCCGCAATCAATTTCGCAATAGTGGATTTCCCGGACCCGCTTGGACCAACGAAAGCAGTCAATTTCCCTTCCGGAATTTCTAAATCAATCCCATGTAGCACTTCCTTTTCTTGATAGGAAAAATGCACATTCTTTAAACTAATATGGTAATTATCCACACTTTGATTTAAAGATTCGGCATGGTTTTGAATTGGATTTTCTAAAATACCAACCACTTCACCTACAATCGTACGAATACGAGCCATGTCATCAGAATAAGACATCATTGTAATTAATGGTGTTAATAAACCCATCGATAAAAGAATAATAACAATGAAATGATAAGTGCTTAAAGAACCATTCATCACAAACCATAAACCAAACGGCAGCACAAATAATAAAGTGTTTGGTGCAACCGTTAAAGCTGTGCTTTGTTTATAACGATGTTTATTCATCCAATCCACATAACAAGAAGCTCCTTCTTTCGCTGCTACAACGAATTTCTCATAAGAGGTTTTGGATTTACCAAAGGCTTTAATCACCTCAATACCTTGAATATATTCCACCGCTGTATCGTTTAAAATCTTAGTTTTATCAATGGTATTCTTATAGTCCTCTTCATAACCATTCATCATCAACATATATGCAGTTATACCAATTGGTAATGGAATTAAAGCAATCAAAGCCATACGCCAATCCAAAAAAAACAAATACACAAAAATAAGAATTGGAATAACCATATTCCCACTCACTTCGGGAACAATATGAGCCAATGTTGTTTCAATGGAATCAATGCGCTCGACCATAATATTCTTTAATGTGCCTGAAGAATAGCTCTGCACTCTTCCCAATTCCATCTTGGATAAATGAAGGCTTACTGCTTCACGCATATTTCCTAAAACTTGAAAGGTTGCCCTATGAGAAAAAGTTGTGGATACTTTCTTTGCTAAAACACTAAGCAACCAAAGTAATGCTAAAACGAAACCCTCATGAAGATAGACTAACCAATCCATTTGTTTGGATAATAGTTGTTGTATCATTTGGGCAATCAATAAATATGGAATAATAGCTAAGGCAACGCCAAGTAGTGATAACACAATAGAAATCACATACGAAGATTGATATTCACCGGCAAACTCGTAAATCCAAGTTGCTGTGGATTTCTTTTTCTTTTTCATACTCCCTCCTTAAAGTTTGTTATAACTAACTAAATAGATTATATACCCTATTTTATTTTTGAACAAAAAAAGACGGGTCTTTGATACATTAAAATTATCATAGATGGATTTAAGCCATATATACAAAGGCTTTTTTTAGTATTTGATTTTCTTCCACAAGCTAAGCCATGCGTTTCTAAAGTTCTTTGACTTGTTTGGCTGTAAGAACTTCTCCACTGTCTGTTTCAACGAGGGTTCGTTTGAAATCCTCGTCGTAACGATTTCTTGTGAACATAAAGATACCTTCTTGTAGTGTATAAAATAACTGTATATCTATTCAGTTAATGTGTCTACTTTAATAAGTATAGTGCAATTTAAGTATAGAACAGACTATGAAATCATAACTGGAAAGACTTTAAAATCCATTATTAAAGAAAGCTAATAATATATACGCCTATTAGCTACAAAATCAAAAAGTTACCGAAACCCTTTGAATAAAGGACTTCCGTAACTTTTTACTTTCTTGAAAGTGTTAAAAATAAGGTTTTAGCATGTATTGTTCAAGATTTAAAGATAGGAGTAATCAAGTTCAGTTGTAGGTAAGTTTATGTTGATTTAATATGTATTTTTTGTGTAATATTATTGAGGGTGAAAGGCATTCAATATGGAGGGTGTTTGAATATGAAGATATTAAATAAAACTAAAAAAATATTTATGGCTAGTCTATGTGCTATTTTTTTTATTTGCAAGCAACGTTGAGGCAAAAACTATTGGGGCGTTTTCTAATTTTAGAATTACATATTTTGGTCAAAAGACAGGATATTTAAAAAAACAAAATAAAAGTTATTATGTTTTAAACTTGAAGCCGTGTGAAGATCTTGCACCGATGAGGGTTAAGCATGTTCTTTTGAATTCGAATGGTTCTGAAAGAAGTGGACAAAGTACATTAAGATGTGGTCAAAGAGCTACTTACAGCAACTGGGCTTCACCAGGATACATATATTCTTTGAAAATGGCTAGAGAAAATTGGTGGGACGGTTCAGCGGCTATCACAGGAAGTTGGTCTCCTGATTCTTATTAATTAATAAATTTTGCCTTTTATCTTCTTTTCTATTCAAATAAAAAAAACAATGAAATTATTAAGTAAAAAAAAGTTTATATTAATAGTGGTGCTTGTGTTTTTGTTTTTAATTTTTAAAGATACTATACATACAGCATTGTTTTTTGATATAAATAGTCCAGATTTGTTGAATTCTGATGGTGCTCAGATAAAACTTTACCTTTTAAAAGACAGCATTTCACTAGTAAATCTTAGATTTAATTTTATGTCATATGTATCATTCTTAATACCAATTCTGTTGATTATTCTTGGATATGATTATAAAGAAATTAAGAATAATCTTTTGAAGTATAATATTGGTAAGAATAAGGCATATAATAAGAAATTATTTTTCGGCAAAATGAAATTTGCTGTTTTTGCTTCATTAATAGTGTTATTTGCTTTTTCATTTGTAATGAGTGTGTCTATTTTTTTTAATGGATCTACCACCAATGTAGTAGATGAATTTGTATTTGACAACTCTAGTGTATTAAGTAAAATTTTTAATTCTGATTATGGTTTTTTACTATTTACTGTTTTGTCAGTTATGTTTTCAATTATTATTAATGGGTTTTTTTATTATATATTGATTGACTATATTGATTTTATAAAAGGAACATTACTTTTTATTAGTTTTATTTGGATAGGTTCGATGATATTATATAGGTTTTTACCTTTTTATTTAGTGCCTATGTCTTCGATAATGATAACTTCGTACGGAAACATATCAATTCCAAAAATGTTGTCTCCTTATATTTTTCATATCATGATTTTAGTATATATTCTTTCTTCCAGAAAATATGAGGTTAAGTAAATGAAAGTATTAAAAAGTATTACACTAATAATTTTTAAAATTTTAATTGTTTATCTTTTAGTTGACACTTTGGCTTTTAATGTTCAAGTTGATAGTTGGAATAATTTTGATATGGAACGATGGTTGAATCAGGCAATAAAAAGTATCTATGTTTATCCGCAAAATAGTGAAAAAATATTTGATATTATTAAGTTTCTTACAACAATTTCTATTTATTTTATAGTGGAAATGGATTCAATTATTAATATTTCCAATCTTACTTTAGGATTTAAAGAAGTTATTAAATACCATTCTGTTAGCAAGCTTGATTACATAAAAAAAGTAATAAAAATTCTTTTTAGCTTAAATTGGTGTGACTTATTATACTGGGGTGCTGTTTTTTTGATCCCTATTTATTCATTTGGAAAAGGTGTATTGGACACTAGTGCCATACTGAGTGTATTGTCTTTTATAGTTATAAACTATTTATTTAATAATTTTATAGCGTTATTAAGTAAGAATCCATTAATATGCATAATTCTATTTATAATAAAGCATTTAGTATACTCATTGTTTATAGGATATGAATATATTTTGATTGTATTGATTATAGTAATAATCGTTATAACATTTAATATAGAGGGAGGGGAATATATATGAATTTAGTTGTTCAAGATGCAAAAAAGAGTTTTGGTGATTTGCTTGTATTTAAGAATATTAATTTAACTTTTGAAACAGGTAAATTTTACTTAATAAAGGGGAGAAATGGTTCAGGAAAGACTGTCTTTTTAAAAACACTTTGTGGATATTATTCTTTAGATGATGGCAGCATTTATCAAGATGGAGTTCGTATTAGAGATAAAATCAACTACATAGAAAATGCAGGAATAGTTATTGAAAATCCTAAGTTTCTATCTCATTTAACATTAATTGAGAATTTAAGATTGTTAAAGACTATGTCCGATAAAGTAGATGAGCAAGCAATAAAAAAATGGATTGATTTTTATGATTTGACAGATTATAAGAATACAAAATATAAACACTGTTCTTTAGGGACAAAGCAAAAAATGTCTTTAATTCAAGCTTTTATTCATAACCCAAAGGTTTTAATATTGGACGAACCCTTTAATGCATTAGATACGCACAGTATAGAAAAAACACAAAAATATTTTAACGATATAAAACAAGATACAATCACAATTCTTAGTACTCATATTGATGATAATTTACGGTATATTTCAGATTATGAATTTATTTTTGATGATGAATTTCTTCTACAGACAACTTAATTTTGGTTTAACGACTATAATTAATTCAGGTATAAGATGTAATTTTAAGGCAAATCAGCAATGTTTTGAATAAATACCAAGGTGTATACATATATTGGTTCTGGTATTTATTTAAAGTCTATCTAATTAAGCTGGGTGCTATAGAAATTTAGAAGTGAATAGTTTGAAATAATTAAACGCATAGAGCAAGCAAGAAGTAAATAAAATTATAAAAGGTTAGACGATAGTTTTATATAGCTATTTGAATTAAGGACTTCCGTAACTTTTTACTTTCTTGAAAGTGTTAAAGACAGGGTCATATTCCAGATATAAAAAGCCGATGTAGTCCTAAGACCACACTGACCAAATATTTATCTCTCAACTTCTTTTGATACTTCTTAATTACATCAATGACCGATTCTTTTTTCTCATTCGTTTTATTCATACCAAGGTAGCTATCCATATTAGTTTTCAGATGCTCCAATTCCTCATACTGTGCCGATAATGAACTATGTTTCTTGGCAATCTCCTCTTACGAAACTTCATGGAGACTAAATTCCACTTCCCATCTCTGATGTGGAATTTACCTTCTCACTTCAGACCAGAGTTATTGACATAGAAGATTCCTTTACTAAAGCAAAAATAAGCATTACTGTTATATTTCAAAATTGAAATTAGCATTGTAATATCTGAATATGAACCAGCAACTACCAGTATGAACAAAAATGATATTATACTTGAAATCTTATATTTCAAAAACAAAGGTAAAATCAAGCTTAGAAATACAACAGGAAGGGTTATAACCACATTTGGTAATAATAATATTTTCACCACTTGCTTTTTACTAACCTTCTCTGTGCAATACGTCAATAATGAAGTTTGATAAACATAAATGCACTTTTCTTCTTCATTAGAATATGAAATACAGTGCAAGAGTTCATGACAATAAAACAAAGGAATTAAAATAAATAAACCGATGACATCAAAAATTATAGTTTCATATAAACTGAATTTTGCACTGTGTAACATACTATAAAAATTCAAAACACATGGTATGACAATTACGATAAGCGAGATAATTTTTTCTTTTAAATTAATTGATACTTTTGAATAATTTGTAGTATCTGTTTCTTTTAATTCATTATATGACTTAAGCCATCCACAAAATTTAATCATACAATCAACCCCTTTTAAAATTTTATGATAAAGTGAAAAAAAATTTAATTAGACAATGTACATTAAGAGCCAAGAAATCAGTTAAATATATTACGTTCAATTCTAGCGATACTTCTATTTATAATCAGTGAAATTCCTAATAAATCGCAATCAAAACTTATTTTATACAGTAAGATTATATTTCTCTGTATTTTTGTCTATTGCGTATCACATTAAAGTACTTCTTATCTTCAACTATATTCTAATTCATTACTTCTATTTGTCCATAGCCATTTAAGAATTATTATAAAGTGGTAGGTAAAAGAATATTGCAAACCTTGAAATGTTTCCTTGAGGATGAGCACAAGCAAGAATATAACGCAGGTTCATTCAGATAGAGAACAGCACAGATGCTTCATATCATAAATTATGAGAAGCACTTATCGACAGCAAGAAGAGTAACAAAAATGTTTATTTCTATATGATTCGAAAGAAGTTTACTTAAAGGGGGTAAAACGGATTTTGCCCAAGAAATTTCCGCATGCGAAGCTAAAAGTATGACAGGGGCATAGCCGCTGTACGAAAATTATCGCCGACACTCTGCATATTGCGAAATGTTAAAGAAAGAGATGTCACAGCGGTCGCTTTTGGATTCATCGGACGCGGATATTTTGACTGTTACCTATATGAGGAATCAATTATTCAATTTATGCTAACAATGAATTTGCGCCGTTATCCAGAAACTGTGGATGACAGTACTTCACTATTATCAAATGCTTCAATGCAATTAACATCCAATAGAAGAACGGATGGAAAATTATTATATTTTTTTGATAAGCACGCATAAATATATCCGGATTCTCCTAACATAAAAGATATGTCGCAACGGAAATTATAATTATCCCAGTTGATTACGTTCGGAGACAAAAGCGATGGTGTATGATAATTCACTTGCTTTAGTGACTGTTTGACTAGCTTATTATTTGCACAATCAATAACAGAGGCGATTCCATGACACAAGGTATAATTTTCCATTTTCTTTAAAGAATTACTGATTTCATTTAATACATGCTCATAATTTTGCTCGATTTTTCTTGAACCAATCAATAAAGAGATAACACAAAATAATCCAAATTGACCCGAACACCATTTATTATTATCTTTATTTAAATTAGAAGTAATTAAGGCAAGTTCTTTTTTTGCTTTTATCCTTACAGTTGCATTTTTCGATATAGATAAAACTTCTAATAATATTCCCAATTCACCATGTAATAATCCATATTCTGATTTCATAGTTCCTTCATCATTTAAATATTGTGATTCTAATTTATTCTCTAATTTATTCTTTATTTTCACAAGTTCTTCAGACAATTTACAATTATTCAAAAATCGAATAACACCCGAAAGACCCGAAAAATATGTTAAATCAACTATATCCTTTTTTTCTATAGAATTAAAAATATCAGTAATTATTTCTGAAAACCTATGGTAATGCATTATATTACCAGATATGACATATGCGTTGTATTCCAAATAAGCCAGTCCACCTATCCCTGTAAACATTCCAAAATCTTTTATATTACTATCAAATCTGTTTTAGTCATATTTTTATCTATCAGTAGTTTCCATAGTTTATTATAGCTAATCGCCATGTCGTCACCTTTATTTTTATAAAGATAATCTTTATAAAAATATACCGCATTCTTTCATGTTTTCCCAGAGAAAGAGCAAAAAATAATAACCATCCGTAAAACGAGTGATTTGTACTGAGGCTATACGCCTCTTTTTCTTTACCTGTGTGCTCAACAGGGCTCGTTACCTATAAAAAAGAGCATTTCATAAAGCCCTAAAACTTCTTATTTTCTCGCTAAAATAAAGTTTAATATAATACCCACAACCGCGGATAAAGCTGTTCCGCTCAAAGTCACAAAACTACCAATTGGCAAGATGGCTCCACCGATACCAATCACTAACATCGCCGAAGCAATAATTAAGTTTCTTTGTTCACTAAAATCAACTTGATGATCAATTAAAACACGTAAACCATTGGAAGCAATGACTCCATATAAAAGAATGGACATACCACCCAATACCGCATTTGGAATGGTTTGAATAACCGCCGATACCAATGGGAACATCGATAACACCATTGCTATACAAGCCGCTCCAACTGTCACATAAATCGAAGCTACCTTAGTCATACCGATAACCCCTGTGTTTTCACCATAAGTTGTATTGGCTGGTCCACCTAATAAAGCCGATACTGAAGTCGCAATACCATCCCCCATTAATGTTCGATCCAAACCGGGATCTTTCAAGAAATTTTTACCAACTATCTTAGAAAGAACGGTATGGTCACCAATGTGTTCAGAAATTGTCACTAAAACAACCGGTAAAACTGCAATCGTTTCTGGTCCAAAGTAGAAGTGCCATTGGTGAAAATGACCTAGTTGAAATGGCAATAAGAATTCCGGAAGAGCAACTAAACGCCCTGATTGAATCACTTGCTTAATAGGCGTAAAATCCACAATTCCAAAAGTAATCGCTACTACATAACCAATCACAATTCCACATAAGAAAGGAATAATTTTAAAGAAACCCTTTGCTTTTGTCGAAATCAAAGCCGTTATCACAAAAGTGATAAACGCAACCACCATCGCTCTAGGATTACCACCCTGTACCAAGCCGGCATTACGAATTGCCGAAGATGCTAAGCCTAATCCAATCACCGCAATCATTGGTCCAATCACAATTGGTGGTAATAATTTATCCACCCAATCTTTACCCACAAACTTAACAATCAAACCAACAACCACATAGATTAAACCGACTAAAAATAAGCCGGAAAGAGCCGCATCCTTAGCACCGCCCATGGCTTTAACTGCAATTTGTACAGCCGCAATATATGCAAAACTACTACCTAAGTAAACCGGTACCTTAAATTGTGTAATAATCGCATATAATACCGTACCTAACCCCGACGCAAATAAAGCTACAGAAACCGGAAAGCCCGTTAAAATAGGCACTAAAATCGTGGCTCCAAACATCGCAAAGACATGTTGAAAACTTAAGAAAAACCATTTTGATGCTTCCGGCTTATTCTTAACGTCCAAAATCATTCCATTACTTTCTTTCATTTATCCTCCTTTGGTCCTAAAAAAAGTGACCTTATCAGGCCACTATAAATGACATATTTCCATTTTCCTTACTGACCTCTCGTGTCAATTTAAAGGACCTTACCAGTACTTTAGCAGATTTCACTTCTTTTGACTAGATAGAAAGAAAAATTTATAAACAATTTAATTCCTTCAACCAAACTTCCCCACTTGCATCACTTGGCATGCGCCAATCCCCTCTTGGTGATAAGGAAATCGTGCCCACTTTTGGTCCGTCCGGTAAACAAGAACGCTTAAATTGTTGACTAAAGAAACGCTTTAAGAAACGCTCTAAAGCTAGCTTAATCTCCTTTTTACTTTGCGAAGGATAGGCTACCATCGCTAACGTAACTAACTTCTTTACACTACTTCCAAAACGAATCATGTGATATAAGAAGAAATCATTCAAATCATACTTACCAATTACTTCTTCTGTCTTTTGCACAATTTCACCATTTTGATTTGGGGTTAATTCTGGTGATATTGGTATATTCACAATCCTATGCAAGACATCCGATAAAGCTTTATTTTCCGTTTCTAAAGCATAGGATTCACATATGTACTTCACTAAAGTCTTGGGGATGGAACTATTTACCCCATACATCGACATATGGTCACCATTATACGTACACCAGCCTAAAGCCAGTTCTGAAAGATCACCGGTACCAATCACCAAGCCCTTCTCTTGATTGGCAATATCCATCAATAGATACGTACGCATTCTCGCTTGAGCATTTTCATAGGTTGTATCTCCTTCCCCTTGGTAACTAGTTGGATGACCAATGGCTTTTAAATGTTCCTGAACCATTTCTTGAATGGGAATTTCTCTTACTTCAATGTTTAAAGCTTCCATTAAATCTAAGGCATTTTGATAAGTATAATTAGTTGTATTACCATATGAAGGCATCGTTACACCAATCATTCTTAAGTCTGGATAAAGCTTCCTTGTTTCATGAAGAACCAAAAGAGCTAACGTGCTATCCAAACCACCTGAAACACCTATGACTGCTGTCTTTAAGCCGGTTGCTTTATAGCGTTGAAATAAAGCCCTTGACTGCATTTGCAAAACAGCACGACTTCTTTCTAAACGTTCCTTCTTTTCCCTTGGCACAAAGGGGAATGGATTCACATCATAGTGATTTTCATGCAAGAAAGAAACCATCTCCTCAACACTTTCTTCTACTTGTCCTAAATCCACTTCAATAGAAGGAAATAATAAACCATTTCCAAAGGTATTTAGACTACGACGACTTGCGATAATCTTATCCATGTCCACAATAGCTTCTAAGATAGTTCTTTTTAATGGCCAAATCATTTCTTTTAATAAATGACCTTCACCGGCAATCATACAATGACCAGAAAACACAAGGTCTGTACTGCTTTCTCCTAATCCACTTGAAGCATAAATATAAGCACAATGACCAATTGCACTTTGTTGAAGGACAAGATGACGGCGATACTTCGCTTTACCAATCATTTCATTGGAGGCGGATAAATTCACAATCACATTTGCGCCATTTTCGACCAAGGCATTAGATGGACGATTTACTACCCAAAGATCTTCACAAATTTCACAACCAATCTTAATTTCACCATCCTTTAACAAGTAATGTTTACCAAAGGCAACTTCTTCCTTTCCAATCATGATGAAATCACAATCCACATCCATTCCACTCGCAAACCAACGTAGTTCATAAAATTCATGATAATTCGGCAAAAAAGTTTTTGGAACTACTAATTTATATTCACCATCTTGAATAAAAACAGCTGTATTGTACAAACGATTCTCTTTCATTAAAGGAGCTCCCACCACCATGAGTTGTTGCGGATAACTTTGACTAAATACTCTTAATTCCTCTAAGCCGAAAATCACTTCTTTTAATAAACCATCTTGATGAAATAAATCTCCTAGACTATACCCCGTTAAACTAAGCTCGGGAAAGACCACCAGCTTCGCATCGGTTTCTTGTAAGGATTGCTTGATTTGACGAACATTCTCCATCACATTTCCTAAAGCTGTTTCCAAAGAAACACTCGCCATTTTTATAAAAGGATTTTTCATAACACCTCCTGTAATACCGCTAAGGAAAAAGGCAACACTTCTTCCAATTCTTTTCTGTGTTGATGTTGGTCTTGAAGCCAAAGACGCACCCGGCTGGAAGAAATAGTTTTTGACCAATTGGGACTTTTAATGATTGTTACATAAGGCATTAAAGCCATCAAGAAAGAAGAATTTTTCATTTCTTCTAAAACATTTTTTTCTCTTTCCAAGCAAACAATCCCAAATTCTTTGGCAATCTTATCGACATTCAACCAAGTACTTTCCATTTTTAAAAATTGATCGTCTCCCAATAGTAAAGCACAATCATAGCCTTTTTGTTTTAAGGCTTTAAGACTTTGATAAGTACGAGGTTGTTCTTCTTGTTCTAAATCATAGGTGGATATTTTCATCCATGGATGATTTTCTTGGCACTTTCTTAATAAAGCCAAACGTTGATTGGCACTTAAGGCATAATCTTTTCGTTGATCTTGTTCAATGTAATGACTTTGACTGGGTAAAAAGATAACACAGTCTCTTTTGGTTTGTTCTAAAGATAGTTTGGCTAACTCAATATGAGCTTTTGTGACTGGATTAAAGGCTCCGGCAAATAAGAGAGCTTTCATTTTCCTGCTTCCTTGTATAATTTTTCGTACAAATCAGCACGTAATTTAGCTAATTTAGGACTTAAATCCACATAATGGCGATGCGGTAACTCAGTTCTTAATTCTGATTCCCAAACACGATATTGAAGTTGTTCACGAATGTATTCTTTTTTAGCACGAATATCCGGTAAATCCAAGACTATTTCCCCTTGAATCATATGTGGAACTAAAATTCTTTCAATGTGAAATGGAGTGATACGAATGATCGGTTCTAATGCATCCGGATCTAAATTCACCACTTCAATTTCTTGACCATTCTCAAAAACTTCATCGTCTAAAGCAATGATGTCACATTGTCCCTTCCCCTCTTCATCAAATACTCGCCAAGCCATTAGTTTACCCGGAATAATGGCTTTTGAAGCTGAATCAGAGAATTTCATCTTTGGTGTGTAAGTTCCATCTTCATTCTTGATAGCAACCAACTTATAAACCCCACCAAAAACCGGATCTGTAGCAGAGGTAATCAACTTTTCACCAACCCCATAGGCATCAAACTTCGCTCCTTCATACAATTCCATATTTGACATTTTCTTTTCATCCAAAGAATTGGAAGCCACTAATTTAATATAGCTCTTACCAACCCCATCCAAAGCTTTTCTTAATTTCTTATAGCCACGGGCTAAATCGCCAGAATCAATACGTGCTGCTTTGACACGCTTATTTGGATCATTTGGATACTTCGCAATCATGGCATCATCCAACTTAATTAAGTTTGGCAGACCGGAATTAAAGATACTATAAGTATCCAGCAATAAGGACACATTATCTGGGTAAGTTTCAGCATAAGCCTCAAAGGCCTCGTATTCACTTGGAAAGAATTCCACATAAGAGTGAGCAATCGTTCCTACTGCCGGTACATCAGGACCATACTTCATTTCCGCCAAACAATTTGCTGTACCAATACAACCACCTAAGATAGAGGCATAAGCTCCATCATTACCGGCTGAAGCTCCTTGGGCACGTCTCGTACCAAATTCCATAACATTGCGTTCATGATTGGTGCTTAAACCTGTAATCTTAGTGGCTTTAGTGGTGATTAAACTATGAAAGTTCATGGTTTGAAGTAAATACGTTTCAATCAAAATAGCTCCCACCATATCGCATTCAATCCGTACCATTGGTACTTGTGGATAGCACACCGTTCCTTCTCGTAACATATACACATCGCCTTTCCAACGATATGTTTTTAAATAGTCACAGAATTCAGCACTCATTCCCTTGTAAAGTAGCCATTGAATATCTTGATTGTTGAAATGATAATTTTTTAAAAAGCGTAATAACTTATGTTGACCGGCTGAAATAGAATAGCCTAAGTCATCAGGATTTTCTCGGAAGAACATATCAAAGACCATAACAGTATCTTTATAGCCATGTAGGAACAATGAATTTGCCATTGAGAATTCATAAAAGTCAGTGACCATCGCTGGATTATCATAATCTTCATCCGGAATATATGCGTTTACTTGAATATTTGTCATAATGGGAACTCCTTTATTTCCACTTGATTTATTTTTAAGACCTCTAAACTTTTTTCTTTCAATAAGGGACTTGTGGCACTTGTCGCATTTTCATAAACAGAAATCGTACTTTCAGGCAAAGCGGTTTTCACTAAAATAGCGTTACTTAAAACACAAATATCGGTACAAATACCTATAAAATCCACTTCATCCGGTTGGCTTTTCTTTAACGCTTCTACCAATTCAAAACTACCAAATTGCCTTTTTTCAATTTTTATAAAAGACTTCTTATTTAATTCTTCAGCAATTGAAGCTTCTAATTGCCAACCGGGACTATCTTTTACGCAATGAAATACCGGTAAATGACGACCTTCATTACTGGATAAATACTGATTATCATGCGTATCCATTGTCACATAAATTTCATCATAAGGCTCTTGAATAATTCTTTTAGCAACCTTTAGAATTGCAACTGCTTCTTTTGTGCCCAAATTCCCTGTCACAAAATCCACTTGCATATCGACCACAACCAAACATCGTTTCATTTCAAGTTCCTCCCCCATTTCGTTAATGGATTGTATTGATATAATTTAACTCTTCTTCCTTTCTGGATTGCAAAACGTTGAATATCGGTCACATACTTACGTATATCTCGCCGGAAATTTGGTGTATCCACTTTCTTATGTAAAACAGCTTCATAAGCTAATTGGGCTGCTTTCAAACTGAAATTCTTTGGTAACAAGTGAAATAAAAGTCCATCACTCATCACCCGATCTTGTAAATAATCCATAGCTCGATTGATGGCTTTATAATGATCCCCTGCTAATTTAGTCTTGCTTAATAATGTAGAACTTGTTTGAATGTAATTTTCCTTTACCGTATCGCATATTTGGTAACGAATGGAAATATCTTCATATTCCAACATCAAGGTTGAAATTCTCTTTTCATCATCCACACTTTCCACTTTTTTTCTAATTTCAAACCAAGTCGTATTTAAGGCATCATCTGCCGCCATAGCTAAAGGGATAGAAGATGGTGGTACCATCGTTAAATATACGGTTGTAATAATTCGTGTTCGTGGATCCCGGTCTACTTTAGAAAAGGTATAAAGCTGTTCAAAGTAAATATTCTCTGACAAAGAGGTTTCTTCCTTGAGTTCCCTTAAAGCCGCCCCATCTAAATCTTCATTCATATCTAGAAAGCCGCCGGGCATTGCCCAATCATGAATAAAAGGATGGTTTCTTCGTTGAATTAAAAGGACTTTCAACTTTCCTTCATCCACGGTAAAAACAAGACAATCAGCTGTCTGACTGGCTTTTTCATAGTGCGAACTATCATAACGTTGGAGAAATTCTTCTAAGCTTTCTCCTTTCTCATTCAATATCTTTTTCATAGTCATTTTGACTATTTAATAATAGCCTATTCCCGAAAATAGTCAAGCACCAAAAAAGCTACTTTAGAAAGTAGCTCCTATTGTTTCTTTAGACGACGATATTTTTTCCCTATTTTCTCTTTTAATAATTGTTCTACTGCTTTCTGATTCTTTAAATCAAAGTTTACTTCACGTGTCAATTCTTCAAATTTACGCTTGCGATTTTCCTCTTGGATAATAAAGATAACCGTAAAACGCTTAGCTTGTTTATACACATCATAAGCCTTCACATCCTGATATGGATAGAAATAAGAGCCGGAAACGAAACCCTCATTCCCAACACCATCATGGCTGAAAAAGAAAATTAAGCAGGCAACTAAAGTAACTATATAACGAATAAGCAATAAGACAGAAAAACCGGCAAAAAATTCCAAACTGCTTAAAAGTGCAATTACCAATACTAAGGTACGAATGATGGTCCATTGTCTATCCTTTATTTTAACTTTAGAGGCACAACGAAAATTCAAATAACCCATATACACAGCCAAAAAACCGAAGACCGATACCATTGCCCATTGAAATGTATCATTATTCATAAGAAACCTCTTTCTAACTTCTGTTACTAATGTACCAAAAAAGAGTAGTTTTTGAAACTACCCTTGCAAATGAATTTGATAACCGGACACATCCGCATCTACGATAATTTTCTTTCCTTGTACATCTATATTCTCTAAAAGAACACGAGCCACTCTGGTTTCAATTTCTTTTTGAATATGACGCTTCATAGGTCTAGCTCCATATTCTTGATCCGTTCCTACCGCCACAATTCTTTCTTTTGCGGCATCCGTTACTTCTAATTGCACATCCTTATCCGCTAGACGAGCTTGTAGTTGGGATAAGAACTTCATCGCAATCTTCTTGGATACTTCTTGATCTAAAGAATGGAAAATAATGATGTCATCAATACGATTAATAAACTCTGGTTTAAAATGAGTTTGTATTTCACGACGATAATTTTCCTCTTGGTTTCCTTCTTGGAAAGCGTATTGACTGCCCAGATTGGAAGTCATGATAATGATGGTGTTTTTAAAATCAACTGTAACTCCTTTGGAATCCGTGATGCGACCATCGTCTAAAACTTGCAGCAGAATATTGAAAACATCTGGATGAGCCTTTTCAATTTCGTCTAGTAAGACAATGGAATAAGGATTACGACGAACCGCTTCACTTAATTGACCACCTTCTTCATAACCAACATAGCCGGGAGGCGCCCCAATCAAACGTGAAACAGAGAATTTCTCCATATACTCACTCATATCAATACGAATGATTTTATTTTCATCATCGAATAATTGTTCAGCTAAAGCCTTTGCGACTTCGGTTTTACCAACCCCTGTTGGTCCTAAAAACAAGAAACTACCTAGCGGACGATGTTCATCTTGAATATTCGCTTTTGCTCTTAAGATGGCATCACTGACCAATGCCAAGGCTTCATCTTGCCCCATCACTCTTTGACGCAAATAATCCGCTAAATGAAGCACCTTTTGTCTTTCCGTGCTTAAAAGTTTAGAAACTTCAATATGTGTCCAATTGGATACAATCTTAGCCACCATATCTTCATCTACATCCTGTTGAATTAAAGTGTTATGGTTATTTTCTTCCGCATCTTGAATTTTCTTTTCTAAATTAGGAATAGTTTCATATTTTAATTTAGCGGCTTGCTCGTAATTAGCTTCATTTTGTGCTTGATTTAAAGCCAACTTTTCTTTTTCCAATTGTTCCTTCGCTAGTTTGACCTCATCCGCCTTTGCTTTTTCTTCTTTCCATTGGCTCATTAATGCTGTCTGTTCTTCCGATAAATTAGAGAGGTCTTTTTGTATTTCTTCTAAACGCCCTTTCGCTTTCGCATCACTTTCTTCCTTCAAAGAAGTTTCTTCAATTTGTAAGGTCATGATTTTACGCGATAGTTCATCTAATTCGGCCGGCATGGAATCCATTTCCACACGAATGGTTGCGCAAGCTTCATCAACTAAATCAATGGCTTTATCGGGTAAGAAACGATCCGTAATATAACGATTAGATAAAGTAGCGGCCGCAATAATCGCTTCATCTTTAATACGGACACCATGATGCGATTCAAAACGTTCTTTTAAACCGCGCAGAATAGAAATTGTATCTTCCACCGATGGTTGATTAACCATAATCTTTTGGAAACGACGTTCCAAAGCTCTATCTTTTTCAATGTATAAACGATATTCATCAAAGGTGGTCGCTCCAATGCACTTGAGTTCCCCTCTTGCTAGCATTGGCTTCAATAAGTTCGCCGCATCCATGGATCCCTCTGTTTTACCGGCTCCTACTAAATTATGAATTTCATCAATGAATAAAATAATTTCACCTGCAGCGGCTTTCACTTCTTTCAATACACCCTTTAATCGTTCTTCAAACTCACCACGATATTTTGCTCCGGCAATTAAGGCTCCCATATCGAGTTCAATAAGCTTCTTATTTTGTAAACCTAAAGGGACATCACCATTCATAATACGCCAAGCCAATCCCTCCACAATAGCTGTTTTACCAACCCCCGGTTCTCCAATCAGAACGGGATTATTCTTTGTTTTACGAGATAAAATTTCCATCACACGGCGGATTTCTTCATCACGACCAATGATTGGATCAATTTTTCCATCCTTCACATCTTGAACAATGTCATGACCATATTTCTTTAAAGCTTCTACTTGGCTTTCCGATGTTCTTTCTTCCATTTTAACACCCCCTCTTCTTTTCAATTCTGCCTCTTCAATCTGAGTAGCACTTAATTGATGTTTCTTTAACCAACTTTGAATAAAGTAATCATTTCCTTGAAAAAGCCCGACTAACACTGCTCCTTGACTTAAGTATTGATCACCTTGTTGCTTGGCCCAAGTTTGTCCGGCTTGAAAAGCTTGGTACAAACCTTGAGATAAGCGTGGTTCATAATTTCCTTCTACCGTTGCGACTTTATGCAGAGCATCCGCTATTTCTTGAATAAACCCTCTTTTATCAATGCCCAAATCAGCCCACAAAGAATCAAAGTCATGTTCATCGACTACGCTTTGTAAAAAATGCAAGCATTGAACTTCCGGATGCTTTAGCTTTTGGGCTAAAGCGATAGAAAGAGAAAGAAGCTCTTGAAGAGCTTCTGTCATTTGTTCGATATTCATAGCCATTCCTCCTTAAGAGAACTGTTTCTTGAACTTTTCCCAAAGGGTATCCCCTTTTCCAGAATGTTGGATTTGCGCCAACTGCTGATAAAGCTCTTTCTCTTTTTTGGTTAAGTGTTGATCCACTTGAACCCTAACTGTACAAATTTGATCACCATATTGATCCCGACTGCGCACATCAGGAACA
This sequence comes from Bulleidia sp. zg-1013, assembly GCF_019798045.1. NCBI lineage: Bacteria > Bacillati > Bacillota > Erysipelotrichia > Erysipelotrichales > Erysipelotrichaceae > Bulleidia > Bulleidia sp. zg-1013. Next base: position 208,668 of record NZ_JAGXEX010000001.1, read on the forward strand.
CCTTTGGATCGTAAGCGTAACTTCGTGCCATCTTGTGTACCCGCCGGAATTTTCATCTTCACATCACCATGAATGGTTGGCGCCTCAATCTCACAACCCAAAGTCGCATCCACAGCTGAAATTGGAATTTCAAGATGAATGTTACGACCTTCTCTTAAGAATTGTTTATGAGGAAGAACATGGACTTCTAGGTATAAATCACCATTTGGACCACCATTTCTACCTCTTTCACCCTTACCGCTAATACGTAAGGATTGACCTTCATTGATACCAGCCGGGATACTTATATCCACACTTTCTCTTTCATGGGTATAGCCTGCTCCATGACAATGATGACAAGCTTTGCGAATCTTCTTACCCGTACCCGAACATTCCGGACAAACTGTTTCTGTTTGCATCGTACCAAAGATGGTTTGTTGAACACCAATCACTCTTCCTGAACCATGACATCTTGGACAAGTTTCCACATCACTTGGCTTTTCCGCTCCACTTCCATGGCAATGGGTACAGGTTTCATCCACCTCTAAATTCAAGGTCTCTTTCTTACCAAAACAAGCATCCATAAAGGAAAGATTGATGCGCATATAACGGTCTTCCCCCTTCGTTGCTCGATTTCTTTGCCGTGATGAACCGCCAAAATCAGAACCGAAACCAAATCCATTACCGCCAAAGAAGGAACCAAAGATATCACTAAAATCACCAAAGCCGGCACCACTAAAACCACCGGCTTGATTGGGATCAACACCCGCAAAACCAAATTGGTCATAACTTTGTTTCTTGGATGGATCGGAAAGAATTTCATAGGCCTCATTGATTTCCTTGAATTTTTCTTCTGCACCCGGCTCTTTGTTCACATCAGGATGGTATTTCTTCGCCAAGTGGCGATACGCTTTCTTGATTTCATCAGCACTGGCTGATTTAGCGACACCTAGGACTTCATAATAATCTCTTTTATCGGCCATATTGCCTACCTTTCTAAAGGAAAGCGGAAGTCTAACTTCCGCTTCTGCTTATTTCTTTTCTTCGAAGTCAGCGTCTACGACATCATCGTTATTGTGATCCGTGGATTGACTGGCATCTTGTTGCGCTTGGGAAGCCGATTGTTGCTGATACATCGCTTGACTGACCGCATTCATTGCTTGTTCCAATGCTTCTAAGCGTGTCTTTAAAGAATCCATATCATTTTGATCAATAGCTTGTTTCAATTCATCTCTCAGCTTTTGAACTTCTTCTTTTTGTTCAGCTGTTACATTTGGAACATCTTGCTTCAAGGTTTCATCAATTTGGTTAATATACATTTCCGCCTTGTTCTTTAATTCCACATTTTCTTTGAACTTATCATCTTCGGCTTTATGAGCTTCAGCTTCTTGCACCATACGGTTAATTTCATCTTCACTTAAACCGGAAGAATCTTTAATCACGATGGACTGTTCCTTATTCGTAGCCTTATCCTTTGCCGTTACGTGAACAATACCATTGACATCAATATCGAATGTGACTTCAATTTGAGGCATACCGCGACGAGCTGGAGGAATCCCATCCAATTGGAAGTTTCCTAATAACTTATTATCCATTGCTGTTGAGCGTTCCCCTTGTAAAACCTTAATATCCACGGCCGGTTGATTGTCCGCTGCCGTAGAGAATACTTGACTCTTTGAAGTTGGAATCGTTGTATTACGAGGAATTAAGACCGTCATTACACCGCCCAATGTTTCAATACCTAAGCTCAATGGTGTGACATCTAACAATAAGACATCCTTAACATCCCCGGAAATAACGCCGCCTTGAATAGCAGCTCCCAAAGCTACCACCTCATCTGGGTTCACTGACTTATTAGGTTCTTTGCCTAATTCATTCTTAACCGCATCTTGAACAGCCGGAATACGAGTTGAACCACCAACCAATAGAACTTGGTGAATATCATTCTTACTTAATTTTGCATCACTTAAGGCTTGGCGAACCGGAACCATTGTTCTTTCCACTAAATCTTTGGTTAATTCATTGAATTTAGCACGCGTTAAAGTTGCTTCTAAATGCAATGGACCGGAAGGACCGGCCGAAATAAATGGTAAGGAAATTTGTGTTTGTAATGTACCACTTAAATCCTTTTTCGCTTTTTCAGCAGCTTCTTTCAGACGTTGAAGTGCCATCTTATCGTTTCTCAAGTCGATGTTATTATCAGCCTTGAAAGTATCCGCTAACCAATCCATGATGCGATTATCAAAGTCATCACCACCTAATTTTGTATCACCGGCGGTTGAAAGAACTTCAAATGTTCCATCTGCAATTTCCAAAATAGAAACATCGAATGTTCCACCACCTAAGTCATACACCAAAATCTTTTGTTCCATATCATTATCTTTATCCAAACCATAGGCTAAAGCGGAAGCAGTTGGTTCGTTGATAATACGACAAACATCCAAGCCGGCAATCTTACCAGCATCTTTGGTTGCTTGGCGTTGGGCATCGTTAAAGTAAGCTGGTACCGTAATAACTGCCTTTTCTACTTTTTCACCTAAGTAAGCCTCTGCGTAATCTTTTAAGTAACTTAAAATCATTGCTGAAACTTCTTGTGGTGTATATTGTTTGCCTTCTAAAGTTACTTTTTCATTGGTTCCCATTAAACGCTTAATGGAATAAACCGTCTCCTTGTTGGTAATCAATTGACGCTTCGCCGCATCACCAATAATTCTTTCCCCATTCTTAAACGCAACCACCGATGGTGTTGTTCGATTCCCTTCTGGATTAGCGATTACTTTCGCTTCTTTACCTTCCATAACAGCGACACAAGAGTTCGTTGTTCCTAAGTCAATACCAATAATCTTGCTCATATTCTAGTCCTCCTTATTCTGAAACTTTAACCATTGCCGGTCTTAATAATCGATCTTTAATCATATAACCTTTTTGCAATATTTCAATCACTATGTTTGGTTCAACACCTTCCTTAGCTTCACTCATTAAAGCTTGATGGAAGCTACCATCAAATTGATGATTTAAAGCATCAATTTCTTGAACACCTTCTTTCGCTAGAGTGTTTTGAAGTTGACTATAAATCATCTCCACACCTTTGCGATAGGCTTCATCTTGTGTTTCTTGCGCCAAGGCTCTTTCACAGTTATCTAAAATCGGTAATAATTCTTTCGCAAAATTTGCCATTTGGAATTTTGTCCTTTGTTCAAAATCTGTTTGTAAACGTTTCTTCATGTTTTCCGCATCCGCATAGGCTTTTGCATATTCATTTTTCAAGATAGCCACTTGTTCTTCTAAAGTTATGACTTGAGCTTGCAGCTTTTCTTCTGCACTCAATTCAACTTCTTCTTCAACCGGGCTTTCTTCTACTTTCTCTTCTAATTTTTCTTCTACATTTTCATTTTTTTCAGTCATGGTCATCTCCCTTTCGATAGGCCTCTTCAATCATGCGTGCCACATAATCCAGCAGTGGCACAATCCTGTCATATTCCATACGACTAGGACCGACCACCATTAATTCCCCGCTGTCTTCATCATTCAAGTGAAACTTTGAGCGGACAATCGCTAAATCATTCACCCAAGTTAATTGCGAACCGCCCCTTGTTGTAAGAGCAACCGCATTCGCATTTTCATCCATTTGTTTCCAGATGCTTTCATCTTCAAACATACCCATCAATTTTTTCATCTTATTGATGTCTTCAAATTCCGGTTGGAAAAAAACCTTATCTTTCCCAGAGAAGTAAACGGTATCGTTTGCGAAACGAATGAAAGCTCTTAGAAACGCAGTAAATAAAACATCATGCCTTTGCACAACCGCATTTAGCTCTGGCTTAATTTCTTCTAATCTTAAAGCCAATTCCGTTAAAGCGACACCTTTTAAGCGACGATTCAAAATATCGGTTGTGGTTTCTAAGTCTTGAATGGAAACGGATTGCTTGAAATGAAAGTTTCTTGTTTCCGTATGCCCTTGATCAGTAATAAAGACACAAACTGCATTTCTTTCATCTAACGGGAATAATTTAATGTGTTCTAAGTGCTGTTTTGAAGCATCTGGTCCAATTGCTCCAGCCGTCATGTTAGTCATTTCTGAAACAATTTCACAACTTTGACGAATCGCTTCATCTACACTCATAAGTGATGCTTCAAAGGCATCATGAACAGCAACTTCCATGCGCTTATCCAAATTGGACTCATCCAATAAAGTTTCGCAATAGAAACGATAACCCATGGTACTAGGAATACGACCACTACTCGTATGTGTCTTTTCTAAATAACCCATTTCTTCCAATACCTGCATATCATTACGAATAGTTGCACTGGAATAAGTTAGGTGATACCTTTCTTGCAAGGCTTTGGATCCAATCGGTTCGGCGGTTTTGATGAACTCATCCACGATGGCTTTAAAGATTTGAATTCTTCTTGGCGTTAGCATCCAACATCACCTCCTTATTGGCACTCTAATTGAATATCTGCTAGTATCGTATCCCATTCGTTTAGCACTGTCAACTATTAAGTGCTAAATTCTTCCAACTTTTTTTGGGATTGCTTCTTCTATCTCTCTACTTGTATGATAGATGTGTAAACAAGGAGTATTTATGAAATATAATGCAGTGATTTTTGATTTTAATGGAACTTTACTATTTGATACGGATTTACATGTCAAGGCTTGGGATACAATCTCACAAAGCTTAAATTGTGGTCCTATTACATTAGAAACCATTCTAACAAAGTATTGGGGACTAGCGAACATTGATTTATTAAAGGGCTTAACGGGAAATCGCTATAGTGATGAAGAATACACTAATCTTTCAAAGAAAAAAGAAGCTTTATATCGCTCCTATGTTGAAGCTGATTCTTCTTTTCAACTAGTGGATGGTGTGCCTGAATTATTGGATTATTTAAAAGACAAGAATATTCCTTTTACCATTGCTTCAGCTTCCATCAAAGATAATATTGATTTTTACATTCGGCATTTTCACTTAGATCAATGGATGGATCCTAAAAGCATTATTTACGATGATGGTAGCTATGCGAATAAGAAAGAAATGTACCAACAAGCCATGAAAAATTTAAAGGTTAGTGATAAAGTACTTGTTTTTGAAGATTCTATCCATGGCATTAAAGCCGCCTTAGAAATAGGAGCCGATGTGATTGCGATTGATTCCCCTCAATTAAGAAACCTTCATCATCCAAATATCAAGGCTTGTATCCACAATTACCAAAATATCTTTGCCTTATTTGATTAGGGAATGAATATTCTTTAGATAATAAGCTTATGGATAAGGTCTTATCCATAAAAATTTAAAAATTTCCTTGAATTGTCAAATCAATTGCAACTTAACTGAATGATATACCTCATATGGAGTTTCCAATTTAAGCATTTACGAGGTCTAAGATTTATTTCTTTCATTTTTGCCTAATCATTGTATGCTTAGAAAATCCTTTCCCTCTATCTGGGGTTATCGTTTTATTGGTTAATGTGACTAAACATGCTCTACTGGTTTGCCCAATACTGTATCAGCTTCCCAATCCCCCTAGTCGTTCTCGAGTATTTGCTGACTTAGGTCTATCGGTAAGAAAATTACTTATCTGGATTTCAACTCTTTTTTCTTCATGATTCTTTGTATGACGACTTTTTCCGCAATTCTTCTACATTACTACCTATTCTATATTTATTATGTTCATCACCAACACCATCAATACTTATCCTAATTCTTTTTTAAGTGAAATAAGTAATGCTTAAATATTTTCCGTTGTCATATCATTGTTTTTGTTGGCAAAGTCCAAATTATGGCAATATTTGCAATTTAAATTGCATTTTGATGTGATTTCTAATCTTACCGAGGTAAATAAACTCATTGTAAATCTCCTTTATCTATTTTTTTTGTGACCATATCAACAGTTTTATCTTTTAAATCAATTGACAAAACTGTGTCCCAATTTATTTTCTGCAAAAAATTATTTATTCTACCTTGAATTAATATTTTAACCTTATGTGAATTCATTTTATTGATTTCAATATTTTCCGATTCTAAAAGTTCAACTTCTCGATTAAATTCAATCAAAAGTTCGGTGTATTTAACAGATAATACATTCTTCGTTAAATATTCAATGGCAGAACCATCTTCTCTTAAAATCAGTAATCGGTCACACAATTTTGTAATATCTAAAAAATTATGCGATGTAATTACAAAAATACAATCCGGATGGGTTTGTTTATAATCACATAATAATTCAATTATTGTTTCTTTAGTGTGGTAATCCAACCCTATAAACGCTTCATCTAAAAAGATATACTTTGGTTCTCTTATTAAAACCGCTATAATGTCCGCTTGAACTCTTTGCCCATAACTTACCTTCCTTAGCAAATTATTCCAATAATATTTCAAAGTAACTTTTTCACCATAATATTCTAAATTTTCAACCATTTTTTCAGGATTGACATCGTAAATTTTACAAAGTAGTTCTATACTTTGTCTAATGGATAAGTCCCACCAAAGTGAACTTCTCTGTCCCCAAACAACTCCTATTTTACTCATCAATTTCCTTCTGAACTTATAAACACTTTTATCGCCAAAATAGATATCACCTTGCTGTGGTCTTAAAATAGATAACATTAATTTAATCAATGTCGACTTCCCTGTTCCATTATTACCTACAACTCCAATGCTTTCTCCATCTTTAATTATCAAATCTAAATTATTAAATAATCTTTTTTTATCTTTATAGTTGAACACAATTTTTTCTAGTTTTATCATAATTCCTCCATTACAAAATATCTATAGCTCTAAATTTGAATATTTAGTAAATTTGTTTTACATCTTTTTACCTATTATTGCTTTGATATTTTAATAACATATAATTAAACATACATATACCCATTAAATTCACTAATACCATTGTGAAAAATGGGTATATATACCCTAAAAAAACAATATCACTATTTCCAATCAAATCTACTGGCAGATATAGACAAAAATAAATTGGGACGATGAATGTATATATAAATTTAGCTGGATTTTTTAATAATGTAGTTGGATAAAATCCTATATTAGCACTTGAATCAACTAAAATACTAGCTAGCATTGTCCCTTCTGTCGTTATAGTTAATATAGATGCTGCAATTAACATCAACCCGATATAAGTTATCCCCAAAATTAATATCAAATATAATGTAGCTATAATAGATAACTCAAACCCTTGCCTATAGCTTTCTAATATAGATATTATTCCAACAATGATACCCGAAATTCTTCTGATAAATATTTCCGAAATTATAACTTGATATATTATCGATAGTGGTCTTGTAAAATAGATATCTAAATCTCCAGAAAATAATAATTGCTGATAATTATCTAAGCCTCTTGCAAACATTCTAGCAAAATTATAAGCAACCAAAATAGAACCATACATAAAATGTACCAGCATAGATACATTATTATTGCTGGCAACACTTCCTTTCAAAAATAAATTGACAGCAATTAAAGGAATTATTGAATAAATAAACCAAATCACTAATTCCAGAATCATATTTTTTTTGTAACTTATCTGCCCAGTTAGACTTGCACGGTACAACATTAATGTTTTTTTCATTTTCATCCTCCATATATTTCAGTTTTATTAGATAATATCCTAAACAAATAGTATGATATTAGCGCAAGCACACTACACCAAATTAGTTGAAAAATAATAATTTCTTTTTTTTCATATAATAAAACTTGAACTGGTCCATCAACCAAAAATGCAAATGGAGTAAAATAACAAATCTTTATAAATTGCTGTGGCAAATATTTTAAGGGTATGATTCCACCAGATAAAATACCACTAACACCGTTTAATAGTGCTTTGGAAGCAGAGTGATTATTTAACGGTAAAGATAACGAGTAGAAGCATTCGCCCACAAATACACTCAGCAATAAACTCAAAAAAATAGACACCAAAAAAAATGCACATCTTAAAAATGAAATTTGCAAAAATATCATTAACAAAATTAAAAATAATATGTTCTCTGCAAAACCAGCAATACAAGTTGCAATATCTTCAAGTACGATAATTTCCCATATTTCTTTTGGAAAAGTATAATATTTGGATATTTCTCCCTTTTTTAATAAATGTATAAAATTTGGAAGTCTATTTGTAAGCAAGCAATTATTTAAGACATTGGCAATCACCAAATATGACATCAGATTACTCTCTTCATTTTTTAAAAGACCCGTATAAACAGAAAATTCAGCATAAACTATTATGATAATAAAAAAATAATTCAATATTATTTTTTCTTTATATTTAAAACTTCTTTTTAGTTCATTTTTAATAATTTCTAATACCATTTATTTTTTCTACAATTAAGTTTGGACACTAAAATTATTGGCAAAGCCTGATAACAAGCTTTGCCAATAATCATCCTAATTTCTAAAGCTCATAACTCATCTGATTTGTAATTATAATTATATACTACCAAATAGAAAGCTAAAGATTCCAAGAGCCACACTCTTGTGAAATTAGTTTCCCCAAGTAACCAACATTGTATACCTTTCCCTTTATGTGAATATTTTACCATATTACTGGATATTATAAAAGCATTTACGAGGTCTAAGATTAATTTCTTTCATTTTTGCCTTAAAAGAAGTGGTGGATATTCTATTAGATACCTTTAGAATGCTAAGTGGATATGTACTTTCTAAATATTTTTTCATCAGACATGAGTGACCTTTGGAAGAACAAAAATGAGACCAAGAGATAGATTTCTTCTAATCGCATTTTTCAATCTTTTCTCATTTATTTTAAAATTCACTCACGATTCCCCACAAACAAAAACAGACCTCCTTAGAAATCTGTTTACATACGATAAACGGAAGCATCTGGATCGGCTGTGAAAGCATCCTTCACCCTGTCTAATTCATGAGCAATTTGTTGGCTGACTAACCATGGCATACAAGCTTCTTCCCTTAGACCTAGGGCATAAGCTTTTTCAAAAGCTCTTATCTCAGCACTTAAATCATTACCCTCATAAAGGTATTCAAAGACCTTTTCTTCTTTGCCTTTTTTTAAAATGAAATGATTAGGGCGATGGAAATTCGGTATTTCAAGCATTCCTTCATTTCCTTTAAGAATAGCGAAACGAGTGGATGGTTTTTCAAGACTGAGTTCCATTTGAAAGGAAACACCACTCCTTTCAAATATAGCTAACACGTCCACATCCACCTCTTCTTTAAAGCAAGCATCCACTTTCTTTAAGGGAATATTGGTCCCCAATAAATCCACCAAATAATTCAAGACATAACAACCCACATCCAAAAGCACTCCACCTTGAATGGCATCACTTAGATAAGATTTTTTAAAGAAAGAGGTCTCTACTTGTGAACAAAAAGAGACTTGTATGGATTGTAGTTCACCAATAATACCTTGTTTTAAGGCTTTCTTTAATTCTTGATAAGCCGGAAAATAACGAGTTTTCATAGCTTCCATGAGCAAGACATTCTTTTCCTTTGCCTTTAGAATTAGGGATTGCACTTCCCATTCATTTAAAGCCATTGGTTTTTCAATAAGAACGGCTTTCCCTTCATCCATTGCCTCTAAAGCATATTTATAATGAAACCCATGTGGTAAAGCAATATACACCGCATCCACATCACTTTTTATCAGTTCACCATAACTATCATAGACAACAGGAATGGAAAACTCTTTTTGCAAAGATAACGATTTTTCTTTGCTTTGACCAGCTATCGCTACAACTTCATTGACCTTTGCTTTAAGAAAACACTTAGCAATATTCCCTGAGCCTAAAATCCCCCACTTCATCAAAGCTCCTCAACTGGAATATAGAGTTCATCCATCACTTCTTGAATAATCGGGGAAGGAATAAAGCCATAAAGCTTTCCGCCATTCATTGCAATTTCTTTACAAACGGAAGAACTTAAGAAAGAATAGGCTGGTCGAGCAATAAAGAATAATGTTTCAACTTCATCATCCAAGCTTAAATTAGCCGTGGCTTGTTGCAACTCATATTCATAATCCGAAACTGCACGAATACCACGAATAATCGCTCCACAACCTAAACGCCTTGCGTAATTCACCGTTAAACCATAGCCAATTTCTACCCGAACATTTACGGGATGACCTATATCCGCTAAACTCTTTTCAATCATTTCTTTTCGTTTTTCAACACTAAAGGTACATTTCTTACGAGGATTATCCATAATGAGTACCACGAGTTCTTCAAACATCTTACTCGCTCTTTCAATAATGTCTAAATGACCATTCGTAATTGGATCAAAAGTTCCTGGATAACAAGCTTTCATCATTTCTCCTTTCGATAAAACAAGAGTTGACTAACTCCATATTCTTTCTTTTTCCATAATTTCATTTTGCCTATTGTTTCAGCATAAGCATCGTTTCGATCTGCCTCTACCACGATGACACCATCTAAGTTTAATAAGTCTTTTTCTATCAATAATTGAATGACCTGTTCATTTTCTTGCTTGGCATAAGGAGGATCCATATACACCAAATCAAAGCTTTGACCTTTTAAAACATCTAAGGCCCGTTGCACTGACATTTTCAATAAGCTTGTTTTTTCTTGCAAAGATAATGAGACAATATTGGCTTGAATAATTTTTTGCGCATGACGGTCTTTTTCGACAAATACAACCCTTTTAGCTCCTCTTGATAAAGCTTCTAAGCCATTCGCTCCACTTCCGGCATACAAATCCAAAAAAGAAGATTCCGGAACATTGTTCATTATGATAGAAAAAACCGCTTCTCTTACTTTGTCTAACGTTGGTCTGGTTTTCATTCCTTTGGGTGCTTCAATTGGTCTTGAACGAAATTCTCCAGCGATAATTCTCATTGGATTTCTCCTCTATTTACTTGTGAAATAATCGCTTGTGAAATACCAATACAGGTCATAAATGACCATGTACTTGAACCACCTGCGGAAATCATCAATAAAGGAACACCCGTCAAAGGAATTAATCCCGTAGCTCCACCAATATTAAAGACCATATGAACCAATAGATACATCGCTGTACCCACTAAAATCATCTTTCCCGCTTCACTCTTCATACGTATTGCATAGCGGAATAGTTGCAATAGAATAGCCCCATATAATAGCATTAAAAAGCCAAAGCCGATCATCCCGATTTCCTCAACCACAACAGCTAGAATAAAATCAGTATTAACAGCTGGAAAGTCGGTGTATTTACGAATCGATTGACCAATCCCTCTACCCTTTAAACCGCCGGTCGCAAAGGAAACCAAACCATTGATAATCTGATAACCAACCCCATAGGTATCATGGAAGGGATTAAACATAGCTGTAAAACGAGCTTTCTTATATCCCGTTATAACCGAAGAAATGATTCTTTCCCCAAAGCCCGTATACAACAAACCATATCCTGCCACAATACCTAACCAAAACGATATCTTAAAGAAGCGTTGCACTGCTTTTAACTGCGGATGTTTTGGAATCAAGAGAATAACGGAAAAAATGATAAAGATAATCAAAGCCGATCCTAGGTCATTCTCTAGTAATGCCACAATCAAGCAAATCGCTAACACATAGCCAAATGGTCTTAATAACATTTCAAAGGTACTATGGTATCTTTTTCGATTATCTCCTAAAAAGCGAGCCATGATTAAAATCGTTACAATCTTTGCGAATTCCGATGGTTGAAGTGTCACAGGACCCAGACGAATCCAAGCTTTCGCTCCACCCGCCGCACTAAAAGCTAAAGGTACAAACAATAATACTATCGTTGTTATAATCAGTGTGTTGAACGCTTTTGTTTTCAAAAAAGAAAGGCGAAAGTGATTGCCCATAAAACACATAGAAATATAACCAACCATTAAAAACACAATCTGTTTACCGGCAATACCAATTAACTTTTTATTATTACCATTTACCAAGCCCATAGAAGCTGATACAATCGCAATCAAGCCAAAAATCATCAAACCAATCACGCAAAGATGAATGATAAAATCCACCGTTTTTGGAACACGATAAAAATATGGCAACATTCTTCTTTTCTTTTTCATACTCATGTTATAATAGTAGCACGAAAAGAATTACGTTTATTTAATAAAATAAATTAAATGCTACAATGGAATTGAGGTAAAGGTTTTTATGTTGATTAATAATGATACCATCGTCAAAGATAATGATCCTATCATCCGAACGAAATCAAAAAAAGTGAAACTTCCTTTAAGTGAGAAAGATGCTTCTTTATTGCGTGATATGTTGCAATATGTCAAAGATTCAACGGATAAAGAAAAAGCGAAAAAATACAATTTAAGACCGGCGGTTGGCATTAGTGCTATTCAAGTGGGTGTCCCGAAACGTATGATGGCAGTTGTTGTCGATGATGTCGATAAAAATGGTGAGCTTGTGCATTATGAATATATGTTAGTCAACGCTAAGATTGTTAGCGAGAGTGCTCAACCGGCCTATTTAAGTTCTGGAGAAGGTTGCCTATCCGTTGTTAATGATCATCCGGGTTATGTGGTTCGTAAAGCAAGAGTAACGGTAGAAGCCTATGATTTAGCTAGTGATAAGATGATTTCCATTCGTGCAAGAGGCTATTTAGCGATTGTTTTACAACATGAATTGGATCACTTTGATGGTCGTTTATTCTACGATCGTATTGACAAGAAAAATCCTATGAAAAAAGTTGATGGCGCATTAGTCATCTAGAAAGTTAATTAATTTATGTCCGAAACAAAAATGAGATATCCAAGAAGAATAAATACTTATAAAAAAGTAATTCAAAATGAAGACTATTCAAAATCGATCCGTCATGAAACAGATACGATGGTTTATGCGATGGGCGGTTTAGGTGCCATCGGTATGAACATGTATTGTGTGGAACATAACGATGAAATTATTATTATTGACTGTGGCGTTTTATTCCCTCAAAGCGAATTATTAGGTGTGGATTATGTCATCCCTGATTTCTCTTATTTAGTGAAAAACCAATATAAAATTAAGGCTATGGTCATTACTCATGGTCATGAAGATCACATTGGCGGTATTCCTTTCTTCTTAAAAACCATTCGTCTAAAAGAAATCTACGCTCCTCGTTTTGCAAAGCGTTTGATTGAAAAGAAACTAGCAGAACACCGTTTAACTAGAGCTTGTAAAATTATTGAAATTGATTCTGATTCTTCCATCAATACAAAATATTTCAATATTGGTTTTTTTGATACAGTGCACTCTATTCCGGACTCTTTGGGTGTTTTAATCAATACTCCAAATGGTCGTATTGTTGAAACCGGAGACTTTAAATTTGATTACTCCCCTGTTGGCAAACCGTCTGATTTTCAAAAGATGGCTTACATTGGTCAAATTGGTGTGGATTTATTGTTATCGGATTCCACCAATTCCTCGGTACCTGGTTCTTCTATTTCAGAAAGAATGGTCGCTAAAGCTATCCTTTCACAAATGAAGAAAACCCCTGGTCGTCTACTAGTGTCTACGTTTGCTTCAAATGTCTTGCGTGTCAATCAAATTCTGGAAGCGGCGGTTGCTTGTAATCGAAAGATTGCGGTCTTTGGTCGTTCTATGGAAAATGTGGTTGAAATTGGTCGTGAGTTAGGGGTTATTAACATTCCTAAATCAAGTTTTATTTCCGGCAATGAATTGAATACTTTACCGGCTAATCGTATTTGTATTGTATGTACCGGCTCACAAGGTGAACCAATGGCCGCTTTAAGTCGTATTGCGAATGGCTCTCATCGTTTCATTAAGATTCTTCCCGGGGATACTGTCTTATTCTCTTCTTCACCAATTCCCGGCAATGGTCAATCGGTTGGCGAGGTTATCAACCAATTAACCAAAGTTGGTGCTAACGTTGTCACCAATTCACCTTTGACTTCTTTTCATACCACCGGTCATGCTCCGGTTGAGGAACAAAAGTTAATGTTGAATTTGATTAAACCAAAGTGGTTTATGCCAAATCATGGTGAATATAAGATGCTTGTAGAACATTGCCGTACCGCTGTTTTAACCGGTGTTCCTGAAGACCATTGTTTCATTTGTACCAATGGAGATGTGGTTGTTTTAAGAAATCATGAAGCCTTTATTGCCAATGAAAAGGTTCATACCGATGCAATCTATGTGGATGGAAATGATATTTCTGGATTGAGTACTTCCGTTATTAAGGATCGCCAAATTCTAGCTGAGAATGGCTTGGTATCGGTAATTGTGACCATTGACTCTCGTTACAACAAGATTCTATGTCGCCCAAGTATTGTTTCGCGTGGCTTTGTCTACATCAAAGATTCGCACACTTTATTAAAGGAAGCCGAGTTAGTGGTTTATGAAGCCCTTAAAAAGACCATGCAAAATCGAACCACCTTTGGTGAAATCAAATCTTGCATTAAGTCTTCTTTAGAGCCCTTCTTATTCCAAAAAACCAAACGAACACCAATCATCATTCCGGTTATCTTAAATCAAAAAGAAGCGATGAAAGAAGTTCAAGAAAAGATGAAACAACGTAATACAAAGCGTCTTGTTCATAGAAAAGTAGTAGCTGGCAAATGATTGCCGGCTACTACTTTTATGTTACCGAAAACTCCTAAATCGAAGTTTTTCTATTGTTAACAATCCAATAGCAGTAAATTCCCCAAAGACCCTCCATACTGCCTTATTCTTGTTTCATTTCATTTTCCTAAAATTAAAAGGATTAATTCCTATCAAAAATAGAAATCAATCCTTAATTAGAACCATTCAAGCACCTAACTAATAGTCATAAAGATAGTTCAACTATCATTTATTTTTAATTTAGGTTTTATTCAACAACTACGTGTTTCTTCATTGGCTTAAACAACTGATACAACATAGCTGCCGCAATTACTACGGCAACAATGAAACCTGCCATGTTCATCTTCCCTTGAATAGCTAAACCAAATTGGTAAATCATCAAGGCTACTACATAGGCAAAACCACATTGATAAGCAATCGCAAACCAAGTCCAACCAACGTCATTCATTTCACGACGAATCGCTCCGATAGCCGCGAAACATGGGGCACATAATAAGTTGAACACTAAGAAACAGTAACCCGCTAAGGCTGAACCAAAGAAAGCCGCATTCATGGATTGGTAAATCTGCCAACCATTTTCACTGACTTCCCCTGCTCCATAAAGCACACCCATTGTGGATACAACGTTTTCTTTCGCAATCAAACCGGTCACTGTCGCAACAGCGGCGCGCCAATCGCCAAAGCCAAGTGGTGCAAAGATAAACTTCACAGCATTGCCAAACATAGCCAATAGAGAATCCGCTTCTTCGACCATCGCAAATCCTTGGGCTGTATAGCCAACATGAGATGTTAGCCAAATGAAGACGGAAGCTAGGAAGATAATTGTTCCTGCCTTCTTAACAAAAGAAAAACCACGTTCCCACATTGAATGAAGAATATAAGATGGTGTTGGCCAATGATAAGCAGGTAATTCCATTACAAATGGTGCCGGATCACCTGCGAAGCGTTTTGTCTTTTTAAGCATGATACCTGACACAACAATCGCTGCAATACCTAAGAAATAAGAACTTGTTGCAACTAAACCGGATTCCTTAAAGAAAGCACCTGAAATCAAAGCAATAACCGGCAACTTCGCCGAGCATGGCATAAAGGAAGTTGTCATAACTGTCATACGACGATCACGATCACTTTCAATTGTACGCGAAGCCATAATACCTGGAACCGAGCATCCTGTTCCAACTAACATCGGAATAAAACTCTTACCGGATAAACCAAATCTTCTAAATAGGCGGTCCAGCACGAAAGCGATACGCGCCATATATCCACAACCTTCTAAGAAAGCAAGGAAGAAGAATAATGTTAACATCTGTGGTAAGAAACCGAGAACTGAACCAACACCAGCTAAGATACCATCTAAGACTAAGCCTTGTACCCATTCTGATGTATGAATACTCTTTAAGAAATCCCCTAAAATAACCGGTAACCCAACTTGATATGGACCAAAGTCATGGGCATCCGGTTCTTCTTCAGCTGCGTATTTTTCATAAGTCTTGAAGTCAACAGCACGTGTTTCAACCACTTTACCAGATTCATCATGCACTTCTGTCGAAACAGTGAATTTTTCAAGCGCTTTTTGGTCAAGAACTTTAACTTCCTCACCCTCTTTTTTCATCAAACCTTTTTCAATAGCCTCATTTTCAAAAGCTTCTTTCGCCTCTGAATCCATACTGAAGTTAGCACTAGCTTCATCAAATTCAGCACGACCTTTGCCTAACCAGAACCAACCATCACCGAATAAGCCATCGTTTACCCAGTCTGTTGCTTTTGTACCAAATGTTTGAATCGAACAGAAGTAAACAATAAACATAATCAAGGCAAAGATTGGTAAACCTAACCAGCGGTTGGTAACAACCGTATCAATCTTATCAGAAATACTCTTTTCTTCTGAATTATTCTTCTTATAGATACCGGATAATAACTTAGTAATATCGTTATAACGTTCATTGGTGATAATAGATTCACTATCATCTCCCAATTCAGCTTCCAGCTTTTCAATCTCAGTCAATATTTCTTGCTTTTGTTCAGCACTGAAATCAATTGTTTCTAAAACTTTTTCATCTTTTTCAAATAACTTAATCGCATACCAACGTTTTTGTTCCGATGGAATTGAAACCAATTGTTCTTCTAAAGAGGTTAAAAAATTTTCGACTTTATCCGTGAAACGATGAATGGTTGGTAATTCCTTCTTCTTAACTGCTTCTAATACAACTTCCATCGCTTCCGGAACATTAGTTCCCTTTAAAGCTGAAATTGGTACTACCGGGCAACCCAATTGTGCTTGTAGAGAAGCTAGGTCAATCTTATCGCCTTGCTTATCAACCAAATCCATCATATTCACAGCCACAACCACCGGTAAACCAAGTTCCATTAATTGCGAAGTTAAATATAGATTGCGTTCAAGATTTGTTCCATCAATGATATTTAAAATAGCCGATGGTTTTTCCTTCACTAAGTAATTACGTGAAACAACTTCTTCCAATGTATAAGGCGATAAAGAATAAATACCAGGTAAGTCTTCAATAATCACATCATGGTGTTTCTTAAGCTTGCCTTCTTTCTTTTCTACCGTAACTCCCGGCCAGTTACCAATCGTCTGGTTCGCTCCTGTCAACAAATTAAAAAGAGTGGTCTTTCCACTGTTTGGGTTTCCGGCAAGAGCAATCACAACTTTATTTTTACTCATACTTCCACCTCAATCATTTCTGCATCCTTTTTACGAATGGATAATTCATACCCACGCACTGTCAATTCAATGGGGTCTCCCAATGGAGCAACCTTACGAACTGTAACCGCTGTTCCTTTCGTAATGCCCATGTCCATGATACGACGACGCACAGCGCCTTGTCCATGAAGTTTCTTGATGACAACCTTTTCGCCAACCGCTACTTCCTTTAACGTCATTCTATCCTCCTATATCAAAATCTTCGCTGCCATAGAGGCACCCAAAGCAACCCGTGTTTCCTTCACTTTAACAATGAGATTTCCACTGTTCTTCGATATAATTTGAACATTAGTGCCCTGGGTAAATCCTAAATCCTGAAGGTGTTTTCGTGTATGAGCGTCACCACCAATTTTTTTGATTGTGTATATTTGGGCAATATCACCAAAAATTAATGGCATAATCTACATCCTCCTCAGGTTAGTCAGATCTAACAATAGTTAGTCTATACTTACCATCTTTTCTTGTCAATGAAACATTCTGGATGGAGAAAATTTGTTTCTTGCAAAATGAACATGCTAGAATAATAAGAAAGAATCGAGGTTATCTATGAAAGAATTTATGATTGCTACAACTTCAACAGCTGACCTACCTATCGAATATCTAAAAGAACACCAGATTCCATTTATCTCTTATTCATATACACTAAATGATCAAGTTTATGTGGATGATTGTAGTGAAGAGTCGAAAAGTCGTTTATTTAAAGCCATGCGTTCTGGTATACAGCCAAACACATCACAAATTTCTGAATATGCTTATGAAGAATTCTTCCGTGATTTAGCGAAACAAGGAAAAGATATTCTTTTTATGGATATGACAAGGGCTTTATCGAAGTCCATTCATAATGCTGAAAAAGCGATTGAAACAGTCTCCCTTGAATTTCCTAATATTCGCATTCAAATGGTTGAAAGCTATTCCGTCACTTCCGGTTTAGCACTATTGCTTAAATACTTAGTTCATTTAAAAGAAACCGGTTCTTCCTATGAAGAATGTGTGCAATGGGCAAAGGAACACGCTTTAGAATATGTGCATCATTTTATGGTTGAAGACTTAAAGTGGTTAAGAAAAGGGGGGCGCTTATCCAACGCTTCCGCCATAGTTGGCTCATTACTATCCATTAAACCGCTTATTTATTTAGATAAGTTCGGCTCCTTAGTTTCCATGCGCACGGTACGTGGTAGAAAGCGTTGCTTAAAGGAGTTATTAGAATGGGTAGGACAAGACTTTAGCGAAGAAACTTACCAAGAAGAATTGGCTCTCATTCATGCCGATTGTTTAGAAGATGTGCAAAAATTACGTGAAGAATTATTAACCATGTATCCAAGATTAAAACCGGAATTAGTGATTATTATGAGCCTTGGTCCAACCATTGCCAGTCATGTTGGCCCTGATTTTGTTGGTGTTGCTTATAGAGGAAAGAAAAGAGAAGCTTAAAAACTTCTCTTTTTAACTTTTCACTTCCATTAACTGAAGTGCCTTTTTGTAATAATTTTGTTCCATCATTTCTTTAATAATGGTAGAAAGAGTGGAAATATCATCGGTTAAAATACCATCTACCCCCTTGAATAATAATTCTTTCATTTGTTTTTCTTTGTTGATGGTCCAAACAAAAATTTGTTTCTTTTGTTTCTTAGCGGATAGAGCAAACAAATAGTTATAACTAAATTCTTCAACCACATAAAAATCCACAGGATAATCCTCTAAAGATCCTAATTGGAAAGGAATGATATAACCGGTTTGAATGGATGGTATTTCCTTTTTCGCTTCCATTAAAGCAACAAGATTTAATGAAATCAAACGATTTTTTTCTAATGGTTTCAAGGCTTGATATTGCTTGATGAAAGCCTGCATGTACTCATGTACCTTATTTTTCTCTGGCTTTAATTCCAAAAATAAAGCTTGATTTAAGGCATTTGATGTTTCGATGTATTCTTTTAAACTTGGAATACGACTAGTTTGTCCAGCCTCATTGCGAATGGTTAATCTCTGAAGCTGCTCTAATGTTAATTCCGATACTTTTTGATTTAAATTTGCCATGCGCTTTAGTGTTCGATCATGAAAGACCACAAATTGCTTATCCTTGGTCATTAACACATCCATTTCCACAAAGTCAGCTCCCTTTTTACTAGCAGATATTAAAGCCTCTAAACTATTCTCAACATAGCTGGCACTATCGCCTCGATGAGAAATTTTTAAAGCTGTCGGTTGATCTTCTAATAAAAATAATTGAATACACCCTGTCACAAATAAAGAAATAATCCCCGCCACGACTACCCATAAACGAATATTTTGATAAAGTGGTCTCATCTTTCGTTCCGCTGATTTTTCATGGATTTGAACCATCAACATAATTAAAACAAACTTCAAACCCATGTCTACCGCATAATGAGCACCTGTCAAAATAGAAAAGAATAAACTTTCTTTCACTAAAGAAGTTCCCATTGGATCCCATTTGCTAAAAAGAATGGCACAAGAAGCCGAAATCGCAATCAACACAATCGCCGCAACAATAAAATATAAAATAATATAGGCCATATGAAGCAGTGTTTTCCCTTTTGTTTTATGCCATGAATCCACAAGTGATTGTTTCACACCTCTTTTAGTCAAGCTAAACAAAGGTATAAAATACAATAATCTTAAATTGATATAAGCAACTAATACCAAAAGACCACCATAGCCTAACATACCCACTTTACTTTTCATGAATTCATTACCAATGAAATCAGGAATTTTCCATTTTGCCAGAATACTAGAATTCAAACCCAAATTTGCTAAAGGTATCATTAGTGCCAAATATAACAGAAAAAGAAAGATTTCCGGGCTACATAGTTGTTTGCATTTAGACCAAATTCTTTCTCTAAAGAAGGTTTTTAATTGATCCCAATGCAGCTCATCCACCACTGAATAAAGTAATAAAGAAAACTCTGAAAAGATAATGGCACAAGCCACTAGTGCAAAAAACAAGATAGCGATAACCATCACCGGTTGTTTCACAATATGCAATAGATTTTCTTTATTTAAAACATAATAGCCGGAATGGCGAATGATTTGGCGAAAGAAATAGGTCAAAACATTTTTTAGAAAAAGTGTGTAAACCGGATATAAAGCAATACTCATACTTAAAAAACGAAAGAAAGCTTTCATCCATGTATTTGTGTCCGCTAACCATTTTTTCATAGGACTACTATACCATTTTTACCTTAAAACATAAAAACTCATCACTACAAGGAAGGATAAGTCTTCGATTTATCGTTCCCATTTTCAGAGTCTTTTTAACAACAATATGAAAATCCTTTGATTAGTGAAAATTTAAATAATTTTAAAACTTTTTATTCATCATTTGAAAAAGAAATCAACCTTGCTTGCATTGACCATAACTGTCCCTTCAGCTTATTATTTTCACAGATGAAGCTATCTCCATTTAATAAATCCACCCCATGCAAAGACTTAGCCTCAATTTCAAAAGAATGGGTTTGATAAGAACTACGATTCACCAAAAAAACAAACTTCGTTTTCCTATTCTCACGATAATAGCCAAAAACATCTTCATTCACACTAAAACAAGATAAGCAACCATCTTGAAAAACATCGAAACAATGCCTTAAGGAAATCGCATTTCGATACATCGTTAACACATCTTGGTCTTCATGACCCCAAGGATAACTAGCCCGATTATAAGGATCTTCAAAGCCTTCTAAGCCAGCTTCATCTCCATAATAAATAGATGGCACACCGGGCAAGGTCATTTGCAGTAATAACATCAACCAAATTCGTGACTTAGCTACTTGTCTTTGCTCATAAGAAAGGCGATAATGACCTTTTTCCGTTTCACTTAAATTCATTGTTGCACAGCCAAGCCTTGTCATAGAGCGAACCGAATCATGTGAACTCATCATATTCAGATTAGCTTGTAAAGCCTCTAAAGGATAATTTTCTTGAATAGAGGTAATGATTTCACATAAGTCATAAGCACTTATCTGATTTAAAAGAAAATTTTGAATGCCATCTCGCCATGGATAATTCATCACTCCATCCAACTCATCACCTAAAAGATAATGCCTTAACTCTCCATAACTAATCTTATTCGATGCATCTTCCCAAACTTCACCAATCAAAAGACCATCATCATCGGCTTCTTTAACAGCCTTCTTAATTTCCACTAAGAAATCTTCTTTCAATTCATCCGCTACATCTAAGCGCCAACCTTTAGCACCTTCATTTAACCATTTACGAATGATACTATCTTTATTTCGACAAATAAACTGTCGATAGGCTTCATTATCCTGATGAACGGCCGGTAAATCATCGACACCCCACCAAGAACCATACGTACCATCCTTTTTAAATTGAAACCAATCCCGATACTTTGATTTCTCTGATTGATAAGCACCCACTTCTGCATAATTTCCATAACGATTAAAATATAAAGAATCACAACCGGTATGATTAAATACACCATCTAAAATGATTGAAATACCATATTTCTTCGCTTCTTTGATAAGCGAAGAAAAAGCCTTATCGCCCCCAAGCATTTCATCCACATGACGATAATCCCCTGTATCGTAACGATGATTACTAGCTGCTTCAAAAATAGGATTTAGGTAAAGTACTTGAATACCCAATTCCTTTAGATAAGGAAGCTTTTCTTGAATACCAGAAAGCGTTCCACCATAAAAACTCCAATTCTTAATACGCCCCTGTTCATCTTTGTCGTAGGAAGGAAGCTCATCCCAATCCTTTACTAAATAACGTCCCGGACCTTTTCTTTGCTTACTTAAAGCCTTGTTGCTTAACTCTTGCCAATCCTTACCACGATAAAAACAATCGGGAAAAATTTGGTAGACAACCGCTTTTTTATACCAATCCGGGACTGGATGAGGCTGATAAACCGTTAATTGAAAAGATGGTGGTTCATGCGTATAAATCTGACCAATGCCCCCTCGATACCCTTGCTTTGCTCCATAATAGAGAATAGAATTGTCTTCTAATGTTAATTGAAAGCAATACCAAACAATTGCCTTTTCTGGACAGGGAAAAAGTAGATGAAATCCATTCTCATCTACTTCCATTGGAATCAATCGTTCACCCTGACCATCTACCCAGGTTCTTAATTCACATTTTTTGACGGTGATATCTTTCACCCTTAAAGTTAGTTTCAATTGACTTCCCACTGGTATTGCCCCAAAAGGATCACGAAACTCTAATTGACGTGTGTTATGCAATATTTCCATAAATGTTATTTTCGCTTCTTCAATACAATCTTCTTCTTTGGTCTCTCAACCTTTTTTTCTTTTACAACTTTCTTCTTTACTTCTTCTACTCGGCTTAATTCAGGACACAAACCATAATATATATCAGCATATCGCTTCGCTGATGAGCGCCAAGAATGGTCTTTTTCCATTGCCTGCTTCATAAGCTTTATCCATTCTTCTTTATGATTGTAGTACACATCCACCGCATTTAGGATAGTTCCAAACATTTCTTCTGCATTGAAATTCGCAAAGCTAAAACCATCGCCATCGCCGGTAAATTGATTGTAAGGAACAACCGAATCTTTTAATCCCCCGGTTTCACGAACAATAGGTAAAGTTCCATAAGCCTGAGCAATCATCTGGGTTAGACCACATGGTTCAAATAAAGATGGCAAAAGCATCATATCTGCCCCCGCATAAGCATGATGAGCCAATCCTTCATCAAAACGAATTTGAGCTGAAATTTTACCATTAGATTCTAACGCATAATACTTTAATGTATCCTCATAATCCTTATCCCCTGTGCCCAGAACCAATAATTGAATATCATGTTTCATAAATTCTGATAATTTATTCACCACCAAATCCAAGCCTTTTTGTCTTGTTAAGCGCGAAATAATAGCGACTAACGGTTTATCCGCATTCACTTCTAAGCCCACTTCTTCTTGAAGAGCCTTCTTACATTCCGCCTTAGCCCTCAGGTCTTTTTCATCATAATTCTTTACCAACCAAAAATCCTTTTTTGGATTATAAACCGATGTATCAATACCATTTAAAATACCATGCAAAATCGAATTTCTTCTTTGAAAAATAGCTTCTAAATGTTCCCCATATTCCATGGATTGAATTTCATTAGCATAGCTTGGACTAACCGTTGTTAAAACATCACTATACGATAAAGCCCCTTTCATAAAGTTAATCGAATCTTTATCACTGCGTAATTGACTAGCCGCGGCCGGAATATCCGCTAAGCCAAGCACATCACCTAAAACATAATCTGACATTTGTCCTTGGAATTTTAAATTATGAACAGTAAAGACAGTCTTAATACGATCATACTTTTCAACTCCACGATAAAATTCTCTTAAAAACACCGGCGATAAAGCGGTATGCCAATCATTACAATGAAGCACATCCGGCTCAAAATCTAAATATTGAATGGCTTCAACAACCGCCTTTGCAAAGAAAGCAATACGTTCGCCATCATCAAAATAACCATAAACACCATCACGTTTAAAGTAATATTCATTATCGACAAAGTACCAAGTTAGTCCTTTATACTTTAATTCTTCAATGCCACAATATTGTTGACGCCAGCCTAGTGGCACTTGAAATTCACAAATATGATTCATCTTCTCCACATACTCACTTGGAATAGCAGAAACCTTTGGTAAAATCACACGCACATCACAATTGTTCTCTTTTAAAGCCAATGGTAATGATCCGGCCACATCACCTAAACCGCCAATCTGTAAGAAGGGAGTCGCTTCATACGACGCAAACAAAACACGCACATCTCTTTTCATCGTTTTTAATCTCCTTTTTTAGCTAATACCAATAAATTCTTAGCTGTTCCCTTTAAAACACTATCTTTTGTTACGACATTACGTCGATCAAGAATAGCATACTCTATACTCGCACCCTCTTCAATCACACACGACTGTAGAATAATAGAATTAC
Source organism: Bulleidia sp. zg-1013 (assembly GCF_019798045.1). Lineage (NCBI taxonomy): Bacteria > Bacillati > Bacillota > Erysipelotrichia > Erysipelotrichales > Erysipelotrichaceae > Bulleidia > Bulleidia sp. zg-1013. The sequence continues at coordinate 232,828 of NZ_JAGXEX010000001.1, forward strand.
GAATGACAGCCCCTTTGCCAACTCGTACATTTCTAAATAAAACTGAATTTTCAACCGTTCCCTCAATCACACAGCCGGCTGGTATTAAAGAATTTGAAACTTCCGCATCCTCACTATAACGTGTTGAAGCACGATCACGATCCTTGGTCATAATTGGATTTTCCTTTGAAAATAATTCATGACGAATATCATTCTTCAATAAGTCCATCGTTGCTTGATAGTAGTCGCTAATGGAGGAAATCGAATGTACATAGCCATTAAAGCAATAGCCTTCTATCCGCAAATTCTTAACATTGTTACTCAAGAAATTTAGTAAATCCATATAATCCACATGAGCATACCAATCGAGAACTTTTAAAAGTAGCTTACGACTCATGACAACCGTTGGTATTAACATAGCATCGCCCTTTTCAGCATTACGATCCAAATCCACAATACGGTTCTTCTTAAATTCAATCTTTGTAGATCCCGGCATATTCTTAGAGGCCAGCTTGTACAACAAAGTAACATCCGCCCCTGATTCATTATGCTGGTTAATCATTCCTTGATAATTCATGTTGTAAATCACATCACTGGAAGTGATTAACACAAATTCCGCTTGAGAACGTTTCAAATAGGCTAGATTTCTACGAATATCTCGAAGAACCAAACGAGATTGGTTATTATTAGGTCCATACGCCACTCCAGGCAATATAAATAAACCACCATTACGCTTCGTTAAATTCCAATATTCACCTGAACTAATATGGTCTAATAATGAACGATAGGAATAAGGAGTAATAATACCCACGCTGTTAATACCGGAATTCGTCATATTTGATAAAGTAAAGTCTATCAAACGATAGCGTGAACCATAGGGTAAAGCGGACACTGTGCGATCTTTGGTTAAATCTTCCAATTCGGGTGTACTAAAATTCGCTGAAATAATGCCAATTACGTTATCCATTCCTTTTCCTCCTATTCAATAACTTGAGCATCACCTATAACCGTGATGCGACCTTTCTCAGCCCCAAGGCTAGCCCCTTTTTTCACAACTGAATTTTCTCCCATAATACTACGGGTTACAATAGCGTTTTCCTCAACACGAGCACCCGGTAAAAGAATTGAATCCGTTACCTCAGCTCCTTGCCCAATGTAACAATCGCTACTTAAAATACAATGATGCACCTTACCGAAGATTTCTGTTCCATTACCAATAATACAATTGTGCATATCCGCATCCTTAGAAATATAATGAGCAGGATTGACTTCCTCATTACTGTAAATTGGAAAAGATCGATCGTATAAGTCTAGCTCCGGATGCTTACTTAAAAGATTCATGCTTGTATGGTAATAGCTGGGGATAGTACCGACATCTTTCCAGAAACCGGAGAATTCATACGCAAACAAGCGTCCTTTATTCTTAAGTAAGGTTGGAATGATATTCTTACCAAAATCATGTTCAGAATCTTCTTTTTCATGATCTTCAATTAAAGCTTTTTCTAGGCAATCGGCATTAAAAATATAAATTCCCATGGAAGCTAAATTTGATTCGGGATGTTCTGGTTTTTCCATAAACTTAGTAATACGACCACTCTTATTTGTGGACATAATTCCAAAACGAGAAGCTTCTTCCAGTGGGACAGACTTCACCGCAATGGTTAAATCCGCTTCACTATGAATGTGAAAATCCAGCATCTTTTGGTAATCCATACGATATAAATGATCACCCGATAAAATCACAACATACTTTGGATGATATAAGCGAATATATTCCAAGTTTTGATAAATCGCATCGGCTGTTCCTTCGTACCAAGAACCGCCACTTTCTGTCGCATAAGGAGGTAAAATCGAAACACCGCCATCTTTTGAATCTAAGCCCCAAGCACTTCCACTACCAATATAGCTATTTAATACATAAGGACGATACTGAGTCAAAACACCAACCGTATTAATATTGGAATTCGCACAATTGGATAAAGAAAAATCAATAATTCTAAACTTTCCTCCAAAAGATACAGCCGGTTTTGCGGTTGCTTTTGTTAAAGCTTCTAAACGACTACCTTGACCTCCCGCCAGCAGCATCGCAATACAATCTTTTCCTCTTTTCATAGTCCCCTCCTAATTATTTTATTGATTAAAGTTCCCAGATTTCCTTAACGTATTCCTCAATAGTACGGTCACTTGAGAAATACCCTGAGTAAGCGGTGTTATGAATGGACATCTTCCACCAAGTCTTCTTATCGTCATACACCCGAATTAACTCTTCAAACGCATTCACATAACTTTCAAAATCTTTTAATACAAAGAAGCTATCGTTATCCCTTAGTAAGCTATCGTAGATTAAATCAAAGCCGCCCGATAAATGACTATACGTACCATCAATTAATTGATCTAATACCTTCTTAATGCGATTATTTTCATGGTATAACGTCCAAGCTAAATAGCCGCCTTGACTCTTCATCGTCTCAATTTCATCTGCTTTTAAGCCGAAAATCTTGATATTATCCGGACCAACCAATTGGGAAATTTCCACATTGGCACCATCCAAAGTCCCTAATGTGATTGCCCCATTCATCATGAATTTCATATTCCCGGTTCCCGAAGCTTCCATACCGGCAGTTGAGATTTGTTCGGAAATTTCAGCGGCTGGATAAATCAATTGTGCATTAGAAACCGAGAAATTTGGAATGAAGACAAGCTTCATCATACGATTGACACGATCATCACGATTGATGACATCCGCTATTGAACAAATCAAACGAATCACATCCTTCGCAAAGGCATAACCTTGAGCCGCTTTTCCTGCAAAGATAAATGTGACAGGATGAATATGGAAATTAGGATCTGCCAATAAACGATTATACAAATCCATAATCTTTAACACATTCAATAATTGACGCTTATAAGCATGGAACCGTTTCACTTGAACATCAAAGATAGAATTTGGATGAACATCAATACCGGTTGTTTTCTTGATGTATTTCGCTAAACGAAGCTTATTTTCTTTTTTACTAGCTTCTACCTTTTCTAAGAAAGAAGCTTTTCCTTCATAATCCTTTAATTTTTCTAATTCTTCTGGATGATGAATCCAAGTATTTCCAATCGTTTCGGATAACAACTTTTGGTAACTGGGGTTAGCTTGGGCAAAGAAACGACGGTGACTGATACCATTGGTTTTATTGTTAAACTTCTCCGGTGTTAAGCTATAGAAATCTTTAAGGACAATCTTCTTTAAAATTTCTGTATGCAAGTCCGCCACTCCATTCACATGATGAGAAACAATCACTGAAAGATTAGCCATATGCACTTGACCATCCCATAAGATAGCGGTGTTCTTAAGCTGTTCTTGCCATCCGGGCACATTCTTATCAAGACTATCGCGATAGCGTCGATCGATTTCTTCAATGATATCATACAAGCGTGGCAATAGATTTCTAAACATATCAATTGGCCACTTCTCTAAGGCTTCTGGTAAGATAGTATGATTAGTATAAGAAATACTTTCTGTAGCAATCTTCCAAGACAAATCCCAACCTAAGTCTTCTTGATCCATTAAAACACGCATTAATTCCGGTGCACTAACAGCCGGATGGGTATCGTTGGTATGAATCGCTACTTTTTGACTAAAGAGTTCCCAATGATTGCCATATTGTTTCTTAAAGCTATTTACAATATCCTGAATACCTGCCGCTGTAAACATATATTCCTGTTTTAAGCGTAAAACCCGACCTGATAAAGAATGGTCATTTGGATAAAGAATATCGGTAATAGCTTGTACATCCGCACGATGCTTGTTCGCTTTCGCATAATCACCACGGTTGAAAGCATCCATATCAAAGCCTTCTTCCATTGGTTTAGCTGACCACATGCGCAATGTATTCACTTGTTTACCATCATAACCAACAATCGGAATATCATAAGGAACTGCTAAGATGGTTTCTTCTGGTAGCCATTGATAATGCATTTCACTACCGTCATAGTTCTTTTCAACTCGACCGCCAAACTTCACCGGAACCGCCGCCTCTAGGTGTTTGACTTCCCAAGGATAGTCTTTCTCTAACCAGTTATCCGGGTCTTCGACCTGTTGACCATTTTCAATTCTCTGCTTGAAAAGACCAAAGCGATATCGGATACCAACGCCTTCTGCTTCATAACCTAAGGCGGCTAAAGAATCCATGAAACAAGCAGCCAATCTTCCTAAACCACCATTTCCTAATCCCGGATCCTTTTCAATCTCAAAATACTCCTCTAGGGATTCTCCCATATCCGCTAAGCCTTCAGAAACAACCTTGGTTAAACCTAAGTTCATTAAATAATTTTCTAAAAGTTTACCGATTAGAAACTCCATGGAAAAATAATAGATTTTCTTATGACTAATCTTTTGTGTATGCATTTCACTGACTTGGCTAGAAACTAACTTTGCTAGCGCAAAGTATCTTTCCTCGGTGGAACAATCTTCAAAATCCTTACCAATAATCACCAAGCACGCATTCTCAAATTCTTTCTTAAATTCTTTTTTTGTTCTAAACATAAATCCCCTTTTTAACTTATTTACTTCTTTGCAATTTTTTCTTTCACTTCTTTTGGCCCTACTCTTTCAAAGACCATACCACCAATTGGTGGTGTCTTCACACAAATGGAATAGGGTTGACCATGCATGGCAAGCTTTTCTGCCTTATAATAGCCTTCATTGATACGACCACTACCCCCATATTCCTTTGCGTCGGTATTAAAGACTTCTTTATACCAAGCTTTCTTTGGAACACCAATGCGAAATTCATCATAAACTTCCGGCACAAAATTGATGAGGATAATTTGTTCATCCTTATTCTGCTTGCCTTTGCGACGATAGATAATCGTTGATTGATCTTTATTATCGGCATCCGACCACGCAAAGCCTTCCCAAGAATAATTCTTTTGCCAAAGAGCTTTTGACGATAAGAAGAAATGATTTAAATCACGATTGAAATCTTGTAAGTGTCGATGTGTATCGTATTCCAATAGAAACCACTCCAGTCCTTCGTATTCCCGCCATTCAATAAATTGCGCAAATTCATTCCCCATGAAATTATGCTTGGCACCAGGATGTGTTATTTGATAGAAGGCTAAAGCACGCATTCCCGCAAATTGACGCCACCAATCCCCCGGCATGCGACCAATCAAGGAACATTTACCATGTACCACTTCATCATGGCTTAAGGCCAAGACAAAGTTCTCATTGAAGTTGTACATCATGGAAAAAGTTAGTAAATGATGATTTCCGGGACGATATGGAAAGTCTGTTTGCATATAGTGCAAAGTATCGTGCATCCACCCCATATCCCATTTATAATGGAAACCAAGACCGTTGTCTTTTGGCGGATAGGTCACCAAAGGCCAAGCCGTGCTTTCTTCTGCTATCATCATGACATCCGGCATTTTTTTACCAATGACTGCGTTTAAGTTTTGAATAAATTGAATGGATTCAAAATCTTCTTCCGTTCCTTTTTCATTAAATTTCTTTAACTTTGGATTATCAATACCAAAATTCAAATAAAGCATGCTTGTAACACCATCTACTCGCAATCCATCCACATGAAACTCCTTTAACCAGAACATCGCATTGGATAATAAGAAACTTCTCACTTCTCCTTTTGAAAAATCGAATTTTAGCGTTCCCCATTGTGCGTGTTTTTCTTTTTCGTAGAGTTTTGTACCATCGAACATTGCTAAACCATGGCTATCTTGACAGAAGTGACCGGGCACCCAATCCAAAATCACACCAATACCTGCCTGATGGCAAGCATCAATGAAACCCATAAAATCGCATGGATTACCAAAACGACTTGTTGGTGCATAATAACCTGTAATCTGATAACCCCAAGAACCATCGTATGGATATTCCATCACAGGCATTAATTCCAAATGGGTATAACCCATTTCTTTAACATAGGGAATTAAAGTCTTCTTTAATTGTTCATAGCTATAATACGAGCCATCTTCATTTCGCTTCCAAGAACCAAGTTGTACTTCATAGATATTTAAAGCCTGTTCCATGTGATTGGTCTTATGGCGTTTCGTCAACCATTTTTTATCTTTCCAATGATACTTAGATAAATCAAACAAACGAGAAGCGGTTTCTGGTGGTTGTTGAGCATAATTCGCATAAGGATCAGCCTTATAGAATAATTCACCACCCTCACTTTCAATCACATATTTATAGCATTGCCCTTCTTTCACATCGGCTATAAATAAAGAAAAGATTCCCTGACTTGCGTCGCATTTCATTGGATAATGAAAAGCTTGCCAATCACAGAAATCCCCAGTCACATATACAGCTTTGGCGTGGGGTGCCCACACCGAAAAAACATAGCCTTGTTTATCATTCTTTATTGCCGGTTGGGCTCCAAAACGCAGATAGGCTTCTTGCCAAGTTCCTTCTTTAAATAAATATTGTTCTGATTGAGTCAAATACTTACCCATAGATGATCACCCCAAATTCATTCTTTTGTATAAAGCGAAACCAATTTACACATTCATCATACCAAATTTTTAGGTCTAAAAACCGTTTTCTTGGTATATTCATAAGCTTTTTCCAAGTAAAAAAGTAAGCACTTTCATTTCCAAATAAAAAAGTCTACCGTAGTAAACTGGGAGTTTGACAGTTAAAAGATAAAGAAATCGTGGTAGGCATTGATATGTACCCGGAATCCTGGACACATATCATTTTGGTTTAATTTTTGGGAATCGGTACATCACGCAGCGACACCTTTTTCTGCAACAATTTTCTTAACTGTAGCTACTAAAGTAGACCATCCCACTGTCAAAATAGCATCCACTCCTCCAGACAGCAAAGTAGTGATTGCCAAAATGATAGTGACTACTGTTGAAGCCCCTAATATTATGCTAACGATTGTCGTTGCTACTGTAGTAGTAACTCCCAAAGTTCCTGCTATCTTAAACATACCTATACCTCCTATTCTTTGTTTTTATGAAAATGAGTGTAATTGGAAATAGCTCCATTCAACAAGACACTCTCTTCTATTTCGTCACTAAAAAACTTTACAAACAATTCTAAAGAATCATCATCGACCAGCCAGAATGGTTTTTCGGGAAAGATAATTAGATTTTTCTTATCCCTTTTAAACAAACAATACCTAGTTTTGATTTTCATCGATCTGTTAAACCTCCTTAAAACGATATCCAAAACTTTTTATAATAGATAATATTTTTTCTTCGATTAAAGAATTTCCGATATATTCAACCCAATAATTAGATAATGGTTTAGAATCTTTGACAATCTCTTTAGAAACTAATTTATCACAAAAAGAATTTTGTCCAATAAGCAAAATTGGTTTTCCACAAAATAGTCTCAAGATTAATGATATTCTATAATTACTATATTTATTAGCAATTGATTCTTTTATTGAATTTGCGTGACCAGTTATAGAGTAATTTTTATCACCTATTTCTCTTATCATACCATCGCTCAAAGCATCGGTAAGAAATTTATCAAAATCATATCCAAAATTCATACATATTTTTTTAATATAATTTCTATGAACTGTGTTCCCGCCCCATTCTACTGATTTTACACATTCATTAAATAGTTCTTGATAAACAGGTAAGTATTTTTCTAATGTAATTGAAAAATAGCAACCTCTGAAGTTTATCCAAGCTTTATAATCGTTATATAGCTTCCTATAATTGCCGTATTTAATAATGTTATCTACTAGACTATCTGGATTAAAATCATAATCGTTAATATTAATGTTTTTAATTATAGCAATCAATCTATTAATTAATTCTATTGTTTGAAATTCACTGTTGACCTTTTTTCTATAACGTTGCTTAGTTTTGTTTCTTGACCACGAGTTATTGATTAGCGATGATCTTATGTAATCAGACATTATGTCGACATCGTTGATAATAAATTCTACATACTCATTTAATAAATTAATTGTTATAGGTATCTCAAAGAATTGTTCTTCATTTTCATTTAGTAAAATATTTATATCTGTAAAGCCTTTATCAGAAAGCTTGCAATCTCCACCTGAAATGACTGAATATGCTGAATAAAGCATTCCTTCAACCTCGTCCTTAACATAGTTAAGACTAATTTTATTCCTTTCAGAAATGGATTTAATAGTTTCAGCATTAATATTATTATTATTTTTACACATATCATAAATATCTTTATATATGGCAACTCTTGTTGTATTAATATTATGTAAAACATTGTGACAAATATAATACATTAAATCCTTACCTCTGCTATAAACTAACTCATACCATATAATCTTGATTCGTAAAATTGAATATCTCTATAATTAATTTTAAACCCAAATTACTATCTATTCAATAAGTAGATATTAATTAATCGGAAGTTTGACAGTTAAAAGATAAAGAAATCGTGGTAGGCATTGTGAAATGAACCCCAAAAGTTGGACAAACCAATAAAGGAGGTTCACTTCACATCCTGTGTAATTCATATATTAATTTTTAAATTTCATATTTTTATACCTTATACTCTCCCGTAGCCTCTTTTATCATCCCATCATGCCAATCTATCGTCTCTAATGGCATTTCATGGTATTTATCAAATACTTCATACAGATACTTATACTTAACTTTATTTTCAATTATTTTCTTAAGAGAATCTGTATCCATTGAAATAATCTTCATGCCTGTAATCTTTTCTTCATCTCTGGTGTATGGAATTATCTTTCTATACCTAAAATCTGAAATCACATTTTTATCTAAGTATGTACTAACAAACAAGCTATAATCGAATGGATTATTAAATCTAATCCTATAATCTCCTAAATGTCGTGAAACAGGTTCCATTTCCATTCTTCTTTGATTAGAGCCATCTGCAAGTGTCGCTTCAAGTAGCAATGAATGCTTTGGATAAGAAGTACATGCCTCATATTCATATATAATATCTGCATAGCCTCCGGCTGCATGTGTCTTAGGCAATAAATTGGCTTCTAATGATAATTTCATGAAGTCCAAAATATTTCCCTGTCTTTCGCTTACCTTGTACCATATAATTCCCAAAATATATTCAAAAATAGTAGGTATTGCAGCCTCATCTGTAACAAGTTCTTCAATCCTTTTATCATCACGTTTCTCAAAACAATTTAGTAACTCTATAAGCACACAATCATTAAATTTCTTATCAATCAAAGTATTAAATCTTCTGTATCGTTCATCATTTACATAAGCCTTCGCTTGTTCCGAACTCTTAATTGTAATTCCTAAATCTTTACTTAACACAGCATATACTTTGCTAATATCTAACTTGAATGCTTCTGATATAGTTTCAAGTGGGGCATCAGCTCTGAGATTATTATCTCTACTAAAAGTTTCTGTATACAGAATATCAATAATTTCTTTAAAATAATACTTTGGAATCATATCCAACTTAATCATACGATCTTCAAAAATTAGAGTATCTGTAATATTAAAATATCTTCTATTCAAATCAAAATAATCAGATAAAGTCGCCATGGCTTTAAAAACATGTAAATATTTAAAAAACACTTCTTTTAGTTCTGTTTCATTTTTACAGTTTATAAATGGGCATTGTTTGTGAATTGAAGACTTCCCATTTTTTCTTACACCACCAATATTGGTTGTTTTAAAGAGTAAACTTCTCCACAATGTTCCAGGTTTTTGATTTATATTCTTTGCAGAATTTAATAGTGATTCATAAATGTTTTCGCCATCAAGAAATACCTTCTTTAAATTCTCATACAATTTATAGTACGGCTTGTCATAGCTTCTACTTTTACGATTCATCCCCACTAAACATGTCAGATTTTCATCAACATCAGAGGCTATAAATTCTTCTTGTGCAAGTTTGTAGTTTTCCATTTGCATAAGCCTCTTATGAATTATTTCTTCCGGCAAAATTTTACCTTCTCGATATAATTTAATATCCGATATGATTTGTTTTGCACTTTCGTCATCTCTAATTAGCGGAACAAAATAAGTAAACTCGTCATAACTTAAAAACTCAAGTTCCGTCAGGCACTTTATAACTGCAATAAACGGTCTAACGATACTACCACTTACATCTATACTTGTTTTAAGAAGCTGTTTTAGATAGATAAAGCTATCTCTATTAATATTAAACACATTATTGGTTTCAAAATCCCCACTACTTGTTATTTTAAGGAGTTTCCTTCCTGCAACCGTAATCAATCTATCTTCTGTAATTAAACCAATATCAACCAATCCTGATGTTTTTTCCCTGGCATCTTTGTCTTTTCTTTTTGCTTCTCCTGTTAGGAAAGCTCTATCTTTCATAAAATCATAATATTTTTCTTGCAATTTATTGTTCCAGTTCCAACTTGATTCCTTTATGACCTCATTATAAAACTCATCAAGAAGCAACAACTGTGCCTCGATTTTTAAATTTAGTTTTGCCGTTCTAAAACTTGTCGTTCCTATAACCCAACAAAAACTTTGATATGGAATACTTTTATTAGACATTTACTTATTCCTCCAATTCACAGGATAGTTAGTAATTAAAACTTCTTCAGATATACTGTCTTTATCTTTTCTATGATAGTTACTATTTGAATAACTTTTATTTAAGTAATTGCAATAATATCCTTTGCTTTCAATCCAATTATATAAAATATCATTTCTTTTATTTTTACTTTCCAAAACATTAGACAAAGCAAAACTAAAACCTTTTTCATTGGCTTCGTCCAAAAATTCAAGTAAAGCTTTTTCTTCTATTTCAGTCCACATTCCATTTTCATTATATGTTGCATTTGTAATCAAATAAGGTGGATCACAATAAATAAAAGTCTCCTGAGAAAAATCATCCAAGGAAATTTCCCTAAAATCCTTTTTCATAAACTGGATATCTTTACTTTTTAATTCTTCAGAAAATAGCACAAGCTTACTCCTCATTTTAGAATTAAAATCCCTCTTCCCCACAGGAAGATTAAACAACCCTTTTCGATTAAAACGAATTTGATTATTAAAAGAGAAAACCATCAATACATATAACATGGAGTAATCTGTTTCTTCGGCAAGGACTTTAGCGTTAAAATCATCTCTTAACTTGAGAAATCTTTCTTTATTATATTCGGCTAAGCCTCTACTACTATCACAATCATAATAAGAATATCCATATAGCGATGTATTGGATAAATTATATGCCTCAATAATATTGTCTATTTGTTTTAATAAAGCATCAGTATCAGTGTCTTTGATAAATTTAATTAAATCTATCAGTTTTTCATTTGAGTCATTAAAGATAACTTTTGAAGAAGAGGAGTTTATCCCAACATTTCCTCCCCCGGAAAACAAATCTAAAAATACTTCCTTTTCATCAAACAATGGTTGTAACTGTTCTAATAATTTGAATTTTCCACCAGTATAGTTAAATGGACAAGGAATATTTATTTTTTTCTTTTTTTCACTAAATACTTCACATAAAAATAGTCTTTCTTTATTATCCTTGATATCTGATTTTCCGGTCGAAAAACTCTTGTAGTCTAATTCAAATATAGTAACTTTCCCCTTTTTTCTAAGAATTCTCATAATATCTTCATCTGATATTTTCGCATTTGACCTATCATTTCCCTTGTCAGACATATTATTATATGAAAGTAAGATATACCTTGTATCAGCCATTTCAATAAGTTCTTCAAATGCTTTTGTAGCCGAAATCATGCAGTAATCACTTTTAAGTGAAGTTCTATCCATCTTTCTTGCAACCCCATAAACTTCAGGTTTTTCCCATCTTGCCACATTTTCAAGTAAATGATATGCATCACAATACTGCCTTGAATTATATGGAGGATCCAAGTACAACAAATCACCCCTAATACTTTTAATAAGTTTATTTGCATCTAAGTTATAACAAATATTATTAGAATTTACCGGTTCTTCAGGTAATAAAACATTCAATACTAATTTTTTCTCAAAATCAACATTTTTTCTATATGCATCGTAGTGTCCAACTGTGTTTGCAATCTTATCCATTGCATATAGAAGCGATGTAATCAATATTGCATATTCCTTAAAATTTATTTCTTTATTTTTATACTTTGCTTCTATATCTTCTCTTATATATCCTATCTTGCTACAATCATCAGCAGAAAAGAATGTATCTGCAAAATTTTCTCGCATATAATTATTTTCTTTTGTTTTAACTTGATTATAGTCGTATATAAGCTCAATTATCTTTTTGCTTGAATATTTTTCATATCCAAACCATGCATAATTGGAAATATAATTACTATACAGTAAATCATTTGTGATAAGCATTTTATCCTTAAAAGTATTCGCAACTGCACCGGTTCCACTAAATATGTCAATAACAATATTTACACCTTTACAATTTTCATCAACTGTTTTTCTTATAAAATCGGAAAGAGAATATTTATTTCCTAAATAGCGTCTATTGTTTATGAATGACTGTTTTAATCCTAATTTAGATATTAAAAAATCTGTGTCATCCTTATCCTGTAAACCATCTATATGCAAAAATCTTTTTATAATTTCAACTGCATTTTCATCCCAAAAGTATCTGCCTGTTTCACTTCTCGGAATCGAAATATTTCCTTTATCTATTAATTTATATAAATATGACTTAGAAATGTTTAATTCTTTTATTACATCAGTAACATTAAGCCTTGCCATCTTTATCCCTCCTTGCCACATTTTAATCTATCTAGTAGACGTTATAGCATATTTTACCCATTTTTTCTATATTTTAATTGAAAAATCAGATGCTAATTGCATCAAAAAATAGAAAGTGTTATTTTTATTTATAATACTATTGAAACTATTCTTCAAATTATTATCGAATCCGTTGCACTTGATTTGACAATTGGCGAGTAAAAAAATACTACAAATTCAAATTACTCAAAAATTGGTCAAACGCAGTGATATCAATGTGTTGCCGGTTTTTGGCTCTTTTTAACTGTCAAAGATGGGATATATCCATAAGCTTTTTCCAAATAAAAAAGTCTACCGTAGTAGGCTTCTTATAATTGATATAGTTTCGTGAACTTTGTCTTTAAATAATCAATGTAGTATTGAATATTAAATGGTTCACCTGTGCACTTCATTAGAATTTCTTGGAAACTTAAGGAAGCTCCATATTGATGCACATTTTCTTTTAACCAATCCATGATTATTTCAAAATGTCCTGTTCTTAAGGCTTCATCGACATCAATCTGTTTTTCCATGGTGTGAAAGATTTGCGCCGAAATAGCGGATCCTAAAGCATAAGTTGGGAAATAGCCATAGCCATCCCCGGACCAGTGCACATCCTGTAAAACACCTTCACTAACCTTATCGGCATGAATTCCTAAATATTCTTGGTATTTCGCATTCCAAGCTCTTTCTAAATCATCAACATTCAAACGATTCGCAAAGATTTCTTTTTCCAATTCATAGCGAATGAGAATATGCAATGGATACGTAACTTCATCGGCTTCCGTACGAACCAAACTAGGCTTTACCTTATTGATAGCCCAAATGAACTGCCACAAGTCCACCCCACTTAACTGTTCCGGGAATACTTCTTGAAACTTTGGATATAAATATTGCCAAAAGGCTTCACTTCTTCCCAAATAGTTCTCTAATAAGCGTGATTGGGATTCATGAATTCCCATCTTAATATTTTTCGCCAATATTGTACCATCATACTTTGGATGCACGTTGTGTTCAAAATAAGCATGACCACATTCATGTACCGTCGATAAAATAGAACTAACTGGATTATTAAGCAAATACTTTGTTGTTGTTCTGACATCATTTTCACAAACACCGGTTGTAAACGGATGTTCCGATTCATTCTGATAACCCCAATCGCTTGTGTAATGAATGTAGTCCAAAACTTCTTCCATGAATTCTTTTTGTTTAGCAATCGGGTATTCTTTTTCTAAGAAAGAAGTATCCGGCTGTTTGGCACTTTGAAGCTTTTGAATGAAAGGAAGCAATTCTTTCTTAATCGTATTAAAGAAATCATCATAAAATTCCACCGACACCCCATTTTCATTATCACTTAACAATTGATGATACACATCTTCTGGTTTATTGCGATAAGCAATCAACTTCTTTTGATCTTCAATAATACCTTGAACATGAGGTTTAAAGACTTCAAAATCTTCTTCTTTTTTTGCCTTTAACCAAGCATCATAAGACGCATCATTACGGGCATAATGCGCTACATAGAAATCTTGGGGAACAGATTGGTATTTCTCCGTTTCCTTTAATTCCATTTCCACTTCTTTACGGAAATCTTCATTTAACTCTTCTTTCAAAAGAGCTTCCATCACTTCTTTCATCTTTGGATTATTACTCTTTTCAAATGCAATACCAGCCAAATAAGCCGTTCTTGGATCACGATAAGAAGCACCGCTACTTGGTGCCACGGTTTGTTTATCAATACCAATAATCGTTAATGCCATTTCATAGGCTGAACAAGAAAATTTCCAATCTTGGTAAGTCTTCATTAATTCTTCTTTATTCATGTTCAACTCCTGTTACCATCGCCCCCGGTAATAAGACAAGGGAAGGCACAAGGTTATCGTTATACTGGGTTGATTCTTTTGATAATTTTAAATTTTGAATTTGATTTAACCAATTATCCGATAAAGAACCACCTGTCACCGAAATAATCTTTCCATCTTTATGCAAATATGCCAAACGAATTTCACCACCAAAATCACCATTGATAGGATTCATTTGGAAATCAGAGAATTCAATAACTTCCAAATAATCTCCTTTTCTTAGCTCTTCTTCATCGTAAGTGCCACCTGAAATACAATAATTCTTTGGGATAAAAGTATCCTCTAAGCCTACATAACTAGCGTAACGACGGCTACCAATAAATTTTCTAGGTATATTGTCTTCTAATAAAACACAATCCCCTAAAGCCGAACCATCTTGATCAACGGAAGCGTTATAGGAAGAATTATTTAATTTTGAAAGAGATTGAATAGTCACTTTATCCCCTTTTACATCCTTACAAATTTCTTCACCGCTTTTCCATGAAGAAGCACCGCTCAAAAGCGCTTGGGCGTTCATTTGAACTTTATAGTATTGGAATAAAGTAACCACATTTTCATTTGAAAATAAGATTGGCATCTTTTCTAAAGCCGGGGTTGGAACTGTAGATAAACGATCTTTTCCTTGTTGTAAGACCTTTTGAATATCTTTTTGAAGGAAATCTTTGTCACAAGTACCACTTTTATAATTGCGGTATAGTTCAATTTCATGATTACCTTTGCGAGCATTCAAAATAATTTCTAACATCGAAGATGGATACACATTTTGAACATCCACACCATTGGAATTGATATAATGATCCCTCTTTTCCTCAACAAAGATTTCATAAGAGTTAATATATTTTTCTTCATCTTCCGGAATCGATTGAACGGTTGAAATAAAGTCCTTTGAAATTTGTTTCAAATCGACCTTTTGTACAAAACCTTCGGTCGACTTAGATACTAAAGAATAGGCTTTGTTATGAACATAACCTGCTCTTTCCTTTAATTCTTTTAAAATCGAAAGGATTTCTTCTTCGCTTGAAAATGGTGGTACTTCAGCACCGGCATTACCTAAGCTGCCATCTTCATTTCCCACATAAACCGTCACATCTGTATGTTTGACATCTCTGATACGGTGTTGATCTAAAGCATGCTTAATGAAATAAAATTCCCATGCCTGACTTGTTCTTTCTTGGATTTCCCAAATTGAAATTCCAAGTTCTTTTAAACTTTTTTTAATCAATTCCAACATTAGCCTAATCTCACTTTCGTCTTTAAATAAGGACCACCATCGGTCACTTTCACCCACTCTTTATGACCTTTTCCACAAGCTCCGGCACCGAAAATCAAACGGTCTGGTGAAGTCATAGAAATATTCCCTAATACATCTGGTACATAACCCGTTAAGATTAATGGTGCAACCACTTTACCTGTTAGTTTTCCATCTTTAATTTCACGACCTAAACCAACCATACATTGAATACCCCAATGCTTTGGATCTTCCATGCCAGAAGCCATTTCTTCTAATAAATAGCCATGTTTTATAGAAGCGATCATATCCTCTACACTATCTGTTCCTGAATCAAAAACGGTATTGGTCATACGGGTATACACTTTATGTTCAAAGTTTTCACGCTTACCATTTCCCGTTGCTTGCACACCTAGACGAAGCGCTGATAAAGCATCACAAATGCCCGTTTCTAAGATACCATGGTTGATTTCTAAGGTATCTTGAGCCAGCGTTCCCTCATCATCAAAAGCATAGCTCGTAACATTTTCAGCAATTAAAGCTCCTTCATGCATAGATACTAAATCAGAAGCAACGCGTTTACCAATAAACTCCTTGCCAATCGCACGATCCTTAACAAACATATCCATTTCCACCCCATGACCAAAGGCTTCATGCGCAATTAAGCCGGTGATTTCAGGACTTGTGATAACTTCATATTCTCCCGGCTCAACTCTTTCAGCCGATAATAAATCGTTACCAACCAGGTGCAATTGGTCGATGAGTGGTGCTAATTCATCAATGATTTCTGGTCCTTTTAAACCGGAAGCAGTTTTAACAGCTTGTTTAACCTTACCATTCTTTTGAACCATGGAAACCACATAGGCTTCTGAGTATTCATACGATTGTCTTAAATCACGATTCATGGTTAAAAACATTTTATTCACATGGGTACTATGACTAGCCACCATGTATTCAATCACTTCTTCATGATTGTCGGCAATCTTTTTGCCCAATGTTTCTAACTTTTCAACTAGTGACTTTGTGTCCGCTGTTCCAACCAATTGTTCGGCTTCTTTTTCAACGAATAATTCACATGGTTCATCACTTAATATTGCTGTCTTATAGCTTTGAACATGTAGCTCATTTAATAATTGACTTTGTTCTGAAAGCCTTTCTTCTATTTCTTTTGCCAAAGCACTTGGATTTTTTAAATCATTGGTATTAAACGCATATTCTGCGTATTGACCATCCTGACAAACACGAATGACAATACCTCTTTCACTCGCTAGTGTTTTACTGCTGATTTGTGTCGCACTTTTAAGTACATTCACATCTAATCCATAACTATCGGAAGATAAAATAGACACATAATCATACTTTTTATTTAATTGTTGAATCACTTCCTTTAGACTTGAAGCTTGTTTCTGTAAATATTCTGAAAATGGAACCTTCATATGACCTCCTAAATGTTTTTATTATACCTTTATTTTTGAAAAAAAGAAAAGAACTTCTTTATGGAAATTCCTCTAAAATAACCTGCTTATCCCTATAATGATGAGAACAATTCCTCCTGCTAAAGAAGAATAATTCAATAAACCAATGCTTAACTTTTTACCTACAAAACAAGCCGGTAAACAAAGAAGATAGGTCACTAATCCAATAATGAAAGAAGTGATAAAGGCTCGGATTATTGCATAAGTTACTATCGTAAAGCCTACGCTTAAGGTATCCATGGATGTTGCACTTAACTTGACAATTCAAAACATAAATAAAAGAAGAGATGACTTTTTTGTCATCTCACACTCTTATCGTAAGGAATACCTTCTGCCTTAGGTGCTCTTGAATTCTTGGATGTAAAGGCCAAGACCACTAAGGATACAATATAAGGCATCATGTTATAAACCGTTGAAGGAATCTGTAGAGCCGTTAACCAAGACAAGCCTTGATAAACATTTCCTAAAGCTCTAAAGAAACCGAATAATAAGGCAGCTAAACCAATGTTCAATGGCTTCCATTGACCAAAAATCATAACCGCTAAGGATAAGAAACCGAAACCGGCAACACCTGTTTCAAACTTCCATTCTGAAACACCGGAGGTGATATAGACAAGACCACCTAAACCACCTAAGATACCGGAAATCAATACCCCTGCCCAACGCATCTTATAGACATTGATACCAACTGAATCAGCCGCATGTGGATTTTCTCCACAGGCTCTTAAACGTAAACCAAACTTGGTTCTATACATCAAATAGAAAGCTACAATCAATAAGATAACAGCCAAAATCATAAACCAAGTTAATTCAAAGCCTCCCACATTAATTAAGAAGAATTGTTTCTGTTCAACATATTTTAAAGTAGCTGAAACATTATCCGGATTTTCAGCTTGATTAATTGCCTTAACAATAACTGTCGCCGCAGCTGTCGCAATCATGTTCATAGCTGTACCGACCAAGGTTTGATCCGCACTTAAATTCACTGAGGCAATTCCTAGCAAGCAACTAAATAAGAAACCAAATAATGCGGATGCTAGGATAACAGCAACCAACATACCCAAGGGACCAACACTAAGTGGCACATACTTCATGGCTAAAGCACCACCCAAAGCGCCCATGACCATGATGCCTTCTAATCCTAAGTTAATTACACCGGAATGTTCTGAAAAGGCACCACCTAAAGCCACTAATAGAAGAACGGAAGCGAAAACTAATGTATATTGAATTAATAAAATCATTTTTCTTCTCCCTTCTGTAATTCTTGTTTCTTTTCAAACTTCATTTGTTGGTGACGTTTGTACCAAACTTTCATAAAGAGAACGAAAGCACTGAAGTAAATAATCGTCGCTGAGATTAAATCCGCAATTTGAGATGGATATAAGGACTTATCCAAATACGATCCACCTAATGTGATATGCTCAATGAAATAACTAGAGAAGATAGAACCAATTGGATGTAAACCACCTAAGAATGTGGCCGCAATACCATCAAAACCCATGCTTGGAACGGAAGAAGAAGTCGTTGCCCATTGCTCAAAATCTGTTAAGTACAATAAGGCAGCCGCCAAAGCGGCTAAAGCACCACCAATCATTAAAGTAACGATGATATTCTTCTTTTCTTTCATACCGGCGTAACGCGCCGCTTCTTTGTTGTAGCCGGTGGCTTTTAATTCATAGCCGAACTTGGTTTTATTTAAAACAATCCAAACCAATAGTGCGATTAAGATCGCTAAAGGCACCGCAATGGTTACATATTGGTTACCAAATAATTCATCCAATCCCAATTTTGGTAACACTGAGTTTGTACCCTCTAAGCTAAAGGTATAAGGAGAAGCTGGTTGTTTTACCTTTGCTAATAAGGTGTTGGTGCCATAGAGAATCATCCAGTTCAACATAATACCAGAAATAACTTCATTAACATTTTGATACGCTTTTAAAACGCCAATGATAAAACCGACGAAAGCTCCCATCATTAAAGCCCCAAGCATACAGATATACCAAGGCATATGGAAAGCTAAAGCCAGATAAAGGGAAGTCGCAATACCGGCTGTGTATTGACCGGCCGCTCCAATGTTAAATAAACCAACTTTGTAACAGAAACAAACCGATAACGAACATAGGATTAACGGTGCCGTCTTGACTAAAGTTGTACCAAAATATTTTAAACGCGAGGAACTTCTTGTAAAGGTCATAAAATTTTTAATGATTGTAAAAATACCTTCCGTAGCTCCTTTTGGATTAATCGCCAATAAAACTAAATATCCTATAAACAAACCAATTAAGATACAAATCAAAGAAGAAAGGATGGTTTGCATGGATTCTGATAAACCAGTACTTTTTTTATGCTTCATGAGAAACTCCCTTCTCTTGTCTCTTCGCACCCGACATATATAAACCTAATTCTTCCACCGTTGTTTCTTTTGGATTTAATTCACCAACAATTTCACCTTCATACATCACTAAAATACGATCGGATAAATTCATTACTTCTTCTAATTCCAAAGAAACCAAGAGAACCGCATCACCATTATCACGAGATCGAACCAATTGTTTGTGAATATATTCAATTGCCCCAACATCCAAACCACGTGTTGGTTGTACGGCAACTAATAAATTATGTTTCTTATCCAATTCACGAGCAACGATGGCTTTTTGCTGGTTACCACCCGACATTGAACGGGCAATCGTGGATGACCCTTGACCAGAGCGAACATCAAATTTTTCAATTAAACGGTCAGAATATTGACGAATTTCGCTTTTCTTTAAGAAACCGGCTTTATTAGTGAAAGATTCTTCGTCATACCGTTGCAATATCATGTTGTAATCCAAGGGATAATCCAGCACTAAACCATGTTTCTGGCGATCCTCCGGAATATGACTAATGAATTTAGAACGTTGTTTAATCGTATCCTTACTAATGTCTTTACCATTTAAAAGCACTTCACCAGAACTAATGGCTTCTAAACCCGTAATGCCATAAACCAATTCGCTTTGACCATTACCATCAATTCCGGCAATACAAACAATTTCACCGGAGCGAACATCAAAGCTAACATTCTTAACCGCATTGTTTTTATGCTGTTTAGAAGGAACGGTCATATTCTTTAAAGAAAGCACAACATCCTTTGGCTTAGCTTCCGCCTTTTCTACCACCAACTGAACATCACGACCAACCATCATCTTCGATAATTCTTTTTCACTTGTTCCTTTGACATCAACGGTACCAATGTACTTACCACGACGTAAAACCGATACACGATCCGCTACTTCCATGATTTCATTCAATTTATGTGAAATAAATAAGATACTCTTCCCTTCCCGAGCTAAGTTCTTCATGATTTGCATGAGTTCTTCAATTTCTTGTGGGGTTAAAACCGCCGTTGGTTCATCAAAGATTAAAATATCGTTATCCCGATAGAGCATCTTTAAAATTTCAGTTCTTTGTTGCATACCAACCGTAATTTCTTCAATTAAGGCATTGGGATCCACTTTTAGACCATAACGATTGGATAAATCCAAAACCTTCTTTCTCGCTTCCGTTTTTTCTAAAAAACCATTCTTCGTGGTTTCAACACCCAAAATAATATTATCTAAGACACTAAAACACTGCACCAATTTAAAGTGTTGATGCACCATTCCAATCCCTAAACGATTAGCATCATTTGGATCTTGAATGGTAACCACTTCACCATCTTTCCGAATTTCCCCTTCTTCAGCTTGGTATAAGCCAAAAAGAACAGACATCAATGTTGACTTACCTGCTCCATTTTCTCCCAATAAAGCGTGGATTTCACCTTTTTTCAATTGGAGTGTGATATCATCATTCGCAATAATACCGGGGAAACGTTTCGTAATGTGTAACATCTCAATTGCATATGGAGTTTGCACGTTTGAATCCTCCTTGTTTTTTCTATTATAAAATAATTCACATATAAATTTAAGCGTTTTAAAAAAGGCTACTTTCGTAGCCTTTTAAGTCAAACTACTTGATACTTCCTAGATTTGTTACTTTGACAACTTCAGTCTTAGGAAGTTGTTCTGTGTTCGCATCCGAAGAAATCGTTAATTTCTTTTCATAAATATCTTTCACTAACTTAGCGTAGTCTTCTTTTGTGAAGCCCTTACCAAATTGTGTTGTTGCCGGTAAACCAACATAGTTCTTAGAATCATCAGCAGAAACGACACCTAAGTTATCAATCTTACCAACAATTTCATTCCACTTGCCATCTTTAATTGCTGTTAAAGTATCCTTTGTGGCTGTACCTAAAGCCTTCATAGCTGAAGTAACGGTTAAGCCTTCACCATAAGTTCCATCAATGGTTGCCTTTTGGTCAACGTCAACACCGATAATCTTAGCCTTTGCTTTCTTAGCGGCTTCGGCAACAGATGTGAAGACACCTCCACCACAAGAGAAGACTACTTGCGTCCCACCTTTGTACCATGTATCCATAGCGGCTGTGATATCCGCATCACCTTTGAATTGGTTTGAATAAGCGTACTTAATTTCAACATCCTTAAGACCTAATTCTTTAGCTGCGGCTTCAGCACCTTGAATAAAGCCATAACCATAACGAACAACAGCAGGAACAGCCATACCGCCTAAGAAACCAAGTTTCTTGTAACCTAACTTAACAGCAGCGTAACCGGCCATATAACCAGGAATCTCTTCATGATAAATAGCAGAATAAACATTCTTTGTATTATAATATTTCTTTACGTCCCAATTTTCAGGTTTGAAATCGTATTTTTCACCAGTTTTCTTTGTTCCGGCTTCGATTAAATCACCGGCGGCCACATCAAGAGCAACGAACTTAACGCCTTCCATTTCTTTCTTGCCGGCAACGTCAACAATAGCACCCGCAAATAAGTAACCAGGCATAACGATAACGTTATATCCATCATCCACTGCCTTTTCAATCATGTTAACACGATCAGTTGTATTATCTCCTGCAGGCTTATAATAAGTAAACTTAGCCCCATTAGCTTCGGACCATGCCTTAGCGGCTTCATAGGTTGCTTGGTTGAAAGATTGGTCTGTAATATCACCAGAGTCAGTAATCATTGCCACTTTCATATCCGTCTTTTTGTTGTTGTCGGTTGTTTTACCACTATCTTTATTTCCACAAGCAACTAAGCTTAGGGAAAGAAGACCGGCTAAAGCAACCTTGAATAATTTTTTCATTTTTCCTCCTAAACGCTTTCCGTTCTTACCTCAATGATAAATAGGAAATTTTATAAATTCAACCAAAATGTGAAAATTATGTGAAATAATCAAAATATACTTTTTTTAAAATGAAAGCACTTTCAAAATGTATACTATTTTTATGAAACTAAAAATCAAAAAAATTGGTATCAATGGCGAGGGTATCGCCTATGACCGGAAAAAACCAATCTTTATTCAAGGCGCATTTCCAGATGAAATCATTGATGCCAAAATTACCCAAAATAAAAATCACTATGCTTACGGTGAGATAAATCAACTTTTGAAAAAGGCTGATTACCGTCGGAAAAGCCCTTCCCCTACCGAAGAAAGACTAGGTCATCCATTCTTTGCGATTAACTACGCGAAACAATTGGACTTCAAAATGAATTTATTAACTGAAGCCCTTTGGAAATACGCCAAAGTTAAAAGCCGTTGGGTCCGCAAAATCAACCCGGCTGAACATGAATTTTCTTATCGTAATCAATGCAAACTACCAGTACAAGAAAGAAATGGTAAATTGGTCTGTGGTTTATTCTTACCGAATTCCAATCACTTCCAAGTGGTGCATAATTTCTTAACGCATACTCCGGAGGTTGAAAGAATTCGTAAGAATTTATTGTCTATTTTAAATAAGCACCACTTCCCCGCTTACTCAAAACAAACTAAAAAAGGCTTGCGTTATTTAATCATTCGTTCAATCGAAGGTCAAAGCCAAGCCACTTTAATTACTGGTAAGGATACTCTATCCGATAATCTTATCAATGATCTAAAGGATATTTCTAATCTAAATTCTCTTTATCAATCTATTAACACCGTAAAACAAAGCAAACAATTCTTCGGCCATACAACGAAGCTTCTTTTTGGAGAAAAGTCTTTAACCATTCCTTTTGAAAGCATTCAATTAAAATTATCCCCTGAAGCTTTCTTTCAGTTGAATACCGGACAAGCAAAAGCTCTTTATCGCTATGCCATTTCAAAGGTTGAACCATGTCATACCCTCGTGGAAGCCTATTGTGGTATTGGTGTCATGAGTTTATTAGCAAGTTCAAAAGCAGAGAATGTTTATGGGATTGAATTAAATCCAACAGCCATTCAAGACGCAAAAAGAAATGCGACTTTAAATCATATTGAGAATTGTTACTTTGAATGTGGTGATGCAACAGACGGTTTGTATAAGATTGCTAAAAAACATTCCATTGATACTTTATTAGTGGATCCGCCTCGCAGTGGATTGGATGATGGTATGTTGGATGCTATTTTAAAAATTCAGCCAGAAAGAATGATTTATATTTCCTGTAACCCGGCAACCTTATCTAAAAACCTTTCTGTTTTAAAAGAAGCTTACCAAATTTTAACCATTCAAGCCTTTGATTTATTTCCCCAAACGCCTCATGTTGAAACGGTAGTATTAATGTCAAGAGTTGCACCCACTAAGTAAATAAAATGTAGAAAATAAAGGCTGAGTGGGAACATATCCATAGGCTAGGGTTGACACTAGGGACTGGATAACAGAAAAAATGCACCCCCAATATGTGGATTTGTTGCAGAAGGAAAGGTACAGTACCGTATGCAGGAGAAAAAATATTAATATAAGTCTTGACCTGTCCATTAGGGACTGGATTATCCTTTAATCAAGGAAGTGTAAAACCATGCTTAGAAATAAAATTCAAAAGAAAACAGGTTTGACTAGAAAAACCATCAAGTGTTATGAAGAGAAAGGTTTGATTCAGCCGCTGAAATTAGAAAATGGCTATCGAGATTATCGTGATGAGGATTTAGTTACACCAAATATAATTTCATTATTTAGAAAAGTAGGGCTTAGTATATCTGAGATAGAAAAGTGTTTATCGTCCAATGGTAACTCGCTTTCTTCTTTACTTAGAAAAAAGCAAAATATAATTGATGATAAAATCGCCCTGATTGAAGCAGAGGAAAGTATTTATGAAAAATTAGAAAATGCCTTTCCTGGATATTTTGGACAACTAATATTTTCTGCCTATTAACCATTTTTAAACGAAACGCTTGATACAAAAGGGCAGAGAGCATTTTATCTAGTACTTTTTTGTATTTATAGATGCTTTTATCAAAAATTGAACAACAAAAAACAGCAAACCATTTTGCTTTACTGTCTCTCAAATTATTATATTCAATTAGACAAATTATAGATTTTTCTTTTTCATAAAATCACTCCCCATATCATATTCAACACCAACTATGCCTTTTTCCTTATCGTCAACAATAATTTCCAGTACATCATCTTGTATCAGTTGTTTCAAAATACTTGCGTTTTTTTCGTCAATTTTAAAAACAATTTTCTTTATTTTCCTTATCCCGTTTGGATGTGTAAAATTCACAGGTTTGGGATCAATGCTGAAATAACTCATCAAAAACGGAAAATCCAATCCTTCAGGAAAAAAACACTTGTATTTCAAAACTCTGTCCTTAGTATCAACTCTTTTGAGATTATTAAATAATACTCCTTTAATTCCATTTTTGTTTAAAAAGGCAACTTCTTCATCCAAATTTCCAAAGTCCTTTTCTATACAGAAACCGCACCAACCTTCATCACAATTGTTCCAATAATAAAATCTTTCCATTTTTTTACTTACACCGAATACCTTACTAAAAAAGATTACTATTTTAGGCATTCCAGTATTTTGCAGAAGTTCAATATAGGCTCCTTCACTAAAGTAAATTAGAGCATTGAATGGATTTTTTTTCCTTCCATACTCTACTTCAAAGCCCTTGTTTCTCCATTCTTCAACTGCTGCTTGCAAGTTGTTTACTTTATATATTATATGTCCGCTTCTCATATTTTCCTCCATAAATTCCAATTAATTTTACTTAACATTTATAATTATACCATATTTCAGCCCGATTTTACAGACCTGATTCTTGTTTCTTTACCTGTGTTAGTTCTCTATTTTCTTGTTGTAATTTCTCTATACACCTTCTAACACTTTCAATTTGTTCAACCTCTTCTCGTATATCTATGATTTGAGAATATAGGCTATCTTTTTCTTTTTTCAAATCCGTTACTTCCGACTTCTATTTGGATATAGTTAAGGTCTTGCCTTCGCCTAAATGAGTAATTTGAAATTTTGTAGGGTGATACCCCATCTTTGAAAAAATATAGGGTATTTTAAATTTCCCTTTGAAAATTTGTAGGGTCTAGTTGTATAAAACTCCTTTTTGGAATGAGATTGAATCTTATTCTGAAAGGAGGTTTTTTATTTATGATTAACGATTCAATTAGTTCTATCATCGCTCTTAAAGATGATGAAGTAGAATACTGTAAAGAGGTAATATCTAAAAAGAATAATAAAGATGTACACACCTTCTATGTACGCTTAGTAAACCACGGAGGTAGATGCCCTTATGATACTAAGTTTAGATAACGGGTATACATCCTACTCACCGGATAAACTAACTAACAAGGTTAAGAAATCAAGTAATCACATAAAAAGGAAATGATAAATACTCTATCATTTCCTTAACTTTAGGTAAAACCCTACGTTTTTTCAAAGGGTTTTCCTACAAAATTTCACAATACTATAATATTTTACTTAGACTAATTATATTTTTTCTTTAATGATACTAAAGCTAAGATTGACAATAATCCTAAAGCCCCAAAACCAAATAGATTAGCTTCATCGCCGGTTTTAACATCTGTTTTTTTATTTGTTTTATTAGCCTTTTTGCCAATATTTTTAGAATCAGTCTTAGGTTGAATTGATGGAACACGAGGAGCAGCTTCAACAGCTTTAACTTCAAAACTTGCTGTTGCTTTACCATCTACTGATAAAATTTTAATAGTATGTTTGCCGGTTTTTAAAGTCTTAGTGAATTCTTTTGATAATACAACAACAGTTGAACCGGCATATGCTTTATAGTGAGATGAATCAATCAATTTACCATCAATAACAACACCTTCGAACTTTTTAAAATCAGCTTCAGATTTAAATCTTGCTTCTTGACCAAGTTGTGGGTTTGTACTTTCAAGCATTGCATAATCAAAATCTTTTTTAACTAATCCAGCAATCGCTTCTTCGATTTCTTTAGCTTGTTTATTTACTTCTTCTTGTTTATCAATTGTTAAATCACGAGCTTTAACTTTATTTAATGCTTCTTCTAATTTCTTTAAACTTGCATCAGTATATGCTTCAAGTTTTTTAGGAATTGAATTGATTACTTTATCAACAACATCATAATTTGCCGGTTTGAATTTCAATGCTTTTGTAGCTTTAATAATTTCTTCAGCGAATTTATTTACTTGTTCTTGATCAGTAATTTTTAATCCTTGTTTAACTGCAGCAACTGCATCTTTTACAGCTTTTACAGTTTCTGGAATATATAATTCTTCTAATTTTTCAGGAATTGCTTTTTTAGCATCTTCAACTACTTTATAATCAGCATCTTTATATTCTAATCCGGCAATAGCTTTCTTTAAACCTTCTACTAATCTATCAAGGCGTTCTTGATCCAAAATAGTGAAGTTACGAGCTTCATTTATAGCATCGTATAATTTTTTAAATTCAGCAAATGATTTTTCTGTATATAAATCTTTGTTCTTATTAGCATTCATTATCTTAGAAGATAATGCATCTAATTTACTAAAATCAGCCGGTTTATATTGAAGTGCTTTAATTGCATCATGGATTTCTCTAGCAAAAGCATCTACTTTTGATTGTTCGCTTTCTTTAAGTCCTCTTTTTACTTTTGCAATTGCGTTTTCAACTCTTTGAATTGATTTATCAGTAAATAAATGTTTGTATGGTTTATGATTTTTTTCATAAGCT
The DNA here is from genome assembly GCF_019798045.1 of Bulleidia sp. zg-1013. NCBI lineage: Bacteria > Bacillati > Bacillota > Erysipelotrichia > Erysipelotrichales > Erysipelotrichaceae > Bulleidia > Bulleidia sp. zg-1013. The sequence goes on from NZ_JAGXEX010000001.1 coordinate 260,045, forward strand.
GCAATTTCATTATCTACACCAGTATAATCAGCATCTTTTTCACTAGGCACTGGAGTAGTACCACTCTTTTTAAATACATCCGGATTTAATTCAGCAAATGTATCAACCCATTTATTAAAATCGCCAGTATTGTACGATAATCTTGGGAAGTCGTACCAAGCACAAATCATTGAACCTACAGTATCTACTTTTTCACCTGGATTGACATCAAATTTCTTTTTCTTCATTCCATCTAATGCCATACCTAACCAATACCACCAAACACCATTTGTACCTTGTTGTTGCCCACTACCAAGTACATAGTACCATTCATCATTAGTATTTAAGATTTCATGATCTTTTGATTTTAAATAAGTAGTTTTAGCAGGACTATAAGGCCACTTATTGTTGTATTTAAATCCTGGTGTCCAATATGCAATTAAGATGTTTGGATCAAATTGCCCATATTGATCTTTATGATCATAATAAATACCATCATTAAATACCATTGGTCTCATATTATGATCTACTGAATATTTAGCTAATTCATTTAAATAATTAACAAATTTACCATATAAACCTAATTTCATTAAATCGGTAAATCCTTGACAGTTAGAATCATGATTACCATATTCATCTGCCCCAATATTAAAGAATTTGGAGCCTTTAGAAGAGAAATAATCCATATACTTTTTAACAAAAGCTTTTGAGAATTCTAATGCCTCGTCATTAGCCATAGAAATTGTAGTTTCTGATGGATTACCTTTTTCGTCATATGAAGAATCTTTACAATCGTATCTAACATCTGTTAATCCGGCTTTTTCGAGTACTGTTAAGATTGCATCCATATGACCGGGTGTATTAATTAATGGAATAATTTCAATTTTCTTTTGTTTTGCAAAATTAATGATATCATTCATTTCTGATTCAGTTAAATACTTATCAGCATTTTGAGTATAAGATGCTCCTTTAGTGGACATATATCTTTTATTACCAGCTGTAATATAAGATTTAATATCATCACTGGCATACGTTTTCCCATTTACTTTAATTTCCATGTTATCTAAGGCAAATCTTAACCCATTGTTACCTAAGATTAATTGTAAGTGTGTATAACCTTTATCACTTGCACGTGTAATAATATCTTTAACTTGTGTTGGAGTAAAATATTTACGCCCTGAATCAATTGAAATAACTTTCATTGTGTCTTTAACAGACATTGTTCTTTTCATTTTAGTTCCCGGTGTAGGTGTAGACGGTTTTGTTTCAAACACATTTTTATTATTTTCAACAAAAATGTCCATATATTTAAATAGCTTACTTTCATCATAAGTCATTTGAGGTTCATCACACCATAAACAAATCATTGACCCAATTGTAGAAATGTTTGTAGTATCATTATTACCATTTCTTACATGATCAAACTTAAATGATTTCATTTTTTCGGTTGAAGCTTGATTTGGATCTTTATTTGGTGCCGGGAATGCATGATAAGCTCCTCCACAATGTGGACTTTCTTTTAATTCACGCCCTAAAACATAATACCATCTTTCATTAGTATTAATTATTTTATGCCCTTTATTTGCAATAGTGCTAGGTGAAGTATATTTAGGACCACCCCAGCTACGTCCACCGCTTGACCAATAGAACACATTAATTCTTGGGTCAATCTTAGCATCAGTACGATCATTATAATACATACCATCATTAAAAACATAAGCTTGCATATCATGATTGATAATTTTTTCAGCCAAGTCGTTAATTAACGATACTAATTTATTGTACTTATTGTTATTTACAACATAACCATAACCACCTTCATTAGTACCAACTGCATCATTACCGATTTCATCAGCACCAAAGTTAAAATCTTTAATCCCTTGTTTTTGGAAATAATCTAAATATTTGTTTAAAAAAGCTTTTAAAAAATCATTAGCTTTTTCATTTTCAAAATCCATAGTTGTTTTAGAAAACGTTTTAGTTCCCCACTTACTTGCAGCGAAACGAACTTCTCCTAAATCTCCCATTTCTTGCATTACAGTAACAATTGTATCCATATGACCAGGCATATTCATACCAGGGATAATTGTAATATTATTATCCTTGGCATGTTTGATAATATCGTTCATTTCAGTTTCTGTTAATACGTTATCTGCATCAGGAATATTGCCTGCATTTTTAGATATCATGTAATTCTTATTACCTTTTTTAATAGCGGCATTAATCTTATCAGTAGTGTATTTTTTTGAACCAATTTGCAAATCAATATTATTTAAAGTAAATCTTAAACCATCATTTCCTAATAATAAGTGTAAATGAGTAAAACCTTTTTTATGCGCATGAGTAATAATATTTTTAATACTATCTGCACTGAAATACTTACGTCCTGCATCAATTGAAATAATTTTGTGTTTCTTACTATAATCAGGTTGATTAGGTGCGGCATTAACTTTTAAAGGACTTGCCATCCCTATAACCATCATAGCAGTCATAAACGAAGAAAAAACAATTTTTTTGAATTTTTTAAATCTATTATTCGACACCATTTTCTTGTATAGACTAATATTTTAGTCTTCTCCTCCTTTAAATTATTTTAACTCTGAATACAATAAGCGAAACGCTTACATTCGCGGATTATATCATGGAAAATAATTGTTTACAATAGCACTTCATATATAATCATTGTACTAATAATCTATTTCAAAATCGGCAATTATCAAATCAAGTGCAACCATTGACGACAATATTTTTTCTTATGATAGATTGTAAAATTACTTTTCGAAACGCAAGGATAAGCAAGTCAAACTACCATCGATTTTCTTAAATTCATCGGTGTTCACTACTTTAACTGGGTAACCTAAGGATTCGATATATTCTTTCGTTTTTGGAAAACCATCAGGAACCATCACCGTTCCATTGATGTATAAGCTGTTGATTGCGTAAAGTTCTTCTTTCGGCACAACAAAACGATTGAATTTTGCGAAAGCTTCTTCGTTATTCATTTTTTCACTTAATAACATATTCCCGTTCTCTAAGTAAATCACAAAATCCTTCAAATGTAAGCCTTCAGTTACAGGAACACTCGTTACATCATAACCATATTTCTGTACAATTTCACGGAATTGTCTTACCCCTTCAAGATTTGTTCTCTCGGAGAGACCTACATAAAAATGACCATCCACAAACATAACATCCCCACCCTCCATTGTTCCTGGTGATTGGATGTCATAAATCTCATCTTCTTTGTAGAATTGACGGATTGCCGGTAAGATTTCGTCTTTTTCTCCATTTCTAGTTTCACGTGGAGAATTCGTAATGACCGCAAAGTCTTTCATGACCACAGCCGGATCTTCCACAAAGCAAGAATCTGGATATTGTTCCAAAGCTTCTAAAACAAGAACAGAAACACCTAATTCTTCAAGTGTTTTGACATAAGACTCATGTTGACGCAAAGCATCTTCATAAATAGGTGATTCTTCGCTAAACATACCTGTAGCAATACCTTCTATCATAGCTTTACAAGGTTTTCTAACGATAGCATTTGTGAATCTTAACATAATATTTCTCCTACAAACTCTTTTTCAACATATGTTGACTGACATAACATCAACAAATTCTCATACATGATGTGGAATTTTACCACATCACCAACTTGGTATTTTTTCTCGCAATTGGTGATATCAAGGATGGTGTGATCACTGCTACCGCCAATAACTTCTAAGTGCGAATCAAGCGGTTGTAAATGATGACAATCGCCTAAATCTTGTCTGCCTACCGCAATTAAAGCGCGTATGTGATTTCCTTTATCGATATAAACTTTTTTATTACCGAATGCATCGACACCGATTTCTCCAATTGGGTGACTAGGTTTTTCACGAACCTCGATGATTTCTGCTTTTAATACAAACGCTTCTTGTTCCGATTCAAACATCTTGTAACCGAAGCATTCGTCTAAATCGCTCACGAATAAACCATCTCCAATACGTAATTGCGTAATGCCTTCAGGCATCAAGCCTTTTGCGACAAGAGGAAAACTGGTGGTTGCTCCTCCGGAGACTACTTCTAACTTACGATGAATAAGTTGATTAATTTTCTCGGCACGTTCACACAACTCTTCCATTTTTTCTCTAGTAGGAATAATGGAGCCATAGCAACCTAAATTGACACCAATACCCAAAAGATAGAGAGAATTACATTCTTCTTCTACCATTTTAGCGGCTTCCAACAAGTCTTCTTCTTTGAAGAATCCTTCGCGCAAGTCACCTAAATCAGTCATTAAGATAACTTTGTGAACTTTCTTTTGGGATGTCGCCTCTTGGTTTAAGGCTCTTAAAACTTCTAACGAAGAATTCAAACTAATATCTGCCCATTGCACTACTTCCCTTAATTCACTCAGCATCGGTATCCGCAATGCGCAAGTTTCAATGCGCGCATCTTTCTCTTTAATTGTTTTTAATTGTGGTAAACGAGAGGAAGATAGCAAGGTATACCCTGCCTTTATCAAAACATCAATAATTTCTTCATTTCCATTGACAGCTTTAACCACGCCCATAATACGGATATTTTTCTCCGTTGCTATTCGCAAGACATTTTTTGCGTTTTGAAAAAGTTTCCGGCGATCAATAACTAACTTTGGATATCCCATATACTTTTCTCTTTTATCTACATAGTAGCTAAGTTGATGGTTCCGTTGAAGATGAGAATCAAACTAACAATCGCTAGCAATACAACAGCAACAGCCAAAACCTTTTCCTTGTTGGATAAGAACTCTTTGTGATTTTCTTTTCTTGCGAAGTAGTAAAGAAGAATACATGGAGCGAATAATAAAGCGGTAATAATGACGTAATTCCAACCTGTAGAGTACATCAAGTAAGACATAGCGATAGTAGAAATAACACCCAATAAAGCATTTAGTTTAAATCCACCATCAGCCTTCATCGCTTCTTTGACCATTGTTAAGCTTACAAAGAAGTAAGGAACCAACATCGTACTGGAAGCGAAGAGAGCCATTACATTATAAATCGATTCATTAACAATAATTGTTACAAAGAAAATTTGTTGAATAACCGTCGAAATCAAGAGCGAATTAATAGGTTGTCCATTTTTATTTTCAACAGCTAAGAATTTCGGCATGATTTCATGTTGAGCGGCAACATCTAAAATCTCACCTGCGAACATACAGCAACCAAACCAACATCCAGCAGCCGATAAAATGATACCTACGCTCATAAGGATTCCGCCCCACTTACCAACGGCAGCTTCCAAAATACTTCCTAAAACAGGAACACCCAAATCAGCCACTTGTTTTTGTGACAAAATGCCAAAGGATAAAACAGTGACTAACAAGTAAATAGCAGCGATAACAATATAAGCAACAACAAGCGCTTTTGCTGCCTCGGATTTATTCTTAGCACGTGCGGAGTAAATCAAAGCTCCTTCAATACCAACATAAACCCAGATCGTGGAAGCCATCGCAACAGAAATTTGTCCACCTACCGAAGAAGGCAACCCTTCTGAAGCGAAAGCGTTTACCCAAAGATTTGTTTGGAATACATCGACTTTAAATGCCAACAATAACGCCACTACGAAGATAACGATAGGAACCATCTTAGCAATCCAAATAATTAAATTTACAAAGGAAGCACTTTCTGCCCCTTTCGAGCAAATGAAGTAGAATACCCACAAAAGGAAAGAAAGCAATAATAGTGAAGGAATATTATTTCCGCCCGCAAAAATCGGAATGAAATATCCCAAAGAACTTACAGCCAATACTCCTAAGGAGATATTACCTACAACGATAGATAACCAATAACCAATACAAGATAAGAAACCAACAAACTTTCCGAAACCTTGTTCTGGGAAAGAAAAGATTCCTGCATCTTGATCCGGATAACGATCACGCAAATACTTCAAACAATAAACGAAAATCGCAAACGCAATACTCGCAATAATTAATGCGACTAAAGCAGGACCGGGAGCGACAGAACGTGATAAATCACGAGGTAAGTTAAAGATACCGGCACCCACAACTGTTGTAACGGTGAGCGCCACTAAACCTAACAAGCTAATGCCTTGTTGTTTTGAATCTGTACTTTTTGACATAAAAATTCTCCAATTATTAATTTTAAAAAAGAACCCAAGGAGAATATCCTTCCCTCTTGGATTCTTACCAATATGCTAGAAGCGCAAAGAGAGACAGGATAATCCGCCATCAATCTTACGATATTCAGAAGTATCAACAAGAATGACTTTGTAACCTAAGTGTTCAACAGCTTCCTTAATCTTTGGATAGCCTGCCGGAACAATAACGGTTCCATTTACCCAAATACAATTTGCCGCATAAGCTTCTTCTTCTGGTACAACAATCTTGTTAAAAGTCGCAAAGAGCGGATTATCGATGAATTCACCAGAAATCAATAAATTATTATCTTCAAGATAGTTAACACCTGTCTTTAAATGTAACATTTCATGAACAGGGACTTGAATGACCGTTTTACCATATTTCTCCAAGATTTCTTTCATTTGGCGGAAGCCTTCGTCATTTGTACGAGCAGTCTTTCCGATGAAGAAAGTATCGCCAACCATCATAATATCACCAGGTTCTACTGTACCGGGAGCTGTAATCTCATGTAAAGTAGTTCCATAGAAGCTAGACAACATCTTACGAAAATCTTCTAATTGTGTTTCATCACGACGCGTATCTGCTCCTGGGCGAGAGATAATTGCGCACTTGTCCGTACAGAGTGCTGTATCTTCCATAAAACAAGAATCCGGGAAATTATTATTTGGAGGTAAAACGTTTACTTTTACCCCGCACTTTGCTAACGCTTCTACATAGTGTTCGTGTTGCACAAGAGCTTTCTCATAGATTGGTTGTCCCAATGATGGATTTGAAGTGATACCGTCACAAATACCGGTTCCAGGAATACGAACGATGACGTTCTTAAAATGTTTCGACATATTATCCTCCTTTTCTTTCCTGTTGGATTTAATCCATGGTTTTATTATAATCAATTTTTTTTATAAATGTAAACGCTTCATTTTTTAAAAAGAACCCGGTAGATAAATAATTTCAAAATCGTCTTTCAGACTCTTTTCCTACAAAAAAGAAGGAAGCTATTTTCCTTCTTTAATGCCTAATTTTTCTTCCAATAATTCCACTAATTTTTCCTTAGTTTGAATTTGGTCTAAAAGAAACGGCTTGTTTTCAAATGGTTTCTTAAGTATTTCTTCTTCATACACACCATGACCAAATTGTTCATAAGCTGTTTTTAAATCTTTTTTGGCTTGATTAATATCACCCTTGAGCTTTAAAATTTCAGTTTGTTGACTCACATAACCACTGACCACTTCAGCTCCTTTTTTAATGCCTGTACTAATTTGGCTAAAAACTTCATTCACTTGGTCTTCCAGTTTTTTATTTTCATCCATGATAAACTCCTCTTTTCCTTATCTTTATCCTACTCTTTCTGCCATTTTTCTTCAAGCTGTCATGTTATACTGGGGCTATGAAATTGTTATGTCCAATTTGTCAAAAAGTCTTATCACACCAAGGAAAAGACTGGTTTTGTGAAAACAATCATCACTTCGATGAAGCGAAAGAAGGCTATCTTCATGTCTTACCGGGGCAAAGAAAAGACCATGGTGATGAAAAAGCCATGGTAAAAGCCCGCACTGCTTTCTTAGAAAAAGATTATTACTCCTTTTTAAGAGATTACTTAGTTCACTTAACAGAGAAATTTCCTCATCAATCTTTAGCTGATTTTGGTTGTGGTGAAGGCTATTACACCGGAGCTTTTATTGCTGATGAAAAAATAGGCATTGATGCAGCAAAAGTGGCGATTAAACACGCCGCTAAAAAGGATAAATCAACCCAATACCTAGTAGCTAGTTTCTTTCAAAATCTATTAGAAGATAAGTCTCAAGATATTGTTATCACCTGTTTTGCTCCTATTGCTAAAGAACAAATCGAACGTATTTTAAAACCAAAAGGTATTTTTGTTGTTGTTAGCCCGGCTAAAAAACATTTGTGGCAACTAAAAGAAATTCTTTACGATATACCCTACGAAAATAGTCTAAAAGACTTGGATTTAAACCTTAAATTAATCCAAGATGAAACGATGGAAGAAAGGATGAATTTAAATCAAGAAGAACTCCAAGTCCTCTTTCAAATGACACCCTACTATCATCATACCGCTATAGAAGGAAGAAAACGTCTTAGTCAACAAAAAAAGCTAGTCGTTCTAGCTTCTTTCCAAATTCGTATTTATCAAAAGGATTAATCTTGTGGAAGATAATCCTCTTCTTTTTCATGTACCAAATGAGCTTCCTTTTTAAAACTAGGTTGCTTATAAATTTTATTACCAAATAATATTAATTGAATGGCTTGTTGAATAGAAAGTGGTGACTTACGATAGGCAGAAAGTAATTCCATTTCTAAAGCCGTTGGTTTCTCTTTCAATTCAGGACTAAACTCTCTTAAAAAATAAGCCATTGGAATTTGAAAATATTCCATATAACGAAATAGAACTTCAATATCCGGTCTTACCGTTCCATTTTCATAAGCCGATACCGATTGGGCAGACACATTTAGAATTTCTCCCATTTCTTTCTGCGTCAGTCCATTCTCAATACGAACTCGCCTTAATTGACGTAAGAGAGTCTGAATTGCGTTTTCAATCGTTGTACTCATAGATAGTTTTAATATAAACATTTCTTCCTATGGTCGCTAGGAAATAACAGGAATAATAGAGTGAATATAAAATTATTCCATTTATACTAGAGCTATGAATTGAAACATCGGCTTCTTAGTGATACCATATCTAGCAGTTAGACTAATAGAGTGCTAGGAGGTTATATGAAACAATTTAAAACAGAGTCAAAAAGAATTTTGGATTTGATGATTCATTCTATCTATACCAATAAGGAAGTCTTTTTAAGAGAATTGATTAGTAATGCATCGGATGCAATGGATAAACGCTACTATCAATCCCTTACTGAGAAAAATGAATCCTTAAATCCAAGTGATTTAAAAATTCAATTATTCCCTAACAAAGAAGAAAGAACCTTAATTGTTGAAGACCAAGGTTTAGGGATGAGCGCTGATGAATTAGATAAAAACCTGGGAACCATTGCGAAAAGCGGCTCTTTGGATTTCAAGCAAGAAATGGAAGAACCAAATGATACTATTGATATTATTGGACAGTTTGGAGTTGGCTTTTATTCTGCCTTTATTGTCAGTCAAGATGTACAGGTAATTTCTAAAAAAGTTGGTGAAGAAATGGCTCATCGTTGGCACAGTAAAGGAGAAAGTGGTTACTCTATTGAAGAAAGCTCTTTAGACCATTTTGGAACAAAGATTATCTTAAAACTCAAAGACAATACAGAAGAAGAAAATTACGATGAATTCTTAGAAGAATACACACTTGAAAACCTTGTCAAGAAATATTCTGATTACGTTCGTTATCCAATTCAAATGGAAAAAATACATTCTATCCCTGATCCAACGGATAAAGAAAAGACTATTTCTACCAAAGAATGGGAAACGCTTAACTCCCAAATCCCATTATGGAAAAAGAACAAAAAAGAAATCAGCGAAGAAGAATACGCTTCTTTCTATCAATCTAAATTCAATGATTTCAATAAACCCGCTAGGGTGATTCATTATCAAGTAGAAGGGGCTATTTCTTATTCTGCTCTACTTTTTATTCCTTCCAAAGCACCTTATAACTATTATTACCAAGAATACCAACCTGGTTTACAGTTGTATGCCAAGTCTGTCTTTATCTTAGATAAAGCGAAAGATTTACTTCCAGAAAGCTATCGTTTTGTGCAAGGTATCATTGATTGCGATGATTTAAGCTTGAATATCTCTCGTGAGATTCTACAACAAGACCATCAAGTAAGAGCCCTTTCCAAGTCCATTGAAAAGAAAATTCATTCTGCCTTAGAAGACTTTATGAAGGAAGAGCGCTCCGGTTATGAAAAATTCTTTGATGACTTTGGTTTAACCCTAAAATTTGGTATTTTACAAAACTACGGTATGAAGAAAAATGAGCTTCAAGATCTACTTCTTTTCAAAACCAGTCAACAATCCTATTCATCTCTACAAGAATATGTGAGTCGTATGAAAGAAGACCAAAAAGCCATTTATTACGCAGCCGGTAAATCAGAGGAAGAAATTCAAACTCTTCCAGTTATGAAAAAATTAGAAGAAAAAGGTTTAGAAGTCATTTATCTATTGGATGAACGTGATGAGTTTGTCTTGAACTTCATTCATAGCTATGCCGATAAGGAATTTATATCCATCACCAAAGCAGACTTAGATTTGGATAGCGAAGAAGAGAAGAAAGAAAAGGAAAAAATCAGTCAAGACAACAAAGACCTTCTTTCTAAGATGAAAGATTGTCTAAACGATAAGGTCAAAGAAGTGCGTATTTCTTCTCGCTTGGTGGATCAACCGGTTTGTTTAGTAGCAGAAGATGGTGTTTCATTAGAAATGGAACAATATTTAGCTAAGGATCCATTGGTCAAAGATATGAATCCTAAAGCCACCAAAATTCTTGAAATCAATCCAAAGCACCCAATCTTCAAACAACTTCAGTCCTTACCGGAAGAAAGTCTATCTACCTACACTTCTCTTCTTTATCATCAAGCTTTATTATTACAAGGCTTACCGATTGATAATCCAGCTCAATTTAGTGAAGAATTATCAAAATTAATGCTTCAAAAGTAGGACGCTTTTTGGTAACATCCATATTCTTCATTCTTTAAACCCTTTCAATCAAATCATAACCACCTATTTTACAGGTGGTTTCTTATTTTATCCATAAAACATTGAATGGCTATGAAAGAAATGCTAGAAAGTCATCGTTAATGGCTTTTGTGTCTTTCCTTTTAATATAGATTTACGAACACTTGAAATTAGTAAACCCGGTAAGAAGAACAAATGAATCCATGCCATAGTTCCATCCATTCCTTTAAAGATTAGTGCTAATAGCACAAAGCCTATATAGAATGGAAAATAGAAGTAGAAATCTTCTCTTTGGTAACTTTCTAGCCATGCACTATGTAAAACTATCCAAATCCAGAAAATCGGGCTAAGCGATAATCTCAAATAAATCATTAAAAAGGATAAAGAACATAGACATACCATTCTTGCAATGGAGAAATGTTCATTCATTTTTTCTATGGTTTGAAAGAATAAATAAGTTAAACATAATCCAAAGAGAAATAACTCCCCATTTAAATAAAATGTGGCACTCATCCAAAATATAACTTGATCCAAACGATATTGATTTTTTGTATTCATCCTTCTATCTCCTTCTGTACTTTTATAGTAGACAGAATTTTCTTAATCACTAGGAAAATATTTTCCTCTTGCTTATAATTATGGTATGAAGAATTCATTACAGTATAGTCAATTATCATTTGCGTTATTAGAGATTTTTCAACAAGAAGCGAATTGTTCTAATCATAAGTTATCCATGGTTGAAATCATCTCTATCTTGAATTTAAAAGGCTATCCCGAAATTAGTGATAAAACCATTCGTAAATACTTAAATATCTTAAAGGAACAAGGATATCAAATCATTTATGATAAAAAAGGAGAAAAACAAGGTTATTATCTAAAACCTTTCTTACACCCTGGGGAAACTTTCTTATTGGTTCATTCCCTTAGACAATCCAATATGTTCGTGGATAAACGGCGTGAAAGAATAGAGGACTTCTTATTTCAACAAAGTTCTATTCAATTTCTACCTTTTATTTCTAATTCAAGGCAAAGAACACAAGTGGCGAATCTGTTGGATACTTGCTTAAACGCTATCCAATCACAACAACAGCTACAATTTCATTACTTTGATTACGATATTTATCACCATGTTATTACTCGTCATAATGGGCAACTATATCGACTTAGCCCCTATGCCTTGCATATTCAAAATAATCATTATTATTTGATTGGCTATTATGAACCGGAAAAAGAAATTCGTAATTATCGTTTGGATAAAGTGCTTCATTTACAGGTCTTAGAAAAAGAAGCCATTTTAAAACCGTTCTTTTTAGAAGAATATCTGGAAAGTAATTTTAATATGTACAAAGGATTGAAACAGACTCTTCAATTGGAATTAAAGATAAAAGAAGCCAATCCCTTTATCACCGATTTATATGAACGTTTTGAGAAAATAACTATCTTAAAAAGTCCTCGTCCGGAGATATATCGAATTGCTGTTAAAACAGCGATTAGTCCTCCTTTGATTGCTTGGCTAATGCAACAAAGCTCTTATTTGAAGGTAATTTCTCCTTTGGAAGTTATTGAAATCATTCAATCCAGAGTTAAGGAATTATTATCTCTATATATAGAAAAAGATTAGCGGAATTAAGCACCAATCTTTTTTTGAAAACTTTGGAATCGGTGGACAAGGAAAGAAATCATACTACTAGTTAAAAGAGAAGCAACAATCGTCCCTAAACCAACTCGACCACCCAACGCCCAACCGATTAGGAATAAAAGAAAATCCATCATGGTTCGGATAAGTTTATATGGTAAATTGAAATGAAGTGATAATGCTGTGGCAACAGAATCGTAGGGATTCATTCCATTTTCTTCTAGTATGAGTAAACTGGCGGATAAAGCAATAAAGAAAATAGCTAATAAAACAAGTAAGATTTGGACAAAAAGATAATTTGAATTAGGTAATAAATTCATACAAGGTTGAAGCCAATCAATTGCCGGACCAACCAATATGGAAAAAAGAATAGAAGATAGACCTAAATACCTCCTTGCAAATAGATAGGCTAACGTAATGAATACGCAACTATATAAAATAGAAGCCCAACCTACTGATATTCCCAATGTATGATGCAAACCATCTTCAAATACGGTAATACAATCACTACCAATACCTGCTTTTAGATAAAGATTGATGCTTAGCCCACAAAAAATAGCAGACAAAAAAGTTATAATGAGCGTTTTAATGTTAATTTTTATATTCATCTTTACTCCTGTATGATTCGGTATTATTCCTATACGATTTTATCATAACCGCCATAAATTTCTAGGCTAATATAGCAGGAATTCGCTTTATTTTTCTTGCTTTTTTGTTTCGATATAGTAAAATGGAAAGGCATTGCAGGAATACCCAAGTGGTTGAAGGGGCAGGCTTGGAAAGCTTGTAGATCGATAACACGGTGCCAGGGTTCAAATCCCTGTTCCTGCGCTTTAATATTTTTGAAAGTCCTTATTTTAAGGACTTTTTTAATCTATATTTATTTTTTACTGAATATTTTATATATAGCTTTCTTTCCTTATATTTCCAGCAAATGAGAAATACCTTATTTTTGCCAATAAAAAGCTTATTGATAAGCACTTACCAATAAGCAAAATGAATGAAATCTATTTAACAGTAATAATCTTCATCATATTTGCAGAACCCTCGCCCGTCGGATAGCCTGCCGAAATAATGATTTGTTGACCAGGCTTAACCCCAAACTTCTTCGCAAAATCTGATGCTAATTCATCGTCATTTGTTAATTGGTTTTGCACCTTAGATAAGACGGGAATAACACCCCAATACGCTAACAATCTACGTTGTACATCTTCCCTGAAAGTAACAGCAAGAACTGGGACAGCCGGACGGAATTTGGAAATACGACGAGCGGTTGTACCACCTTGAGTAAAGACCACAATCGCCGCAATATTATCCAATGTTAATGTCGCATCCGAAATCGCAATGGATACCGCATCTTGCACTGTCTTTTGTGAAGAATTCTTTAACCATTCCAAACGAGACGCATAGTTGATAACCAGCTCTGCTTCTTCAGCAATTTCCGACATCGTTGTACAAGCTTCAATCGGATAAGCACCGGCTGCTGATTCAGCTGACAACATCACCCCATCCGAACCATCTAAAACCGCATTACATACGTCCGAGGCTTCAGCACGTGTACAGCGAGGATTAGCCGTCATAGAATCCAACATATGCGTTGCTGTAATGGCCGGTTTACCAATCACATTCGCTCTTTCAATGATGTGCTTTTGATAAATAGGCACTAACTTCGTAGAAATTTCAACACCTAAATCACCACGAGCAACCATGACACCATCCGCTACTTCCAGGATAGAATCCACATTATCATAACCTTCCTGGTTCTCAATCTTAGCAATAATATTAATGTTTGGCTTACCTTCTTCCAATAAGATAGCACGAATCGCTTCCACATCTTCCTTGCGGCGAACAAACGATGCGAAGATAAAGTCAACATCCATTTGACAACCAAAACGTAAATCCGCTTCATCCTTTTCTGAAATAAATGGCATCGATAGCTTAACACCAGGCACATTACAACCTTTGTGAGAACTAATTGGACCGGCCACTTCCACACAAGCTTTTATTTCCGAACCATTGTTATCCAAAACAGTTAAACTCATCTTTCCATCATTAATTAAAATCATATTTCCTGCTTTTAAATCTTCAAATAATTCAGGAACCTGAATATGGAAACGATCATGTGTTCCTAACATTTCTTCCTTTACTAAAGTAACAATTTCACCAATTTCATATTGTTCCGAATCATTCGCAAAATTACCTAAACGAATTTCCGGACCTTTTGTATCCAAAGCAATTGCTAAAGTAATACCTGTTTCTTGAGAAACACGACGAACCGCCTCCATACGAGCCTTATGTTCTTCATGTGTACCATGAGAGAAATTCATACGAGCAATATTCATGCCCGCATAAGCCAATCCCTTTAGCTTTTCTTCTGATTCTGATGCCGGACCCATGGTGCAAATCACCTTAGTCTTTTTAAATAAATGCTTGTTTTCCATCATGTCCCCCTTTTTTATACTAAACGATCAAACAAACGATATAATGCTTTGCGACTCTTACGAGGTAGCTCCAAAGCTTTTTCAATTGGTAGTGATGTGATTGCATTATCAATAATACCCACGCAATGACCCCCAATTCCTTGCATAAGTAAATCCACTGCTTTTTCACCCATGCGTGATGCCAACATACGATCCGTTGGACTTGGTGTTCCACCTCTTTGAATATGACCTAAAACCGTAGCACGACCAGAGAAGTCTGTATTTAACGTTACTTTCTTAGCCAAGGCTTCCACATCTGCCACCTTTTCCGAAATAATCACAATCGCATGGTTCTTATGAACAGCCGATCCTAAATAACGCAAACGTTCTAAAATTTCTGTTTCATCAAATCCTGTTTCAGGACTAATCACAATCTCAGCTCCACAAGCAAGTGCCGTATATAAAGCCAAATCACCACAATGATTACCCATCACTTCTACCAAGGAACAACGATGATGAGAAGAAGAAGTATCCCTTAACTTATCCACGTTTTCAACGCAGGTCTGTAAAGCCGTATCAAAGCCAATCGTAAAATCCGTACCAGAAATGTCATTATCAATCGTTCCCGGTAAGCCAATGCAATTAATTCCTTTCTTCGTTAAAGCTAAAGCCCCACGATAAGAACCATCCCCACCGACAACGACCAAGGCATCAATACCTTGTTTCTTAAGATTAGCAACACACTTATCTTGAATCTCTTCATCTTTAAACTCTGGCAAACGAGCCGAGCCTAAAGTCGTTCCCCCACGATTCAAGATGTCTGACACATCCGTTCTGGCTAGAGGACGGAATTGTTCATTTAATAAGCCATAATATCCATTCGAGATACCGACCACCTCTACTCCTTTGTTCAAGGATAAGCGAGTGACAGCACGAATGGCAGCGTTCATTCCAGGTGCATCTCCCCCGGAAGTTAAAACACCGATTTTTCTAACCATATTTTATCCCCCTGAAAACTTTTCCATTTTAACACACTTTAGCCTTTAATACGTCTATCTTTTCCTGATAATAGAATAGATTGCGCTAAAGCTTTCATTCTTTCCACAATTCTTGCCCCAGCCATCTTATCTTCCAGAGCAAAAGTCTGTGAATATTTCTTTTCTAATTCTTCAAAATCTAAATTGGAGGTAAACCAAGTGCATAAATGGTGATCATATCGATACATTAAGATTGGTAATAGAATCGTATCTCGACCCCAGGCGTTGATTGCTTCTGCACCAATATCATCTAAAACTAAAAATTCAACCTTCTTCACTCGATTTAAATAAAGATTAAATTCACCATCCTTCATCAAAGACATCATCTTTTGCATAAAGCTTGGCATATGCACAAAACTGACATATTCCTTTTTCTGAGCATGCGAATTACAAGCACAAGCAGCTAAGTAAGTCTTGCCCGAACCTAAACTACCTTCTATAAATAAACCCTCATTTTCATAAGAAGACCGCATGACTTGACTAACAACACGTAAATATGTTTTCGCTTCCTTTTCCATATCAATTGCATGGAAAGAAGCCTTTTGAAATTCAGGAGCCAATTCACTGTATGTATAATAAGATAAATGAGATTTTTCTTCCCTTTCTTTTCGTTTATAAGTGCAAGCTTCTAATATCGTCTCAAAATGTTCATTTACTTGAATCCCTTCATAAAAACCACATTTCTTTTGCCCACAAGCTTGCAAACCAGAACAATGGACACAAGGTTCATAATTCTTACGCCATCTTGCAAGACGGAAAGGATATTGATCAATGCAAGACAAGGGAATTTGTTTGGATTGAAGGTATTGTATTAAAACATAATCTTGTTTTAAAGAATTCGCTAACTTCTTCGCTTCTTTTTCATAGTTTTCCTGACTTTTTTTATCCTTTTCCAAGGCTAAGAAATCATAATTCATTAAAACTTCCCCCTTTCCAATTGTTTCTTAAGTGTTTCAATATCAAAATTGGTATCTTCTTCTACTTTTTCCTCTTTTAAGTGTTTCGCTTGGAAAACAACCTTTTCTGGGCGCTTTGGAATAGGCTTTTCTTTCTTCTGATTTAAATAAGCTAGAATATCCTCTCTTTTTTCTAAATGACGATTTAAGGCAGAAGTACCCACTTTCAATAAATACTTTAGATTTAAGTCCTGAATTTGTCCGATAACCCACTCGATAATCGTATTCATCACTTCATTGGATGCCTGCATTTCTTTCACAAATTGAATAATAACATCCTTTTCAACAGAATTTGGTTGGCGTCGTTGCAGTTCACGATAAAAAGCAACTGGTGCTAATTCATAAAGATGATTGTAAGTCTTTTTCGGCGCATCGAAATGATTAGCAGATTGATACAAATGACGGATTATCTTATCTTCTTCATCATAACGATGGGTTGCCTGATTCACTAATTTATCCAATTCTTTATAGTTAAATTGAAAACCATTTTGAATAACGGATAATGCTTCTAATACTTTTTTTGTCCGCCATTGGATAGGAAAAATCAATGGTTTAACCCGATTCATATACGCCGCTATATTTTTTGGAATAAGAGGGTTTTCTTTCTTCACCGCTTCTTTCTCAAGCTGAAATGGATGAGAAGAAATACGCGTGATTTCTTGATAGCCATCTAAAGAAATAGTTTGATAAGGAACACTGACCATCAATTCTTGATATTTATCTTCTGCTAAATGCCACTTCAGATCATCCACGAACACTTTTTCTTTCAAAAATTCACTTGGATACAAAGGTCTCAATAATTCCAATAAATACGATCCGTCCTTAGATTCATAAATACGCAACAAAGAATACTGTTCTAATTTCGCTAAGGTCTTGTCCATAGCATAGACATCCACCTTTGAAAAAGCCATTAAAAAGCCAAAGGAAAATAATGGTTTATTCAATAGCTTAAACGCATATAAAGTTTCATAAAGCGCTAAGGAATTTTCCAATAAAGGACCATAGAAAAAACGCAAAGAAAAGTCATCTGATTCACTTTTTTCAAAATCAACTTTTAATTTAAAATTTTGTTGGTGTTGAATCTCCATAACTTTCCTTTCTAAGCTTTCTTAAAACCTTATTCACTTGATGAACCAAGTCCTCTTTACGACCATTATTTTGAATATAAATCGTTGTTTCATTCTTAGGAAAAGCTTGTTTCTGAAGAAGATAACGCTGATTCGCTTCTTCCTTTGTATAATGACGCTCTTGTATCATACGTTTGATGACTTCCTCTTTTGAAGCATCCACAATCATGACATAATCAAAGCAATCTTGCCATCCCGCTTGGTACAATAATGGCACTTCCGCAAAGAGTAAATCTTTCTCTTGATTTCTAGTAAAGAATTTCAACATTCCTTCTTTCACAAAAGGATGAATGATTGCTTCTACCTCTTTTTTTAATATGTCATCTTTAAAAATCTTCTGTGCCACTTTTTGTTTATTAATTTGTTTAAAAGCATCAAAAACGTCTTCCCCCAAAACCCTTAAAAGATTTTCATAAACTTCACTTTTCGGAAGATATACCAAGTGGGCATATTGATCCGCATTAAAAACCGGAAATCCTTTTAACCTTAATATTTTAGCAACCGTACTTTTTCCAGCCGCAATTGTGCCTGTTATTCCTACTTTTTTCATGACTTCTGACAATGTGGACAATAATAGCTTGAGCGTCCACCAACTCGTACCGCTTTAATTTCAGCTTGACACTTTGGACATATCTTTTGCATATGAACTGCACATTCAGTTTGGAAAAGACCTGTTACACCTAAAGAAGAAGTATAGGAACGAATGGTTGTACCACCTAGTTCAATGGCTCCGGAAAGTATTTCTTGAATGGCCATCACCAATTCAGCACATTTCTTTTTTGATAAACGACAAGCCCTCATTTTTGGTCGTACACCAATCTTAGCTAAAACTTCATCAGCATAGATATTACCAATACCAGCCACAAAGCTTTGGTCTAATAATACTGACTTGATAGCTGCTTTTTTCTTTTTTAAAAAGGAATACACATAGTCTCCATTAAATTCATCAGCGAATGGTTCTGGACCTAAACCATGGAAACTTCTTAAGTCAAAATCTTTGGGTAATATTTCCATGCGTCCAAATTTACGAGTATCCATGTAGCGCAATTCCATACCGTTATCTAAAGAAAAGACCACATGAATGTGACGATTTAAAGGGACACTTGGATCTTGAATATAGAACTTTCCCTCCATCCGCAAATGAACCACCAACGTGTTTTTATCCATTCCAAGTAAGAGATACTTTCCTCTTCTTGAAAAGGAACAAAAGTGTTGCCCTGTAAAAGTATCAATGAAGCTTTTAGGATGACCGACAACCTTATCATAATACACCTGAATAGCCTCTATTCTGCGCCGGGCGATTTGTTGGTCAAGAGTGCGAATAACCGTTTCAACTTCTGGTAATTCCGGCATTACTTCGCCTCATACCAAGTTTGACCAATAGAGATTTCTGAAGTTAATGGCACATCCAAGTGCATCGCTTCTTCCATTCCCTTTTGGATAATCTTTTTCATTTCTTCTATTTCTTGCCTTGGTACATTGAAGATTAATTCATCGTGTACTTGTAAAATCATCTTTGATTTTAATTGTTTTTCATCCATCATCTTACACAGCTGAATCATCGCTAATTTAATTAAATCAGCTGCTGTTCCTTGAATGGGTGCATTCATCGCCGCCCTTTCACCAAAAGCTTGAATTTGTTTGTTTTTATCATGGATTTCCGGGATTTCTCTTCGTCTATGGCACAGTGTTTCCACATAGCCCTTTTCCTTGCAAAAATGAATGAGTCCATCCATATATGATTTAATTTCCGGATAAACACGGTAATACTTTTCAATGAAATCCCTTGCCTCAAAACGACTGACACCTAGTTGAGTAGCTAAACCAAAGTCACTAATACCATAAACAATCCCAAAGTTTACTGTCTTAGCTTGTCGACGTTGAATTGGTGTCACTTCTTCTAAGGCACAATCAAATAAATCCATGGCAGTTTGTGAGTGAATATCAATGTTGTTTTGGAAAGCTTTGATTAAATTTGGTACTTTAGCCATATGAGCTAAAATTCTCAATTCTACTTGGTGATAATCAGAAGAAATTAAAACACAATTTTCTTGAGCTAAGAAAGCTTTGCGAATTTCTTTGCCTTCTTCATCACGGATGGAAATATTTTGTAAGTTTGGTTCCGATGAAGATAAACGCCCTGTTTGTGTAGCCGCTTGATTATACACAGTATGAATTTTACCATCAGCTTGGATATACTTCTTTAAACCCTCAGCGTAAGTACTATATAATTTAGAATATTTTCGATAAGCTAAAATATCATCAATCACTGGGTATAGACCCTGTACTTTTTCCAATTCACCAGCTGCTGTTGACCGTTTCTTTCCTCTTAAAATAGCCAATTCGTCGTATAGAACAACCGCCAATTGCTTTGGCGAATTCAGATTGAATGCATGACCGGCTATTTCATAAATAGATTTCTCTAACTCTTGTATTTTTGCCAAGGTATCTTCAGCAATGCGATTTAAGACCTCTTCATCACAACGAATTCCTTCTTGTTCCATATTTTTTAAGATAAGTGCTAAAGGTAATTCTATCTTTCGATACAAATCATTTAAGTTCATTTCTTCTAGCTTTGGGTAAAAGTCTTGATCAATGCGAATGAAATTTTGTAGAAGAGAAGCGCAGTAAGCAGCCTGTTCTTTTTCAATCAATTTTTCCTTCTTATAAACATCTTCATAACGAAGCGTTTCTTGCCAATCTGTCTTTTCTTTTAACTTCTTAAAACTAGTAATCGTTGACTCTACTAAGGAGGCATAAATCATGACATCATCACTAAAGTTTAAATGAATACCATTTCTCTCTAATAAATGGGAATTTCGTTTAATGTCATACGTGGTTCGACGATAATTTGTTTCATTCCATACTTTTGGATAGGAAGCATCCTTTAAATAATCCTTCAGACTAATATATAGACATTCTTGTTGATTCGCAAAGGCCAAGCCATACACCTTAGCATCATTAAAGATAGCCTGATCTTCATCGACTACCAACCATAAGTCTTGCCGGAAGAAGCCTAGTGGTAACTGATGAACAACCTTAACACTCATTTCTTCTTTTCCTATAATGCTTTCATTATCCATTATTGAACTATAATGGCGTACTAATTGGCGCATTTCTAATGTTTCTAAGAATTGAACTAATTTATGGTAAGTTGGCTTAAAGTTTAAATCAGAAATAACGTATGGCAATTCCACATCGGTTTTTATCGTCGCTAATTTCTTAGATAAAAGAGCAGAAGCTTCTCCTTCTATGACTTTCTTTTGCAAGGCTCCTTTTAATTCGTTACGATGAGCCAAGACTTCTTCAACACTTCCATACTTCTCTAATAGCTTCACCGCCGTCTTTTGACCAACTCCAGCAATGCCGGGGATATTATCAGAACTATCTCCCATTAATCCCTTTAAATCAATAATTTGACTTGGTGTAACACCCATAATCTCTTTCACCGAATCAGGTGTCATTTCTTCCATTTCAGTAATACCTTTTTTCATCAACATGACCGTTGTTTGATCATCCACAAGTTGTAATAAGTCCTTATCAGAAGATAGAATAACACTCTTAAAAAGATTATTTTGTTTGGCTGTAGAACCAAGCAAATCATCGGCTTCAATATCCATCATTTCCACCCATTGAATTCCAAAAGCATCTAAATAATCACGCACCATTTGGAATTGTGGTACTAAATCCTCCGGCGTCTGTTTTCGACCACCTTTGTAGTCGGGATAAAGTTCGTGGCGAAAGGTATGTTTACCGGCGTCAAAAGCTACTAATACCGCATTCGGTTGAATTTGTTCCATAGCTTTTTGTAGCATGGTCGCAAACGCAAAAACCGCATTGGTTGGCAAACCGGAGCTAGTGCTCATGGATTGACCATAAATGGTCGCATAATAACCCCTAAACAGCATAGAATTACCATCAACTAACAATAATGTCTTCATACAATACCTACTTACTTTCCACTATATTTACTAAATGACTGTAATTTTCATACATAACAGAAATATAGTCCTTTTGTTTCTTTTTATCAGCAGATGGTTTTGAAGAAAGATTCGATAAAGAAACTTCCTTTAAATCCAAATCTTCCTTCACCCTCTGATATAAAATTTCCATTTCTTTACTCAGATTCTCCTCATGGACAATATAATGTACCTTATTTTCTTTAATCTTCTTCTCCATGAAAGCCAATTGCTCTTCATTTGGAAGTACCCCATACTTGCTTAAAACTAAAGGATAAACCTCAAAACCATAGGCTTTTTGCCAAGCCCCAAAACTACTCGTAACACTCACAAACGCAATGCGCTTATTTTCTTTGACTAGTTGATTAGCTAAATCTTGGTACTTGGCATCTAAATTAATAAGCTCATATTCCAAGGAAGCTAAATGTTGGTCATATAGTTTTTTATTCTCGGGATAGAGTTCCTCTAAGTTTTGATGAATGGTTTTTGCCATGGATAACATAGTAATCGGAACTAGCCAAAGATTTAAATCCCGTTTATTCGTATCGACTAATTGAAAAGAAGAATCATCATAATAGCTTTCTACCTGTGTTACTTCTTTCCCATTTTTTAGCTCTGTTCGATAGCGACCAAACTCATAGACCGCATTCCCATTACTTAAATCAATCTTCTTCAAATGGCTTTGCGACTCTAATTCTTCTTTTAAAACAGCCCCATAAGGTTCTAAAGAACCAATATGAAAATAAATGCCCACTTGACTTAAAATAGTATTTGTATCGTTTGAACGTGTACTGGATTGCACATTTAAAGCCTTCTCTTTCTGAATAGAAACCATGTCTAAATGTTCCTGTCCTAACATTTTTAACAGATATTCAACCGGGTAAATGGTATAAGCAATCTTTTTCTTTTTTGCTTGGCAAGCACTCAGCGTTAAAGAAACACACAAAACCAGTACTAAAGTCATATTTCTAAACTTTTTCCACATATCAACTATCCTTTCTATACTTCAGCAATTCCAAATACTTATGGATAGCAAGATAAACGGGAATAGCCATAATAACACCAATGATACCAAACAATGTATTCCCAACCATAATAGAGAATAAGACCCATAGTGGTGTTATCGCTGTATTCCGTGCATGAACCAATGGCGATATAACATAATCATCCACATTCGCTAAAATCAATATGACAATAATTAAAAAAGTAAAGCGACTTGTGGGCATTCCCACGGCTGTTAGAATAGCTAAACCATACACCAACATTGGACCAAGATATGGTACAAGTAAAGCCAAGCCTGTTAAAATACAAAGAATAAACCAATCCGGATGACCAAATAGAGAATACACTATCGCATACTCAATGATCTTAATAATCATTAACACCAATAAAGAGTGAATATAGGTTTGCACTTCATTTGCAATCGCAAAGGTCACCTCCGGTCCTGTTGAACTAATCTTTCGGCTATATTTTGCGAAAGTTCCTTGAATGGAATTCCATTGAAATGACATAAAAATACTAATCACAAGCGAGAAAATAAAAGTAATCGCACCGGAAATCGTTTTATTAAAAACCGATGGTAATTCTGATGTCACACCCGGCACTACGTTTTGTAGACTAGATAATTGACGAATAACTGTTCGTACCACTGCCGCTAATGTATCATTATCATTCTTCAGATAGTGACTATAGCGCATATATAGCTCATTCACTGCCGAAATAATTGAATTAATCATAGCCGATAAACGAACGGTTAAAACCGGAATTAAATTGGCAATCAAAAGGAATAAAGCCAAAAGAACGATTCCATACACCAAAAAAATGGCTATATTTTTCGGTACCTTTTTCTTTTCTAACCAGTGAATTGGATGAACAAAGATAAAGGAAATCGAAAAGCCATACACAAAAGGTTTTAAGATAGCCCATACACTTCTCACAAGACTTAACCAAATGGTCTTGGTAGAATTAAACAGCCATACAATCAATAACACTAATACAACAATGACTAGTTTTCGAATACTACCTTCACTACCAAACCATTCTTTAATTTTATTCCATTGTTTCATAGGTTTATTTTAACACATCACCTACTCAATTCCTTCTTGAACAAAAGAAAAATAATTACTTTGTGTCACAATAATATGATCCAACACTTTTACCCCCATGAGTTGTCCCGCCTCTTTAATTCTTCGTGTTAAAGAAATATCTTCTTGAGATGGTTTTAAATTACCACTTGGATGATTATGCACAAGAATAATGTTTGGACTATTTAACAATAAAGCTTCTTTAAATATCTCCCGTGGAAAGACCATGGCAGCATTAATTGTCCCCACAAAAAGTATTTTATAGTTCAATACTCTTTGATCACTCGCTAAAAAAACCACTAGAAATTTTTCTTGTAAACTGGTTCCAATTTCTTGCTTTAACCAATCAAACAGAATAGAAGGATGTTGAATTCTCGGTAAGCTTGGCAAATTAGCGACGCTGGATCGACGCACAATCTCAAAGATGGAAAGTAACTCTAAAGCTTTGATTTGGGAAATGCCTGGGATTTGAATTAATTCTTGTCTGGATAAACGAGGTAATCCACTAATCCCATTGGCTCTAGCTAGGATTTCATCCGCCACTTCTAAGGCAGAATGATGGCGATAGCCTGTTCGTAACTGTAATGCAAGCAATTCTCGGTTACTGAGGGAAGAAAGACCATATTGAAGTGCTTTTTCTCTTGGTTGTTCCATCACCGGTATATTTTTTAACATAGTACCTCCAAGCTTTATTCCCAAAAGAAAAGGCAATCCTTAAAATTGTCTTAACCAGTTCTTCATAATTTTTTGATATTGTTCCCATTGATCCATAAAGACCATATGTCTGGCATCTGGTACTAACTCCCATTTTGCGTTAGAAATTTGATCGAACATTGTTTTAGCAACGAGTGGTGAACATAAATCTTCTGTGCCGGAAATAATGAGTGTTGGCATTTGGATTTTTTGTAATTCATCACTAACTTCAAAATGAGATAAAGTTCCTGTTGGGCAATATTCATTTTCACCCCATGCCACAAGATAGCTTTCTGTACCACTTTTCTTCTCTCTTTGCAGACAAGACCAAGGGGAATTAGCTGTATCGCCACAATGGGCTTTCATAAAATGTTCATTGGCTTTTTGATAGTCCAGCGATGAAAAATCACCACTTTCTTCTGCTTCTTGAATTGCTTTTTGATCATCCATAGATAAATAACGAATCCAACGATGTTGTTCACTTGCCCAAAGGGATGCGGAACTTAAGGTACTTGATAAAATAAGGGATTTTACCGCTTTTGCTTGATGATGCAGTACATATTCCAATGCTAACATTCCACCCCATGATTGTCCTAATAAATGAAACTCCTCTAAATGAAGATAATCTTTTAAAGCCTTTAATTCCTCTAACCAAGTTTCCATGGTCCATAATTCCGGATGTTGATCAAGATAAGACAAGCCACAACCTAATTGGTCATACATCACTAAACAGTATCCCTCTTCAGCTAAACCGTCGAGTACTTCAAAATAGTTATGTGTGGATCCCGGTCCACCATGTAAAAAAACAATCGTTGGTTTTTTAGGATTTCCCAGCATACGATAATAGGTTTTATAGTCTTTAAATGGCATATAGCCCTCTTTTATTTCCATGGTTTCGCTCCTATTTTTATTTATCTAATTTTATACTGTTTAACAATCCCACTGTCAAATAACTAAATGATTCTATCTGCATAGATTATTGGATTTATCCATTTAGTTCTTCAATACATTCATCACTATTGTTTCTTGTATTTTTAACGTTGAATAATCATTTGTGCCGGTTATATCTGAAAGCAATGTATAGAAAAACACCTCAGTATTCTGATGTGACCCCCCAAAGTTAGACCAAAAATCTAACGATTAGAGGTTGGTACAATTTGACCATCGCTTTTAATTGAAACAAATATTTAGATAAGAACTCTATCAATTATTCATCCTTGTTTGTTTCATCATAATCAAAGATTTGTTTATGACCAACATCACTTGCTAGAATGGCTAAATCATGCACATTGGATACATAGCTTCTAGCAGCATTGGCTTGCAAAACCATCCCCAAATTAAAACCTGAAATCACATCAATATTTTTAGAAGTTCTTAATTCCTTCGCTAATTGCGTTGCGGCTTGATAGGGTAAAGCATCCATCATATCCGCTAAAACCAAGATGTTATTTCCGGCTTTTTGAAATAAAACCTCCAAAGAAGTCTTATATTGTTCAAATTCAGTTTCTTTTTCACAATCTAAAGTATGAAAGCCTTCTAGTTCACCACCTAAGAATTTCACCGCCTTCTTCACATCTTTTGCATATGTTCCATGTCCTATAACCACTAAATCAATCATATTTCCTCTCCCCTAATGAAATAATAATCTTGAAATATCATTCCATGTCACAAACAACATAAGTCCAATCAATATGAACCAACATGCCATCATTACCCATAACTTATATTTTTCTTTTAATGGACGATGAATAGCCCCTTCAATTAAAGTTATCACAATTTGCCCACCATCCAAGACCGGCAATGGTAATAAATTAAAAATACCAACATTTAAGCTTAACTGTGCTACTAAGAATAGAAGTGGTATTAAACCCATCGAAGCATAACGACTTGTGACTTGATAGATACCCACTGGACCGGATAAACTCTGTAAACCAATTCCTTGGAATAACTGAATAATCGCCTTTGCCATTAAACCGGACACTTCACCAAAAGTAACAGCTCCATACCACCACATATTCCAAAGCGTTACTTTCTTAACTGGCGCTTGTTTGGCACTAATCCCAATCCAATAACGATTTTGTTTGGCATCGTATTTTGGACGAATAGTGACTTTTTTCACTTCCCCATTTCTTAAAACCGAAATAGTATAAGTCTTATCCGATTCAAACTTCGGCATTTCACTAAACAAATATGGTTTAACATGGTTTCCACTTGGTGACACAATTTCTTGAATCACATCTCCACTTTGTAAACCGGCTTCACCAGCTGCTGAGTTTCCTAAAACCTCACCAATGATTGCTTTTGGTTGTTCCTGATAATGACCTGTGGATACCAAACAGATGGAAAATAATAGCCATGCTAACAAGAAGTTCATTATAACCCCCGCTAACATCACAATCACTCGTTGCCATGTTTTCTTTTCCGATAAATGACGACCTTCCGGCACTTCAACATCCGCATAATTTTCATCGTCCTCTGGAGCTCCGGCCATTGCCACAAAACCACCAATTGGCAATAAACGAAGCGCATAAGTTGTTTCCGTATTTCTTGTTTTTAATAGTTGTGGTCCCATTCCAACAGCGTATTCATAACAATATACGCCAAAGGCTTTCGCCGCTAATAAATGACCAAACTCATGAATGGCAACGATAAACGATAGGACAAGTAAAAAGATAATTAAATTCATTATTTTCTCCATATTTTTTGACAATAAGAAGTGGCTTCTTGATGAATACGAAGCACATCCTCTTTGGTTGAAACGGTTTCAAAAGGGAAATGATTTAGACAATCTTGAATACAGTTTTCAATATCCAAGAAAGATAAATTCCCTTCTCGAAACGCAAGATTAGCAACCTCATTCGCCGCATTGATCAAAATAGGTTGATTTCCCTTTTTCAAACCAGCCTCATAAGCTAATTTCAATAAAGGAAAACGCATGAAATCCAGCTTTTGAAAAGAAAGATTCGTTGCTAGAAATGGATTAAAAGGATGTTCCTCTTCTAAATCCCAACGATTTGGATACGATAAAGCGTATTGAATAGGTAAACGCATATCCGGTGAAGCTAATTGAGCCATAAAGCTATGATCTTTGAATTCCACCATCGAATGAATAATAGATTCAGGATGCAACACCACTTTAATATGATGATATGGTATACCAAATAAATAATGGGCTTCTATGACTTCAAAGCCTTTATTCATCATCGTTGCAGAATCAATTGTAATCTTAGCTCCCATTGTCCAGTTTGGATGACTTAAAGCTTGTTTTACCGTTACATTTTCTAACTCATCTCTTCTTAGATGACGGAAAGAGCCACCCGAAGCGGTTATCCATAAGTTTTCAACCCCCTTTTTATCTTCACCTTGAAGGCATTGAAAGATAGCGGAATGTTCTGAATCAATCGGAAATAACTTTCGCCCTGTTTCTTCTAAGATAGTTTGAATAACTTCGCCACCAACAACTAGTGATTCTTTATTCGCTAAAGCAACATCATGACCGCTTTCCAAAGCATACACACTCGGATAAAAGCCCACAAAACCAACTAAGGCATTGACTAGCACATCATAGTCCATCTCACTCAATGTCTTTAATCCATAATCACCAAAGACAACCTCCAAATGAGGATAATCTTTCTTTAAGGATAAAGCATCCTTCTCTTCTTGTACACAAATTGCCTTTAATTCCGGATGATTTAGGATAGCCTTCTTGAAACAATCCAAACGATGACCAACGGATAAAGCCACCAATTCAAATTCACTAGGGTGCTGTTCTAAAACATCTAAAGTTTGTTCACCAATTGAACCGGAAGCCCCCAATAAAACAAGCCGCTTCATTACACAATCCCCCCTGCAATCAATAAACCATTCATAATCATTAAACAGAAAACAAGTGAATCAATACGGTCTAAAATACCACCATGATATGGAATTAAGTGACTAAAATCCTTAATACCAAAATGACGTTTTACATTAGATAAACTTAAATCACCAATTTGTGCCACGAATGGTAACACAAGAGAAACCAAAATAAGCCACCAACTTTTAACATCTGTTAAAAAGATAAGCGAATAAACATAAGCGAAAGCCACTCCAAATAAATAACCGCCAATCGCTCCTTCCCATGTTTTCTTAGGACTAATTTTCGGAGCTAATTTATGCTTACCAAAGAAGAAACCACAGATATAGGCAAAACTATCACAAGCATAGCAAGCAAAAAATACAAACATCATCATTCTTGGTCCAAAAGTTCCCGAAGATCTGTAAATACTATGTAGACCCTCAATCGCCAAACCCACCAATAAAGACATTGAAAAGCTATAAACTGTTTTTTCAATTGTATAGTTTGAAATGGTTAGCGCAAATAAGAAATATAAGAATAAAAAGCCGCCTATGACCATCATACGAAATAAAGTAGGTGCCATTCCCATCAATATCATAAAGCCAAAATTCACAGCTGTATTTAAAATCAGATAATCTTTATCCCCTAAACAAGCAATCTCATAAGCAGAGGCTAAAGCAATTAGTGTTTCTAAAACAACCACATAATGACCACCCATTAATAATGGGGGCATTACAATTAAAGCAAGCACAATAGCCCACATTGTTTTCTTAATTAAAGTGTTCATTCTTTTACACCTCCAAAACGGCGATCCCGATGTTTATATTTTTCAATACAATTTTTTAATACCTCTTCACTAAATTCCGGCCAACTTTCTTGAACAAACATCAATTCCGCATAAGCCAATTGCCAAGGTAAATAGTTAGAAATCCTTTCTTCACCGCCGGTTCGTATCATTAAATCCACAGGTGGTAAGTTTTTCGTTAATAAAAACTCATGAAAATTATCCATCGTTAGCTCTAATTTTGGATTTTCTTGTAAGGCTTTAGCATAGCGCTTAGCAGCAATCACGGTTTCACTTTGACCACCATAATTCATGCAAATACTTAAGTGAAGCCCTTTATTTTGTTTTGATTCTTCTTCAGCTTCTAATAAAACTTCTTTTGTACTCTTTGGTAATTGTTCCAATTCACCAATGATTTCCATACGAAAACCACGGTCAATAAATTCTTTCATGTATTTTTTAAAGAAAATGGCTGGTAATTTCATAATATAGCTCACTTCCTCTTGACTTCGTTGCCAATTTTCTGTTGAAAAAGCATAAAGTGTTAAGTGTTTTACGCCTAATCGGTTGGCGGCGATAGCGATGGTTCGTACATTTTCAGCACCCACTAGATGACCCGCCGTACGGATTTTACCTTGTGCTTTTGCCCAACGACCATTTCCATCCATGATAATAGCGATATGATTAATTGATTTCATAGAATTCTCCATACTAGTTACTATTCTACCTTGTTCATCTATTAATTGAAATACACGAATTTAAGCAAGTCCGATTTACTAAAAAACCGGGATTGATAAATCCCAGTTCCTATTCATTACAGCTTTAAGACTTCTGCTTCCTTCGCTTTCGCTTGTTCTTCAATCTTTTTGACATACTTATCGGTTAATTTTTGGATTTCATTTTCCATATCCTTTTGTATATCCTCATCCATTTCTTTATCTTTCTTAACCATATTCATAGCATCACGACGGATATTACGAATTTGAATCTTCGCTTCCTCAGCAATTTGACCAACCTTCTTCGTCATTTCCTTACGTGTTTCTCCTGTTAATTGAGGAACGGTTAAACGAATTACCGTTCCATCGTTTTGCGGTGCTATGCCTAAGTTCGCTTCATTACAAGCTCTTTCAATTCCTTTTAATGAAGATGGGTCATAAGGCTTAATCACAATCGTACGCCCCTCTGAAACCGAAATACCGGCAATCTGGTTTAATGGGGTCGGTGTTCCATAGTAGTCTACCTCAACCCGATCCACCAACTTAGCATTCGCCATGCCGGTGCGAACCATATTCAATTCTGATTGAAGATGGTCCATTACTTTATCCATTTTTACACTACAACTATCAATCATTGGGTATGCCATTATTTATCCTCCTTTGTAATACTGGTACCAATTTTTTCACCACTCATTGCTTTTACAAGATTACCCACTTCATTCATATTAAAGACAATCAATTCAATATTATTATCCTTACACATACTAGTCGCTGTTGAATCCATGACCTGTAAGTTCTTGTTCAATAAATCCATATAACTCAAATGGTCAAACATCGTCGCTGACTCATCTTTCTTGGGATCCGCATTATAGACACCATCAACACCATTTTTTGCCATTAAGATGACATCCGCTTTAATTTCCGATGCTCTTAACGCAGCCGTTGTATCCGTTGAGAAGAAAGGTGAACCCGTTCCCCCACCAAAAATGACCACTCTTCCTTTTTCTAAATGACGAATCGCTCTTCTTTGAATGAAAGGTTCGGCTACTTTTTGCATTTCAATAGATGTCATCACACGTGTGTCCACACCAATATCTTCCAAACGAGATTGAATCGCTAAAGCGTTAATCACCGTTGCTAGCATACCCATGTTATCACCTTGAACCCGGTCAAAACCATTCTCTGCAACAACCTTACCACGAATAAAATTACCACCACCTACGACAATCGCAATTTCAATTCCTTTATCATGAGCTTCCTTAACTTCTTTCGCCAACTGACTAAGGACATTCGAATCAAAGTTTCTTTCTGAACCAGCTAAGGCTTCGCCACTTAGCTTTAATAACACCCGTTTGTACATGTTGCCTCCGTTTTTCATAATTATACTATAAATTCCCCTCCGTTTGAGATACCATAGTTAAAGAAATTACCAAAGGAGATACTATGTTGCCAATTGCGATTATTGACTTAGGTTCTAACACCATTGTTTTAGAAGTATATAATGAAAAAAAAGAAATCCTTTATCATGAATCCATACCTGCCCATTTAATTCAATACGTGGATGCCGAGCGTTTTATGAGTCAACAAGGATTAAGCGTTGCCCATGATGCGATGGCTTACTATGATAAGTATATTCGCGGACACAAAATCAAGAATGTGCATATTGTCATTACAGAACCAGCTCGTATTCAAAATCAATCGGCTTTATTAGCAGAATTACTATCTTTCCATTATCCCATTCATGCTTTAAAGGGAGATGAAGAAGCTTATTACGATAGTTTGGCGATTGAAAACAATCATCCAAATTTAAAAGAATGGTTTGCCTTTGATATTGGGGGTGGTTCAACTGAGCTCATTCATCAAGCAGACAAAGAAAAAGAACTGTATTCTGTTCCTTTAGGTTGTGTTCGTTTAGCTAGGGGAAATCAATCCATCTCCCAATTAGTCGATATCCTTAAAAAAACAACGAATCAAAAACCAAATTTATTCTTCCACAAAGTACCTGTTTTAGGAATTGGTGGCACCATTCGTGCAATTGCTAAGGTCTTAAAGCCAAATACAATTTCACCACTTCTAAAAGCAATGGATATGGAAAAATTGTATCAAGACATTTTAAAGAATGATTTAGAAACAAGAACTTTAATTCAACAATATGTCCCGGAAAGTCGCCAGCCTTTAATCCTACCCGGTTTAAAGATGATTTTAGCTTTAATTCATCATTTTCATATCCAAGAAATCCAAGTTAGCCAAGAAGGTGTTCGACAGGGTTTCTTATACCATCTTTTAGAACAATAGATGAAACAATTGAAGCCTATAAAAAGTAGATTTCATTTTTAGAAATCTACTTCATTGAAAACAAATTAGTTTTTAGCCATCGCCGCCACTTCAGCTGCGAAGTCATCTTCCTTCTTTTCGATACCTTCACCAACGGTGTATTTAACCATTTGACTTACTTCAGCATGGTTTTCCTTTAAGAAATCCTTTACCTTTAAGTTTGTATCTAAGAAATATTCTTGGTCGACTAAGCACATATCTTGTAAGGACTTCGATAAACGACCTTCCAAAATACCGGTCTTCACCTTTTCAGGCTTATTTGCTAAGGATTCATCGTTGTTCAATAATTGAACTTGAATTTCACGTTCATGGTCAACGATTTCCTTTGGCATATATTCACGAGAAATATAGCTTGGATTCATAGAAGCTACTTGCATGGCAATATTCTTAGCCACTTGTCCATCTTCTGTACCCTTTAACACAACAACCGATACAATACGACCACCTTGATGCGTATAAGTACCGAACTCTTCATCATCCGCTTTTTCAACAAGTTCAAAACGACGTAATGTAATATTTTCACCAATCGTTGCAACTGCGTTTACGATGGTGTTACCTAAATTACCATCAGCAGTAGCTAAAGCTAAAGCTTCTTCATTTGTTTTAGCATTACTATGCAAGATGGTTGTAGCCACTGTATCCAATAAAGTTAAGAATTGATCATTCTTAGCAACGAAGTCTGTTTCCGAGTTAACTTCAACGGCAACGGCTTTATTGCCCTCAATAACAACCTTTGCTAAACCCTCAGCCGCAATACGACCGGATTTCTTTTGTGCCTTGGCAATACCACGTTCACGCAACCAGTCAATCGCCGCTTGCACATCACCATTGGTTTCTGTTAAAGCATTTTTGCAATCGAGCATTCCTGCTCCCGTTAGTTCACGTAATTCCTTTACTTGAGCTGCTGTAACTGCCATGATTAGTTTTCCTCCTTAGGAGCTTCAGCTTCTACCTTTTTATCAGCTTCAACTGGACGAACGCTATCTCTCTTGAACACACGACGTTCACCATTCTGACGACGGCTAGCCATTTGCGCACGACGTTCTTCCATCTTTTGTCTTCTCTTCTTTTCATATTCAGCGGCTTGACGATCCACTTCAACAATAACATCCTTCATCGTGATGTCTTCTTCTGTTTCATCGTCTTGGTGAGCCACTTCTAGAACACCACCCTTAGCTTCTACCAACGCATCCGCAATAGCTGAAACCATTAACTTAACAGAACGCAAAGCATCATCGTTAGATGGGATGGGATAATCCACCATATCCGGATCCGCATTGGTATCAATTAACGCAAAGACAGGAATACCTAATTTACGAGCTTCCGCAACCGCATTATGTTCTTCTAACGGGTCAACCACGAAAACTGCATCCGGTAATTTCTTCATTTCCTTGATACCACCAAGAAAGTTTTCTAAACGGTCTTTCTTCTTAAGAAGAAGCGCTTGTTCCTTTTTCTTGTAGACATTGATAGCACCGGAAGCTTCCATTTCTTCAATTTCTAATAATTTCTTAATTGATTTTTGAATTGTACGGAAGTTTGTTAAGATACCACCCAACCATCTTTGATTAACATAAAAGCTACCGGAACGTAATGCTTCTTCCAAGATAGTTGCTTGGGCTTGTTTCTTAGTACCAACAAACAATACCTTTCCACCATCTTCCGCAATCTTCTTTAGAGCATTGTAAGCTTCATCTAATTTTTCTTGCGTCTTAACTAAGTCGATGATATATACATGATTCTTAGCTGTGTAGATGAATTGCTTCATTTTTGGATTCCATTTTCTTGTTTGGTGACCAAAATGAACGCCATTCTCTAACATTTTCTTCATTGAAACAACAGTCATTTTTCATTAACCTCGCTTTCCGTTGTTATCCTCCACAGTTTCTAACACTATCAACACTTAAGTGCACGGGATAATGAATCCGCTGTGTGTGAAGTACACCTTAAAAACATAAGATGCCAGTAGAAAGAATAGCATAGAAAAAGCCTCTTGCCAACTATGCTATTCTCCATCCATCCATTCTTTTTAAAAAAGCTATTTTTCCGGGAAGTTGCATTGATCCAAACAAGCCAAAAAATGATTAAGTTGTTCTTGGCTTTCCTTGAAATCATTACGAATCCAATGCTTCATAATTCCAAAGAACATTCCTACCTGCATTTCAAGCAAGTAAGCTCTTTTTTCTGTATCCATCTGTGGTAATAAAGCTTCATACAAATAGTCATACAACAAATCTGTACCATTGGATGATTTTAAAAGCACTAAAATAGGCTTCAATTCTTCCAATAATGGTAAGTAATCCTTTAATCTTTGCAATTCATCTTGATGAAGAAGACACCATTGTTTTGTGACTGCATTCAATTGTTGAATCACAACCTCCTTTTTCGAATCAAAATTACGATAAAAAGAAACACGCCCTACACCGGCTAAATCCGTTATCTCTTTTATCTTGATTTTCTCAAAGTCTTTATTGTGCATCAAACGAAACAAGGCTTCCGTAATGCTTTCTCTAACCACTTGGTTCAATGTTAAATTTGACATAACAATACCCCTTTTAAAGCGGAGATAATTTTATCACTCTTTCAAAAAAATAGATATTTAATGCCCAAAGTCATCTTCTAACGTTTAAAAAAGCAGATGACTCTGCTTACAGCATCTCTTCCACAAATTTCTTCGCTAACAAAGTCATTTTAATACGAATGTCCTTTTCACCTTCATGACCTATAATTCCGGCATCATATTCTATACCAGCTAACGAATCGGCTGTGTAGAAAAAAGGATAATACTTCAAACCATAACTTTGACTAACTGCTTGTAAAGCACTCGCTTCCATATCCACAGCAATACAACCTTGGACAATATGTTCTTGTATTTCTTCTTTGGTTTCACGGTAAAAAGCATCGGTCGTCCAAATTTTTCCTGTTTGATAAGGCAAATTGTGTTTTTCATAAAAAGCTTGCACCAAAGACGAGCCGGTTAAAGTGATAAAATCCGATGGTTCTAAATAATGATAACTCGTTCCCTCATCTCGATACGCTTCTGTTATCAATAATAGATGTCCAGACGGAATTGGTACCAATCCTCCACAAGAACCAAAAACCACCCAATTCTCCACATGAAAGAAAGCACTATTTTCTAGCATGGCAGCATGGGCAACCGGAGCCGCTACCGGGAAAAGACAAATACCTATGGAACTATTTTTAAACAAATAAATTTTACTAATCATGGAAGCATTACAAGCATATTCAACATCAGGAATTTCTTCAATGAGATTTTTAACCAATAAATCTTCTATCAAACGCCATGAAAAAGTAGCTAGACTATTTTTAATTTCAATCCCTTGAAACGTTAAATTAGCTGGTTCAAGCATTGGTTTTGAATTTTTTCGATAAGAACTTGTAATCATAAATATAACCTCTCTTCTAACCTAGCTTTCATCTTGGCATAACCTTTTTCAGAAATTGTTCCTCTTTGTTGCATCTTTTCTAAATCACTATACATTTGTCTCAATTCAATGGTATCCGCAGCATCAATGCGTTCTAACATTTGTTTCTCAAAATTGCTTAGACGACTCTTGAAAAAAACTTCTTTAAATTGACGAAAGAAACTCATTTTGGTTTTACCTCTTGCCAAGAAGACCAAAATTCTTGTTTCGCATTGCCTTCGACAAGAATTTCATAAGTACGACTATAAATCGGCGCAAACTGAATCACACCATTCACTGATTCCGCATTACCTAAATTCCAATTATTTTTACTATCATCTGTCTTGAACAAATACGCTTGAATCGCAAAGCCTTGCATATTCTTCAGCGCCTTTAATTCTTGACGATTAAAATAAAAATACAAAAGTTTTTCCGGATGATTGACATCCACTTCCACCCTCTTTTTCGTCAACATTTGTCCATTTTCCGTCAACACCAACATAACAGAATGTGGTGGATTTTGAACCTTTAAAGATACTTGAACTAAAAATTCATCTTTGCCCACTTTTTTGGAACAAGCAATCAAGCAAATTGCACAGATAAAAGTTAAAATAGCTAAAAAATAACGTTTCATGAGGATACCTTCCTATTGGCGTGATAAAGGATGTGTTTCTTCAATCACTCTTCTTAAAGTGTCTTGCGAAACATGAGTGTATATTTGTGTTGTGCTTAAATTTTCATGACCTAATAAGGATTGAACCACCCTTAAATCAGCCCCATTATCTAATAAGTGTGTTGCGAAACTATGTCGCAACACATGCGGATGAAGTCGGAAAGGCAAATTTAATTCTCGACCTTTCTTTTCTAATAATAACTGAATTGAACGAGTAGAGATAGCCTTTCTTTTTAATCCCATAAAAATCGGCTGGTCTAAATTAGAAAAAGAAGCGGATTCTTTCAAATACTTCGCTAATAAAATAGCCAAATCTTCATAAAAAGGCACCATTCTTTCTTTACTTTCCTTACCCATAATGCGCACATAACGTTCTCGTAAATGAATATCACGAACTTTAATATTGGTACATTCACTAATACGAAGACCACAAGCATACAATAGCTCCACAATGCAACGATTGCGTAAACCCTTTTCATCATTCAAATCAAATGAAGCTAATAAATCTTGTACTTGATTAACCGTTAAATATTCTGGTAAAGGACGGCTTATTTTTACATTCTTAAAAGAAGACATTGGATTATGCCCAATTCCCTCATAAAGATTTAAATAACGAAAAAACGAACGGAGTGAAGATAGATAACGATCATAACTACTATTCGAAAGACAATTTCTTCGACGAAGATTTGTGAAATAAGTCAATAAGAAATTTTTATCCACTTTCTTCCAAGTGTCAATTTTCTCTTCTTCTAAGTAAGAAATAAAAGATTCTATATCCCTTCGATAAGCATCTTCGGTATGTCTGGAACCTGTTTTTGCCAAGCGAATGTAGGCTAAAAAAGATTCTAAAGATTTTCTATAATCCATACTTTTCTTTCAATTCTTTAATATGAGCCACGGATTGTGGTGCGTAAGCTTCCTTCTTTTCTTTCTTTTTAACAATCTTTTCCAAGTTCATGATACCAAAATTCGCATTCATTGGTTGAAAATTACTTTGTGAAGCATGGGATATATAGTGTGCCATAGCACCAATCATCGTCCCTTGACCAAAATGAATTTCTTCTTTACCCTGCAAAATTTGCGCCATATTAACCGCTGCCACAAAGCCGCTGGCACAAGATTCAATATAACCCTCAACACCCGTCATTTGTCCGGCAAAGAATACGTATTTCTCCCTTGAAACACGATAGGTATCTTCTAAATACTTTGGTGAGTTAATATAACTATTTCGATGCATCACACCATAACGAACAATTTCAGCCTTCTCTAATCCTGGGATTAGATGAATTACTTTCTTTTGTTCAGACCATTTCAAGTGTGTTTGAAAGCCAACTATATTGTATAAAGAGGAAGTCGCATTATCTTGTCTTAATTGCACTACTGCATATGGTTTTTCTTTTCCTTCTTGCTTTAAACCAACTGGTTTCATTGGTCCAAACAATAAGGTTTTCATACCTCTTTTTGCCATGACTTCAAAAGGCATACAGCCTTCAAAATAAAGCTCTTTTTCAAAGTCATGTGTTTCGGCTGTTTCGGCTGTTATAACAGCCTGATAAAAAGCCAGAAACTCTTCTTGATTCATCGGGCAATTGATGTAATCATCACTTCCTTTATCATAACGTGACTTTCGATAAGCTTTCGTAAAATCAATGGAATCCACTGTTACAATTGGCGCTACCGCATCATAAAAATAAAAGTCTTTTTCTTGAAAATAGTCTTGAATTGATTTTGAAATGGCTTTTGAGCTTAAAGGTCCGGAAGCCACAATCGTTGGAACAGATGTATCCAACTTTTCTATTTCTTCATAATGAAGGGTGATATTCTTCATTTCTTTTAAACGTTTTGTGACTAGTGAAGAAAATTGTTCACGATCCACCGCTAAAGCCGAACCGGCTGGTATTTTCGTTTCATCTGCCACTTTCATAATGAAAGAATCCATCATTCTTAATTCATTTTTTAACACTCCCACCGCATTGGTTAAGGCATCACTTCTAAAACTATTTGAACAAACCAATTCCGCAAAATTTTCACTACGATGAGCTGGTGAAAATTTCTTTGGTTTCATTTCATATAAATCAACTTCAAAACCTCTTTTAGCTAACTGATAACTTGCTTCACATCCAGCTAATCCAGCTCCTATTACTCGTACCCTCACGCCGGCTTCTTCTTTCCAGAATGCGTTCTCTTTTCCAATTCAATTGGTTCTCCATCCAATGTTTCCATATGACGGCACTTCGGATAATTGGAACAACCCACAAAATAAGTACCAAATCTGGATTTACGCTTAACAAGTTCACCACCACAATCAGGACAAACCTTGCCAATTGGTTCCGGTTTTTCCTTTTCCTTTTCAGCCAAAGGTCTTGTATAACGGCAAGTTGGGAAAGTTGAACAAGAAATAAACTTACCAAAACGACCATTTCGATAAACAAGTTCATTTCCACAAAGAGGGCATTCTTCTCCTACCTTTTCTAATTCCTTAACTTCCATCTTGTCATAAGCGTTCGCCAATAAAGGCTCAAAAGTTTCATAAAACTTACGAAGGGTTTCAATTTCATCCAATTGACCATCCGCAATTTCATCCAATTGACTTTCCAAACCAGCGGTGTATTTCACATTGATGATAGAAGCGAAATATTGATCCAATTGCTCAGCCGTTAATATCCCTTGCTCACTTGGTTTAAAGACCTTTGTTTTAGCACTTTCCGAACTCTTTTCTAAAGATACATAGCCCCGTGCCACAATGGTATCAATGATGGTCGCATAGGTAGATGGACGACCAATTCCATCTTCTTCCATTGCTTTCACCAGCTTAGCTTCTGTATAACGAGAAGGTGGTTCTGTAAAATGTTGGCTCCGAGATAGTTTCTTGGCTTTCATCCTTTCGCCTTCCATCACCTCCGGTAATAAAACATCTTTACTACTATCAAAAGGACCATAGACTTTTAAATAACCATCAAACTTTAAGCTTGATCCGGAAACTGAAAAATCATACTCATTTTGACTTAGAATAATCGTTTTTGAATCATATTGTGCCACTGCCATTAAAGAAGCTAAAGCACGAGAATAAATCAGATGATAAAGCTTGTATTGTTCTGTTGTTAAATAAGACTTAATTGTTTCAGGCGTGTATAACACATTGGTTGGACGGATGGCCTCATGAGCATCTTGGGAATTGGCATCGTTTTTCACATAGTATTTACCAAGATAATTCTTTCCATACTCACTTGCAATCTTCTTCTTTGCCGCATTTTGATAAACATCAGATAAACGGGTACTATCGGTACGCATATAAGTAATCAAACCTTCAGGACCATGACCAATATCAATTCCTTCATACAAACGTTGAGCAATAGACATGGTTCTTTTTGGTGAAAAACCTAATTTTGTGGAAGCTTCTTGCTGGAGAGTAGAAGTAATAAAAGCTGGTTTTGGTTCCCTTTTGCGAACAGAAGATTTAACACTTGTAATGGTAAATTCCCTTTGACAAGCTTCATAAACTTCATTCGCTTGTTCACCATTTCTAATTTTCGCTTTTTTACCATGGATTTTAGCTAAACTAGCTTCAAACTCCATCTTATCTTTTTCAAATAAAGCTTCTAAGGTCCAATATTCTTCTGGCTTAAAAGCTTGAATTTCTTTTTCTCTTTCGACAATGAGCTTTAAAGCAACGGATTGCACACGACCAGCTGACTTGGAACGAATTTTCTTTTGTAATAATTTGGATAGTTTAAAACCGATAATACGGTCTAAGATACGACGAGCTTCTTGCGAATGTACCAAATCCATATCAATCGTTCTTGGTTGTTCAAAAGCCTTTTGGATAGCATCTTTCGTGATTTCATGGAAAGTAACACGGTCTACATCCTTTTCATCTAAGCCTAATTCTTGCGCCAAATGCCAAGAAATCGCTTCACCCTCACGGTCTGGGTCGGTTGCGAGATAGACTTTTTTGGCTCTTGAAAATTCTCTCTTTAATTCTTCAACTATTTCTTTTTTATCTTTAGAAATTACATACGTGGCCGCAAAATTATTTTCTACATCCACGCCCAAACCATCTTTTCCACGAGTAGCCAAATCACGAATGTGTCCTTTACTCGATACCACGGTATAGTCTTTACCTAAATACTTCCCGATGGTTTTCGACTTCGATGGGGATTCCACAATGACTAAATTTTTCATTTCACTCTCTCCTATTCAAAAACATCCTCTATGTATAAAGAAGCTCCTTCTTGGATTAATTGATTACATCCACTACCCTCCACTTCATTAAGGGGGTAAGGTAAACAATACACATCTTTTCCTAATTGTAAAGCCTCTTGGACGGTAATCATCGTACCGGATTTATATTTTGCTTGCGTTACAATAATCTTTTCCCCTAAAGCGGCTAGTAAACGATTACGCCAAGGAAAATGAAATTTTTGTACCCTCACATAGCCTGGCCATTCACTTAAAATCAAGTGATTTTGACTTAATTCTTGATAGAGCTTTTCATTACAAACCGGATAATGTGTTTCTAATCCGGAACCAATAATGGCAATGGTCTGCCCATCTTGTAGACAGCTTTCATGCACCAGTGCATCCACACCCTTCGCTAATCCGGAAATTAACACAAAGTCCTTTCTTAATTTAGCACAAACCTGTCTTGTATAGTATTTTCCTCTTGCACTAATTTCTCTGGAACCAATGATTGTTATCTTTCTTTTCTTTAAAAGATGAATATTTCCACGATAAAATAATACCCAAGGTGGATAGTCTAATTGACGAAACTCTTCCGGATATTCCGGATCCAAATAAGTAATGTATGGTTCATACACTTTATAACAAGGGTTTTCTTCTTCCTTAAGAATAGCTTGTTCGATAGCTTTCCAATTTCCGGCATAACGATAACTATATTGAGCAATATCTTCTCTTTTCATCCACCACCTCTAAGGTGATATTCCCGAAAAGAAGATTATTCCCCTGCTATTTTCTTTACAGGTCCATAACTTCTTCGGTGAATTTCAGTAACACCCAATGTTTTTAAAGCATTTAAATGTTCCTTGGTTGGATAGCCTTTATTCCCGGCTAATCCATAACCTTGAAATTTTTGGTCTAATGCAAGCATCACATGGTCACGACTAACTTTTGCTAGAATACTAGCCGCCGCAATGGAAATGGATTTTTGGTCACCCTTAATTAAAGAATGCACTTCTTTCGTCATATCTAATGGCATCGCATCCGTTAAGACAATATCACAAGCTGCCATTTGAGCGATTTCCAACATAGCATCTTTCGTTGCCTGATAAATATTTTTTTCATCAATCACTTCAATTGGTACTTCGACAATCTTAAACCAATTAGCATCTTGTTGAATTTGTTGAAATAATCGCTCCCTTTTCTTTTCCGAAATGGCTTTGGAATCATAGATTTCTTCATTCATATAACCAATCGGAAAAATAACCCCCGCCACAAAAAGTGGACCAGCCAAAGGTCCTCTTCCCGCTTCATCGATGCCAACTACACTTTTCAAAGAAGCCCATGCTTCTTTTTCATATTTATTACTACATACCTTCATGAACACTCTCCAAACTAATACCACCAAACTTAGCTTTACGCAAATCGTAAATAAACGATTGCGCAGCCCGTTTAGTATCAAGCACATCTCCTTCTAGCTTAAAGCCTCTTTTTTCCGCTATTGCTTTTAAAACTTGATTGGGATTCATGTCTTCTTGAATAGCGTAGGCTTGAGTAAAAAAATGAGGGTAGCCTTCTTGGATAGAACGAATGGCATCCATCGCAATAAATTTTGGATCTAAAATATCTTCATTGATTGAACCCAATACCGCTAATAAAGAAGCCACCTTTTGATCTTCAAACTTTGGCCATAAAACACCTGGTGTATCCAAAAGATCTAATTCCCTATCTGCATGAAGCCAAGTCAAAGAACGAGTTATACCTGGTCGATTGGCGGCTTCTAAACGATTTTTACCGGAAATTCGATTGATTAATGTACTTTTTCCAACATTTGGAATACCACAAACCATCGCTCGAATAGCTCTCGGTTCAATACCACGACTTCTTTGTTTATCACGCCTTTTTCTATTTAACTCTAAACACGCCACAATGATTTCTTTTTGGAAACCCTGACCTTTTTTTAGATTTACCGTAATCGCTTTTTGGTTTTCTTGATTAAAGTAAGAAATCCATTCCTTTGTTTTCATGGAATCTGCTAAATCGGTTTTCGTTAATAAAATTAGCCGCGGCTTTTGCCCGACCAATTGATCAATCAAAGGATTTTTGGAAGCCAATGGGATGCGTGCATCACGGCATTCAATCACCATGTCAACCACTTTCATTTTTTCACTCATCTCACGACGGGCTTTTTCCATATGACCTGGATACCATTGAATATTTACCATGATTTCACCCCAAAATTAGAGAATGGATAAAGAATAAAAGCACCCTTAGACACAATTTGTGATTTCGCAAATGATCCATACACACGTGAATCGGAAGAGTTTGGTCGATTATCTCCTAAACAAAAATAATGATTGTCAGGAATGGTTTGTTCTGGAACATCCGAGGTGAATAGTTCACCATATTGCTTACGGTAGGAATGATTCAAGAAAGATTCCTCTACTTCTTTTCCATTGATTAGTAATTTGGAATTTTTATATTCAATGATTTCACCAGGTAAACCAACAATGCGTTTCACAATATATTCTTTTCTTTCTGGTAAGTACAAAATTACCACATCAAAGCGTTTTAAACGACCAAAATGTAAGCCGATGGTATTGGAAAAACCATAGGCTCCATCCTCTAAAGTTGGATACATAGATCGACCCTTAACTTGAATTGGTCGAAACACAAAATGCATCAATGCCATTACTACGGTAAAAGAGATAATCACATCTCGAAAAAATAAGACAACTTCTTTTTTTAATTTTCTTCTTTTTTTATTTTCACTCATAGACTAACTCCTCTACTACTCTATCAC
Organism: Bulleidia sp. zg-1013; assembly: GCF_019798045.1. Taxonomy (NCBI): domain Bacteria; kingdom Bacillati; phylum Bacillota; class Erysipelotrichia; order Erysipelotrichales; family Erysipelotrichaceae; genus Bulleidia; species Bulleidia sp. zg-1013. The sequence continues at coordinate 303,438 of NZ_JAGXEX010000001.1, forward strand.
AAAAAAAGAGAAAGTAAGCTCTTTCTCTTTCCTAAGTTTCTTAACGACGACGTTCTTTGATACGAGCGTTCTTAGCTGATCTACCCTTAAGATAAGTTAACTTAGCACGACGCACCTTACCCAAACGAATAACTTCAATCTTTTCAATGATTGGAGAATGTACAGGGAATGTACGTTGTACACCAACACCATTGGAAATCTTACGAACAGTGAAAGTAGCCCCAATTCCACCATTGGAACGATCCACTACAACACCTTCAAAAATCTGAATACGAGATTTTTCACCTTCACGAATACGAACATGAACTTTAACTGAATCACCGGAACGGAATTCAGGAACATCAACGCGCATTTGCGACTTTGTAATCTTGTCAACTAAATTTAAATTCATCTTTTTCTCCTTTTCCGACAAATATCTATATTGGTTCATGACCTTTTGTCAGCGGAACCTAGACGCACACAGTGCCTAATCAGGTTAGCACAAAAGTAAACCTTTGCCAAGGGATTATTTTTCAAACCAACCAAAGTGCTCGCAAGCTTTATAAATACCATCGTCATAGGAATTATCCGTTACATAATCCGCCATATCTTTTAATGATGGCTCACCATTACCCATTGCCACTTTAAAGTATTCCGGTTCAAACATCGCCTTATCATTATTACCATCCCCAAAGACAACGACTTGATTCAAATCAGCTTGAATGATCGCTAATAACTTACGAATACCTTCATTCTTCTTATCGTATTGAACAACGATATAATCCTTTGTCATCCGCAAATGACCTAAGCTTTCAATCCATGGATATTTCTTCTCATTTTCTTGTCGAACAGCTAGATAAATTTTATAGGTATCTTTTAAATTAGAAACATCTAGTCTTGGTCGATAGTGGTAAGTCGTTAGTTCTTTACGAAAACCGGCCTGTTCTAAAAAGCGAAAATCTTTCATCTCCACACTATCATTATCTTCTCTTAATAAAAGATAACCCATTTGATTGGTATCCGCTTGTTTTAAATACGCTTGAACTAGTTCATCATTTAACCTTTCATCGCATTGAATTTCATCGTTTAAAACAAGACAACCACCTCCTCCACAAACAAAATGATGAATTCCTAGCTCCCTAGCAATATCCACTGTTTTATAGTGCATACGACCTGTCGCAATCGCCACAAAATGACCAACTTCTTGTAAGTATTGAATAGCTACTTTGGCACTGGGAACCACTTGATGTGTTCGCTCATCCGTCAAAGTGCCATCTATATCAAAGAAAAATACTTTTTGTTTCATGACATTTTCTCCCATACCATTTGGTATTGATTATCTTTCCATATAGCTTTATTAACCCCTTGGAAATAATTGACATTCGTGCATAACGCAAAATCTTCTTGGGGAAATTGTGGCATTGTTGAATCAAAGAATTTTTTTCCTTCACTTTGTTTTAGAGCTTGAATTTCTTCTTCTAAACTAGGATAGTCTTCTCCTTTTAAAAGCGCCAACAGATAATTCGCACATAAATTATCCTCTTCACTCATTCTTTCCCCATTCCAACCCATTGGCACAATGGAAACATGTCGATGATTTTTCTGTTGAATATAGGAAACCGTAGCCTTAGCATTGACTAATGCTCCAGTCACAATTTCATCCGCCTTTTTTGCATTTATTAATCCTTGTACACCGGCACTTGTAGTATGAATGATGATTTTATCTCTTAAATCTTGATAAATAAGCTCACTTGGTGAATTGCTATAATCAAAACCAGCTACTTTAATTCCGTTTCTTTCACCAACTAAAATAGCTTCTGGATATCTTTTCTTTAACCCAAACGCATCTTCAATTTTTTGCACCGGAAAAATAACTTTAGCTCCCTTGTCTTGCATATAAGCTTCTAGTGAAAAAGCTCGAAAAACATCAATGATAACCGCTAATCCAGTTGCTTCTTTAGCCCCTTGCAACAAGGGTAGTATCTGTACTTCCACAATCATTTCCCCTTCTTGAATATACCATTTTCGCTTGAAAAAGACACGTATTAAAGCTATGATAAGATTAAGGTAATCATATGAGTCAAAATAGTTATACAAACTTTCAATTCCGTCACCATGCGGTTTCCACTGTTGCCATCTATGGAACGAATAGTCCAACTTTAGTTTCCGGCAGATTGATTTTAAGGCACTATTATAAAGACGCCTCTTGTAAGGATGTCGATATTCCAAGAACCAATCGTTCTATTTTGGATACCATCTTCTTTGAAACGAATAAATTGATTCGTATTCCTCTGGAAGATAATTACAACGGAAGAAGAGTGCTGGTATCCACCCCAATTCCTGCTTTTGGACCACAATACATTATTGCTTATAACGTAGCCGAAATTCCAAGTGAGCGTTATGATGACCAACTCGCTATCTTAGCCCCAGTTGATAAAGATGCCCATGGAGTCGCCATTATTCTTAAGAAAAATAAAGATGGTCTATTAGAATGGCTAGATCGAAAAGAAGCCAAGGACATTATTGAAAAACTGAAGGGTTAGCTAGGCTAACCCTTTAATACATCCTGTAAGCTTTCGTGCTTTTCAAATTGATGAATTGCATATGAACAAACAGGTACAATCCTTTTACCCTGTTTACGAGCTTCTTCAACCACCTTTAGAAAAACTTTTTTAGCCAATCCTTGTCCTTGATAGGCTTCTTCAACAACCGTATGGTCAATCTTCCATACATCCCCTTCTTCTACATAAGAACAATAACCAACTACTTTTTTATCATCGAGTAAAATAGCTCGATCTTTTCTCATTTCTAATTTCATACCCTCATTATGCCACAAAATAGAACATAAGTAGGTAATGGCACAACGATCCTAGCATCACTAAAACATGAAAGATTTCATGATTGCCAAATTCTTTGGTGCCAAGGGGCTTTTTTAAAGCGTATAAATAAGCTCCAATACTATAAAAGATACCACCTAGTAACAACCAAAAGAATGCCATCCTACCAAATTGATTTCGTATCATTGGAATGAGTAGAACCGAAATCCAGCCCATTCCCAAATACAAAATAGATGATACCCACTTTGGGCAAGTTACCCAAAACATTTTAAAAACTGTTCCAACAATCGCTAAAAGCCAAATGCTGATTCCTAAATGCCTCGTTTCAGGATAAAAAACACCTAGGCATAATGGTGTATAAGAGCCGGCGATTAAATAGAAAATGGAAATATGGTCAATTCTTTTTAAAATTAGTTCTTTTTTTCTTTCTAAATGAAAAGAATGATACGTAGTACTTGCACCATAGAGTAAAACCATCGTTGCCATGAAGATAGCTAAAGTCACTAATATTCGCATACTAACTTGATGACTTGCGGCACGAATCAATAAAATAGGAGTCGCAATTAAAGATAAAAGAAAGCCAATCAAATGTGTAAGAGCTGAATACTTATCTTTTACTTTGAAAAAGTTCATTTCATTCATATCAGGACCTCCTAAAAGTTATACTATCGGTTATTTAAAATCTTGTCAACGATTATTATTAAACTGTTTGAATAATTTTATAAAACCCTTATAATCAAGGTATGAACAAGTCATTATTTTTACCGGAATACAATCAAATACCAAACGTTGGTCTTTACTTAGAACAAATAGCGAAGCTTATCAATTCCTCTTTTGAAAATTATCCTAGTCTATTGATAACGCCTTCTATGATTTCCAATTACGCCAAGAAAAAACTGATTGAAAGAGCCACTAAGAAGCAATACACGCAAGATCAAATTGCGACTTTATATTTCATTGCCCTATGTAAGAATGTGATTTCAATTGAAAATATCGCTCAATTCTTAAAAGAGAATCGTTTAGATACAAAAGAACTCTATGAAAACTTTCGTACTTCCCTTCTCTTCCATCTATCTCAATCCATTCCTAGCTCAAAAAAAACAAGCGATACTTTAGACCATTTGGCTTTAGCTGTTACTTATCATATTGTTTTATTAAATGACTTCCAAAAAGAAAAGAAGGATTAATTTTCCTTCTTTTGATAAGCTTCGTACAAATCCGGTCTCATTTTTTTTGTTCTTAAAAGCGCCTGTTCTTTCCGATAGATATCAATTTTTGCATGGTTCCCGCTTCGCAATACTTCCGGAACTTCTTTTTCTTCGAAGATAGCCGGTTGTGTGTATTGTGGATATTCTAATAAACCATTCTCAAACGATTCTTCTTTCGTACTGCCCTCACTAATCACTCCTGGTAATAAACGTACTATTGCATCCGTAATGACCATTGCGGCTAATTCTCCTCCACTTAGCACATAGTCACCAATTGAAAAAACACCATCACAATATTCTTCAAGGCGATAATCAAAGCCCTCATAATGTCCACATACAAGAATAATATGCGAACAAGAAGCCATTTCATGAGCTTTTTTTTGATTAAAAAGGCAACCACTAGGTGCCAATAAATAAATTTTACTATCTTCTTTTTGAACACAACGAATGGCTTTTAAAACCGGTTCACACTGAATAAGCTGTCCCTTACCACCACCAAAAGGACGATCATCAACTGAGCGATGCACGCCTTTACCAAAATCTCTTAGTTGAATATACTCTATTTCCACAAAACCTTTTTCTTGGGCTCTTCCTAAAATAGAACAATCGAAATAAGTAGAGAATACTTCTGGAAATAAAGAAATAATACTAATTTTCATTGAAATTGCTCCCAGTGATTTAGATACACTTTCTTTTCTTCTAAACTAACATGATCAATAAAGTTTGGAATAAAAGGATATAAAACTTCTTTATTATTTGTTTTAATACGTAAATTATTTTGTGCACCAAGAGTTTCTTCAATGGCTGTAATCGTACCAATGATATCTCCTTTTTCAGAAATAGCCTTTAATCCAACCAATTCCGAGCGATAAAACTCTCCTTTTTTTAATGGAACTTGATTACTTTCATCAATGAAGAGATTTCTACCCTTCCAGTCTTGTACTAAATTAATATCCTCATAACCAACAAATTGAATTAAATAAAGTTCTTTTTGAAGACGACTAGAAGCGATTTCTAATTCTTTTTGACCATTTAAATAAAGTTTTTTTCCTTTTTTAAAATGAACCTTTGGAAAATCTGTTTCCGGTCGAATTTTTAACTCTCCTTTAATACCATGGGTATTTTGAATATATCCAACTTGAATTTTTTTCATAAGCCTCCTTAGAAAAAAGAATGCAAGTCGCATTCTTCAATCTTGTTCAAACTTGATAACAATGTGACGGTGATCACTATGAGAAGAGATAGACATCACTTGTCTAAGAGAGCTAGCCATCGCTCCTTTACGACCAATCAAACGAGCAATATCCGAACGATTAGCATAAACCTTTAAAACGACCTCTTTACGATTTTCATCGCTCTCTTGTTCAATGCGCAAAGCTTCTGGTTGATCCATCATTGGTTCAATCAAGCCTCTTAGGACTTGCTTTAAATCCGTCATGATTAAGCCTTCTTCTTAGCAGCTACTTTTTCATCATGGAACTTCTTCATGATCCCCTTATCAGAAAGAAGACTACGAACTGTATCCGATGGTTGGGCACCATTTCTTAACCACTTTAGAGCTTTTTCTTCATTCACAACCAATTCCTTAGGTTGCGCTGTAGGGTTGTAATGACCGATGGTTTCAATATCTCTTCCATCGCGAGCAAAGTGCGAATCCGCCGCCACAATTCTGTAACGAGGTGCCTTCTTAGCACCCATTCTCTTCAATCTTAATTTAACCGACATAATTTCCTCCTAATTAAAATCCTCTAGTATCCTACCAAAGATAAAAAAGACTGTCAAGTTTAAAACCTTGACAGCTAAAATTTATACTTTTTTTTCTTCATCGCATTATTCATACCACCCATACGAGTATCGAACATCTTTTCTAAACTATCTTCGTTTAAATTACCACTCCGCGATAAACCACTCATGGCGTCCATCAATTTCTTCATCTTATTGAATTGATTGATTAGCTTATTCACTTCATCAACAGAACGACCAGAACCTTGGGCAATACGCTTCTTCATACTACCCCGCATCTTATCTGGAAAGGCTCTTTCATAAGGTGTCATAGATTGAATGATTGCTTTCATATGCACCATGGATTTGTCCGCTTTCGCCTCATCCAACATACCGGCGTATCGGTTCATACCTGGAATCATCTTCATAATGCCACCAAGCGGTCCCATCTTTTGAATTTGTTCAAACTGTTTCAACATATCACCCATGGTAAATTGCCCATTCATCATCTTTTCTGCCAAACGAGCATTTTCTTCCATATCTAATTTTTCTTGTGCCTTTTCAACCAAACTGACCACATCACCCATACCAAGAATACGGTCTGCCATACGATCAGGATGGAAAACATCCATGTCTTCCACCTTTTCACCTTCACCAACAAACTTAATTGGTACACCAGTGATTTTACGAACAGAAAGAACACCACCACCACGGGAATCACCATCAAATTTCGTAACAACTAAACCGGTTAAAGTCAAAGCTTCCTTAAAAGCATTCGCCACATTCACAATATCTTGACCTGTCATGGCGTCCACCGTCAGCAATATTTCATCCGGCTTAACCAATTGGCTAATGTCTTGCAGTTCCTTCATTAACGCTTCATCAATGTGCAAACGACCTGCCGTGTCAATAAAGACCGTATCATAGTCCTTTTCTTTCGCATAGACCATACCCTTTTCAACTGTTTCCAAAGCCGAAACACTTGCGCCCATGCTAAAGACTTCGGCATTGATTTCTTGACCTAATGTCTTTAACTGATCTATCGCCGCCGGACGAATAACATCCGCCGCAATTAAAAGCGCTTTTCGTTTTTGTTTCAATTGAACTTGATTAGCTACTTTCGCAATCGAAGTTGTTTTACCGGTACCCTGTAAACCAACCATCATAATTGTTGTGATACCATTTGGTTTCCATTGGATTAAAGCATCTTCGCTACCCAACAAAGCCAAGATTTCATCATGAATAATCTTAACCAACTGTTGTCCAGGTTCAACGGACTTTAAAACTTCTTCCCCACGGGCTTTTTCCCGAATGGTGTCTAAAAATTCTTTAACAATGCCATAGTTTACATCGGCTTCAAGTAAGGCAACACGTACCTCCTTGAGCATTTCTTCCATATTATTATCACTCAACGTACCTTTACCACTTAGATTACGGAATGCTTTATTTAGTCTTTCACTTAATGAATCAAATGCCATAATTTCACCTCAGCTACTATTCTAGCATAATATATCTAATTCATTGGAAAGTAAGCTAACTTTTCTGCTATCAAAGAAATAACACCATGTTCATTTGTTTCAAGACGACCTTTGGCGGCGATAAATTGATTTTCCGAAACGATGGATAAACACTCTCTTTCAATTCCTTTCCAAAGCTTGATAACAAAATGGTCTTCCTTACATTCCCCTTGTTCATCCAAGAATGCTTTTCGACCACGAATTTTTAACGATACCTCTTTTGGACTTTTCTGAATCTTTTCAATTTGACCTATCAACATAAATTGATTTAACATAGTTTTTCTCCTGTACTCCCTTATTACCAAAATAATCAAAAATCCACAAAAAAAGACCTTCTTAGGTCAAATGGAAGAAAGCTTTAATTTTATTGATACGAGAAATGTGACGACGTGCTTTCGCTACATCACCAACCCATTTACAGTGTCCCTTACAAGCACCATTGCAATCACCACTGCAAGAATCCACACCATTTTTTACCACATAGCGAATATTCCAAGCCACTAAAGCCCCAATCACTAGAATCACAATGCCGTCACTTGCGCTCATACAACCCTCTTTCCAGTTTGTTTTAACCAATTATTTTATACCAAAAAGACAAAAGACCATCAAGTCAAACACTTCCAAAAGAAAAAAGAAATCCGCTTATTCACGGATTCCTCCCGTTTCAGTCCGATTTGTTTCAGCTTCCTTTTTACGCAAGACCTCTCTTGGTTTAGAACCACGAGATGGACCAATAATGCCATGATCTTCTAAGACATCAATCATTCTCGCCGCTCGATTATAGCCAATTCCAAATCTTCTTTGCAATAAAGAAGTAGACGCCTTTTGTGCATCAATGACGTAGTCCGTTACTTCTTTGAATAAGGGATCTTCCTCCATTTTCATCAAAGTACCATCACTACCATTTTCAACCATATCCAAACGCAAGAAAGCATCGTTATACATTGGTACAGCTTGGTTAGAACAGGCTTTTGTAATGCGCTGAACTTCTTCATCCGTCACATAAATACCTTGTACACGACGAATCGCATTAGAGCCATTGGCTAGATACAACATATCTCCATTTCCAAGTAACCTTTCTGCTCCTTGATGATCAAGAATCGTCCTTGAATCAATCGCACTAGAAACTGAGAACGCAATACGACTAGGAATATTCGCTTTAATCACTCCCGTAATAACATCTACCGATGGACGTTGGGTGGCGACAATCATATGAATACCGGCCGCACGACCTAATTGGGTAATACGCATAATGGAAGATTCCACATCCTTACCAGCCACCGTCATTAAATCTGCTAATTCATCCACAATCACAACAACGTATGGTAAAGGATTTAAGGCTGGCGTTCCATCTGGATTAGGAAGTCCACTCTGTTTCTTCACTAAGGCATTGTAGTCTTCCAGCTTACGAACACCCAAATTCGCAAAAATGTTATACCGTTGATCCATTTCTTCCACCATAACCTTTAAAGCATTGGCAGCTTTGGTTGGATCATTAATGACCGGTCCTATCAAATGGGGAATTTCTTGATATGGTGTAAATTCAACCTTCTTTGGATCAATCAAAAGTAGCTTCACTTCATCCGGTCTTGTTCTTAGTAAATAAGAAGTAATAATGGTATTCATACAAACTGACTTTCCTGATCCCGTTGCCCCGGCAATCAACAAGTGAGGCATCTTCGCTAAGTTACAATAAACTGAATTACCTAATAAATCCTTACCCAAGAAAAAGATCAACGGTTTATTTCCTTCTGGTTGATCACGAAGTAACTCTTTCATCTTAACGACTGTACTTTTCACATTAGGAATTTCAACCCCAACCGCATTACGACCGGGAATTGGAGCTTCAATACGAATATCTTTCGCCGCCATCTGCATCTTCAAATTATCCGCCAAACCTAAAATCTTAGATACCTTCACATTTGGATCGGGACGTATTTCAAATTGCGTTACCGCCGGACCAATATGGGTATCCAATAATTGTGCGTCTATATCAAAGTTTCTTAGAATAGCCATTAGAGCTTGCGCTTTTTCTTTCGCGGCACGAATGTTTTCAAAATTCTTATCTTTTCCCCCTATTGCGTCCAATAAAGATTGACTTGGTAATTTATAATGATCCAGATTTTGATTGGCAATAGGCTTCTTTAAAGCCATATCCTCAAATTCTATTTCCTCTTGAACTGGTTCCGGAACAAAATTTTCTTCTTCATAAACCTCATCATAGATCGGTTCTAATTCTTCCGTATCATCCATGGTGATGCCAAAGCCGGTTTTATTAGGGTAGTCCGTTAAAATATCCATATCTTGTGTGATTTCCGGATCTTCATCCACACGAATATCTTTCATCTTTGCACTCTTATGTTCATCAATCATCTTCCAAAGATTAACTGGTTCTTTTGGTTCAACTTCAATTTCTTCCTCTTCTTCTTTCTCTGGTAATTCAAAGAAGTGATAAATGGTCTTTAAAGCCCGTTTGTATACATCCGTTCCGGTCCATACCAAGATTGAAATCGCAACAAGTAAGAAAAATATCAACAAAGAACCTAATCTTGCAAATAAAGTGGATAAAACACCATATAAGAAATAACCAATAAGACCACCACCAACTTTCATTAATGGGAAATCACTAAAGAAGCTCTTGCTTAGTGATAGGTATTGCTTGAAAACGGAAAAACCAATCAGCTTATCATTTGTTACTAGATAAGTGGCTAGTAAAGAAGTCGCCAGCATCAACAGTATTAACGGAAAGATTCGTTTTGGCTGAATGGAACCTTTACGAATTAAAATGGACAAGATGAAATAAAGAATACCTAAAAGTAAAGTCATCCAATACCATGTCCCAAAAAGATATATTAGTAAATGATTTAAATAAAGACCAACTAATCCTAACTTCATAATGGACACAGTTAAAAGAACCACTAATACAAGAACTAAAACGACCTTGGTGATTTGTTCATTAAATTCTTTTTCTTGTTGAGCTTTTGATTTTCTTGCCACAATAACTCCTATTCTTGAATATTTATTTCAACGATAGCTGGTAAAATCATTGGTCTCTTACCAGTTTCTTTCAACAAATAACGAGCAATCTTTTCTCTTGCTTCCGAACGCGCTTCAAGATTATCATAACGCTTTTCTTTCACCATGGTATTGATGGTGGTTTCTAGGATATTTCCCACTTCTTTTACAATGTAATCCGCATCTTTTAAATAAATCACACCACGACTTTGGACATCTGGTCCACCAATGATTTCTTTATTATGGTGATTCATCACAACTCCCACCACAATAACACCATCAGTACTTAAAATATCACGATCCTTTAAGACCATACCACTAGCGTCCAGGCTATCTTTTCCATCCACCATGACATCACCGGCTTTTACGCTATCGTATTTCTGATCTAAAACACCATCTCTAAAAGTTGCTACTTGACCATTGGCTAAAACCACAATCTTATCCGCTTGATAGCCCATGCCTAAAGCAATATTCGCATTCGCAATCAATTGACGATATTCACCCTTAACGGGTACATAGTATTTCGGACTCATCAAATAAATCATCATCTTTAAATCTTCCATAGAAGCATGCATGGAATAGTTGCGTTTGGCATCAACGGTTAAAACACGATTGGCTTCTTTGTATAAATCATTTTCCATCGAAGCTTCAAGACGTTCGGTACCAGGCACAGCCGGAGAAGCAATCACAACGGTATCACTCTTCTTTAATTCAATCACAGAATCTTCTTTATTCGCAATGCGATGTACCTTTTGAAAAATAGAATCGCCTGTTCCACCAACTAAAACAATCATATTTTCTTCTTCGTTATGGAATTTGGATGGCACTACTTCTAAGCCGGCTGGAATATGATAGTAACCAAGTTTAGCCATATCAGCCATAATAGCCTTCAATCCTTCATCGTATAGGAATACACGACGATTGTATTTATTCGCTAACTCTATGATTTCAATAATGCGGTAGAGATTTTGATTAAAGACAGTAATTAAAATACGTCCTTCGCTTTCTTCAATAATTGGTTCTAAGACATTACTTAAACGATGGTGGGGAGTAGAATTTCCTTCCCGCGTTGCAGCAACGGATTCACAAAGTAGAGCTAAAACACCTTCTTTCGCCAAATCCGTCACATTTGTAATATCGAACACAAAGCTTGGCATATGGGTATCATAGTCAACAATAAATTCAGAGCTATACACCACATAGCCTTCTGCCGTTTGAATGGCTAAACCGAAGCCATCAGCGATGGATTGCATGGTTCCAAAAGTACGGATATTCGTATTACCAACTTTGAATTTCGCATTACGACGAATGCGATGCAGATTGATTTTACCTATGCCTTCTTCCTTTAGTTTTCTTTCAATCATTAAAGCCGTTAAAGGAGCGGTATAGATAGGAGCATCCGGTATTTGTTTCAAAAGGTAAAGTAAACCGCCCATCACATCATCATGACCATGGGTTAAGAAAACCCCTTTCACTCGATCTTTATTTTCAACCAGATAACTTACATCGGGAACAATCATTTCAATACCTAAGCTATCCCCATTCAAGGGAAAGCGTAGACCACACTCAATCACAAAAATATCATTATTATTTTCTACAACATAGAGATTCTTGCCGTCTTCATCAAGACCTCCAAGTGCAAATAAACGCACTATATTATTCATATTTTCCTCCAAAAAATCTTCTCCTTTTTTATTATAAAGTAGCTAACCTTATTTTTCCAACACTCTTCCATTCAAGGTATAAGAATGTGTTTCTGTAATCTCAACATCCACAATTTCATCCAGACAATTCCAAGAACAAGAAAAATTCACTAATTTATTATCTTCTGTATACCCGGCATACATTTCATTATTTTTCTTAGAAGCACCTTCACATAAGACTTTTACCACTTTGTGCAAATAAGTCTTATTCTTTTCCGCCGCTATATCACGCAAACGTTGATTTAGTCGTTGTAAGCGTTCTTTTTTAACTTCTTTTGAAATGAAATCCGGCATAGAAGCCGCCGGTGTTCCCAGCCTAGCTGAATATAAGAAAGTATAAGCCATATCGTATTGACAATGTTCCACAAGGCTCATGGTCTTTTCAAAATCCGCTTCACTTTCTCCCGGGAAACCAACAATAATATCGGTGGTAAAAGTGATATTAGGAACCTTTTGAATCATTTCATCGTATAAAGAAATATAATGTTCAACTGTATATCCACGTGCCATTCTTCTTAAGACATCGTTAGAACCAGATTGAACAGGGAAATGTAGAAAAGGCATAATATTCTTTCTTTCCGCCATTAAATCAATTAAAGAAGAACGATAATCTCTAGGATGAGAAGTATAAAAACGAATGCGCTCAATTCCTGTATCAGAGACAGCTCTTAGTAAATCTGTAAAGCCATCTTCCATGTGTAAATCTTTGCCATAGGCGTTCACATTTTGTCCTAAAAGAACCACTTCTTTTCGCCCACTTTGTTTCAAATCTAAAACTTCATCCAAGATATCTTTCATGCGACGGGAACGTTCTTTCCCTCTAGTATAAGGCACAATGCAATAGGTACAAAATTTATCACAGCCATACATAATATTTACAAAACCCTTTGCTGACATGGATCTTTTCACCGGTAAAGCTTCCACTACTTCTCCTTCTTGAGAATACACCTCTACCTTTTGGATTTTCTTAAGCATTACTTCTTGTAAAAGGGAAGGAAAGCGATACAGGTTATGGGTACCAAATATCAAATCTATTTGCGGATGCTTCTGAAGCAATTCTTCCACCACATCTTTTTCTTGAGCCATACAACCGCAAAGAGCAAAAATGGTATCCGGTTTTTCTCTTTTTAGATACTTTAAATTACCAATTTCCGCTATTACTTTTTCTTCTGCGGCGCGACGAATAGCACAGGTATTAAAGAGGATGACATCCGCTTTTTCCGGTACTTCGGCATACGTAAATCCCATCATTTCTAGCATTCCCGAAAGTGATTCACCATCTCGCACATTGGCTTGGCAACCATAGGTTTTCACAAAATATTTTTTATCTTGTCCTAAGCGATTGGCTTCTAAACTCATTTGAAAATCACGATAGTTGGTCTCATTATCTTTTTTCAAACTTCTTTTCTTTTCCAACTTTAAATCCGGCATCAAATAATCTTTATTTTTCATAGACTACCATTATAACAAAAAATAGGGGCGAGCCCTATTTCGCTAATTCTTGTGCACGAACTTCACGAATCAAGGTCACTTTAATTTGACCTGGATAAGTTAATTCTTTTTCAATTTGATCCTTGATATCATGAGCCACTTTCACCATCGCAACATCATCCACCACTTCCGGTTGAACCATCACTCTTAATTCACGACCGGCTTGAATCGCATACGCTTTTTCAACACCTTTATAACTGGTCGCAATCTTTTCAAGATTTTCCAAGCGAGTAATATAACCTTCTACCGATTCATACCGAGCCCCCGGACGAGCTGCACTAATCGTATCAGCGGCAGCAACCAACACAGAAATAATATCGGTTGGTGCCACATCTCCATGGTGTGATTCAATCGCATTCACAACAATTTCATGTTCACCATATTTACGAGCTACTTTCGCTCCTAATTCGACATGACTTCCCTCTTGTTCAAAGTCTAAAGCCTTACCAATATCGTGCAATAGACCTGCTCTTTTCGCTAACACTTGGTTTAAGCCTAATTCAGCCGCCATCATACCGGCAAAACGTGCCACTTCTTCGGAATGCTGCAAACCATTTTGACCATAGCTATAACGATACCGCAAACGACCAACCAACTTAATCAACTCACGATTCATCTTACCAATACCAAGACGATAAACGGCTTCATTACCAATCTTGAAGATACTATTTTCCATTTCACTTTGGACTTTTTCAACCACTTCTTCAATACGCCCCGGTTGAATACGCCCATCCTTCAATAAGATTTCCATAGCTTGACGAGCCACTTCACGACGAATTGGATTGTAACAAGACAAAGTAATCACATCTGGTGTATCATCAATAATCAAATCAACACCTGTTGCCTGTTCAATCGCACGGATATTACGACCTTCACGACCAATGATGCGTCCTTTCATCTCTTCATTTGGTAGCGTAACAGTACTAACTGTTCTTTCCATTACTTCTTCTTGTGAATAGCGATGAATAGCATTAGCGATAATGTTACGAGCTTGCGCTTGTGCATTATCCTCTGCCTCTTCTAATTTATCACGCAAATAAGCACCAATTTCTTTTTCACTTTGGCTTTCAACCTTTGCCATCAATTCCGCTTTTGCGTCAGCTTGGCTCATTTGTGCCATCTTCTCTAATAAAGAAGATTGTTCCTGTATTTTTTGATTTAATGTTTCTTGTTTCACTTGAAGAGATTGCTGTTGTTTCTGTAAAGACTCTTCCATTTTGTGAAGATTAGCCATTTTATCATCGATTGAACGATTCTTATCTTCCCATTTTCTTTGGTTGGATTGAACTTCATTCTCCTTAAAACGCAACGCATCCTCTTTTCTTAACAATTTATTCTCTTGTTGAATCAATTGTTCTTGTCTACGTTGAGCTTCCTTCTCCGCTGTTAATTGTACTTCGTATGCTTTTTCTTTTGCTTCTAAAGTCGCCTCTTTTAAAACACTATCTGCTTTGTTTTGAGCATCTTTTACGATTTGTTCAGCTTCGGCTTTCGATTTAGAAAGACCTGCTGAATTCATGATTAACATAACGACGATTCCGATTGCTAAACCGACTAATCCCACAAAGAAATACACCATTTCTGGATTCATATGTTCTCCTTCTTTGTTGGACGTTATTCTTCTCGTCTTTTCTATTATACGGTTAAAATAGTTTTTGAACAATATAAGCAACAAGGATACCACTGATTATGCCTAAGCTCATGCCGGATAAAATATCCCGATAATCATGCACTTTGGATTTTACTCTTAAAATAGCTAAAGAAATAGCCGGGAAAAACAAAAAAACACTTAACCAAGTTGGAAACATAAACCAAGAAGAAAAGATGACATAAAAAGCTGAGTAGCTATGCCTAGAAGGCCAAGCTTCCCCTTGCTTCTGCTTATCTAGCAAATTTTTCTCCGGTCGCTTCTTATTCACTACTTTACGAATCAAGGTCACAATACCTAAATTTATAACGGATAATAAAACATATACAATTAGCTTTTTAAAGCTTTGTTGACTGAATAGATATAGCAACCAACCTGCCAACAACACAAAGAAAGCTGTTAGAAGATAATTAATGACTTTAAGTTTATTCATGTGCCTTTTTTTCCAAAGCTTCTTTTACAAATTGCACTTCATTAAATGGAATTCTTTCTCGCTTGATAAGTTGATAAGGTTCATGTCCCTTCCCCGCAAAGAAAAGAATATCACCCCTTTTGGCTAAGGATACCACTTGATCAATGGCTTCATGACGGTCCACCAAAAATTCATAATTCTTCTTATCTGAGCCCTTGACCATTTCATTCATAATCTTCATTGGATTTTCATCACGAGGATTTTCTGAAGTAAACACAACATAATCACTATGTTCTAAAGCAATTCGACCTAAATCTTGACGAATAGAGTTATCACGATTACCACCATCATGACCAATCATCGTAATAATCCTTGTGTGTTCAATTTCTTTCAAAGCAGTCATGGCTTTTTCTAGTCCATCTGGTGTATGGGCAAAGTCGACAATTGCATGAATACCTAAGCTATTTTCAACTCGTTGCATACGACCTTCTACACCCTTAAAGCTCTTTAAAGCTTCAATCGCTAATTCTAAGTTTCTATGAACTGCATAATACGTCGCTAAAGCCGCTAAAACATTCTGTACATTAAATTCACCAATTAAGCCAGACTGAATAAGATATTCACGACCTTGGAATACCAATATAAACGAAGTGCTTGTTGCCGAATACTGAATATCCTTTGCATAAAATTCAGCACTAGAATCTTTCGTACTATAATACCAAATCATCGCATTACAACGATTTGCTATTTCCTTTGCGTAAGCATCATCTTTATTCAAAATAGCGACTTTTTTATCATTTCCCGAACCCAATTGAGCAAACAATAGACTTTTTGCCATACAATATTCACTCATCGTATGATGTGTTTCTAAGTGTTCATGAGTTAAATTCGTAAACACAGCTACTTTAAAATCCACATGTTGAACACGACCCATCACCAAAGCATGTGAAGATACCTCGGCGGTACAAAACGATACCCCGGCCTTCTTCATCTTGGCTAAACTCTTTTGTAAAGTAAGAGCATCAGGAGTTGTATTAGGGCTATAAATGTGTTCTTGTTGATACCAAATACCATTGGTACCAATCATCCCACAGACTTGTTTATTCTTTTCAAACAAATGACGGATGATATGCGTTGTCGTGGTTTTACCATTGGTGCCTGTTACCCCAATCAATGTTATTTCTTTACTTGGATTATGGTAAAAACGCATGGCTAAAAAAGCCATCGTTCGAACAACATCTTCGACATAAATAATCGGAATTTGTACATCCACCGGTTTAGAAGCAATCAAACAAACCGCTCCCTTTTCCTCTGCTATTTTTGCGAACTGATGCCCATCAAAAGATGCTCCCGGTACACAAAAGAACAAAGTATTCTTTTGTATATCACGTGAATCTTGCGATAGATATTCAATATTTATATCTTGAATAGAACCTTTGATTGTACGGTATAACTGATAATTCAAATCCAATAAATCCACCAACTTCATAAAAGCCCCTTTCTGAATAAAAAGCAGAAGTTATTCTTCTGCTTGTGTTTCTTTATACTCGCTTGGGAATAATTTTTCCTTCACTTGTTCACTAATTTTCGTATCTAATTCCGGATGAGATTTCAAGAAATCACGCACCGCATGAAAGCCTTGACCAATCTTTTCTCCCTCATACGAGAACCAAGCCCCTGCTTTATCAATAATATCGTATTCAACCGCTAAATTAATGACTTCATCTATATGTGAAATACCTTCCCCAAAAATCATATTGACAATTGCCATTTTAAATGGTGGAGCTACTTTATTCTTAACCACTTTAATTTTCGTTGCTGAACCAACCACATCGGTACCACTCTTTAAAGCCTCCCCTTTGCGAACATCTAAACGAACGGAAGCGTAGAACTTAAGTGCACGCCCACCCGGAGTCGTTTCCGGGCTACCAAATAGAACACCCACTTTTTCACGCAATTGGTTGATAAAGATAGCTGTTGTATTTGAACGGTTCATTGCACCGGCTAGCTTACGCATTGCTTTGGACATCAAACGAGCTTGTAAACCAACCGAGGCATCCCCCATTTCACCATCCAATTCAGCTTGTGGAACTAAAGCGGCTACTGAGTCAATCACAACCAAATCAATACCGCCTGACTTAATTAAAATTTCGGTGATTTCCAAGGCCTGTTCACCAGAGTCCGGTTGTGATAGAATCAGTTTTTCAATATCAACCCCCAGTTTAGCCGCATATTGCGGATCAATCGCATTTTCAGCATCAATAAAGGCGCAACAACCACCTTGTTTCTGACATTCCGCAATCGCATGCAGAGCCAATGTCGTCTTACCGGAAGATTCAGGACCATAAATCTCAATAATTCTCCCTTTTGGATAACCACCGATTCCTAAGGCCTTATCCAAAGCAAGCGAGCCCGATGGCAGTGCATCAATCGAAACATCTGCCCGATCACCCAAACGCATGATGGAACCTTTACCATATTCTTTTTCAATTGTTTTTAAAGCCTCTTGAAGAAGTGCATCTTTTTTATTATCAGTCATTACTGCTTTCTTTTCCGCCATAATAGCCTCCTAGTTTTTATATTACCGAAAGGATTGAATTTCCTTTTAAATTGTTTCAAAAATATCGTCTTTCAATTGATTTAAGTATTGAATACCGGATAAAATAGACACAAAGGCAGAAAACCATAATAAAACAATACTAACCGGTAAATGAAAGACTTCAAATGGTAAGTTATTCAAAAGAATCAAAGCTACAGTTATCATTTGTAATACAGTCTTTAACTTACCCATCGTGCCAGCCGCCACTACTTTACCATTACTGGACGCAATCATTCTTGCACCATCCACAACCGTATCGCGAGCCATCATTAAAATCACTGGAATAACAGGAATAATTCCCCTCGAAACAAACAATAAGAACATAGTTGTGGTTAATAACTTATCCGCAATGGGATCCGCAAATTTACCAAAAGTTGTAATCATATGATGTTTGCGAGCATAATTACCATCCAAGGCATCCGTTATAGCCGCCATCACATACACAATTAAACAAATGATATTAATTAAACTAATCGAGACATCTGCCACCATGTAAGATGGAACTTCAATACCAAACTTGGCATAAGGAAATAAATAAATCAAAACAATTACAGGAATTAAAATAATTCGAAATATAGTTAAACGATTTGGTAAATTCATAAAACTCCTTTTCCTTGCTCATTATACCATAATCCCCAAACAAAAAGAGGAGGCAACTCCTCTTTTCTGTATACATGCATAAGCCATGTTCTGTCCTGTTGCCAGTGCAGCCATTTATCTGTATTTCTACCTTCCTTCTTTTTCAATTCAAAGTTGAAAATTCCCCTACCAAATTTGGGTTTCTCGCTTGTGGGGTTTATCTCGTTCCACTTCTTTTCTTTCAAAAAGAACTACGTCACTGTGACACCTTAAGGGCTCAAGTCATAGATAAATCCTTAGACTATATTGCTCCGCCGTTATCCGAAGATACCTGACCTTATTGATTCGATCAGCACAAACACTACCATCATCGCAGATGGTGCGAGCATGGACTTTCCTCTACCTAAAAAGGCAGCGACTGCCTTCTGTATACACAATCTTTATTTACGGAATACCTCTTTTTCCAAGCGGGACAAACGCTTCAAAACATCAACATTTGTCATGCCGGTTGGTAAATTTTCTTCCGAAGCTTCCTGAACCTTTAAGCGACCTTCTAAGTCAATTAACTTTGCCCTTAAAGAAGCATTGGTTCTTTCCAAATCCTGAAGCCGTTCATTCGCTTGTTGTAAAAGACGCTCATAGGTTTGGTAATCTTTAATCACTAAATCAAAGAAGCCATCGACTTGATAAGCGTTATAGCCTTTGAAGTCAATATCAAAGCGCTTTTCAACAATAGCGATTGGATCTAAATGAAATGGTTTTGCCATAAAAACCTCCCCTAATGTCTCTATATTATAAGGTTGTCTACTATGAAATTCAATCACGAAGAAAAATTTAGTATAATATCTT
This sequence comes from Bulleidia sp. zg-1013, assembly GCF_019798045.1. NCBI lineage: Bacteria > Bacillati > Bacillota > Erysipelotrichia > Erysipelotrichales > Erysipelotrichaceae > Bulleidia > Bulleidia sp. zg-1013. The sequence continues at coordinate 322,997 of NZ_JAGXEX010000001.1, forward strand.
TACATGATGATTAAATATCCAAATGGCAAAAAAATAAGTGGTGCTTTAGAAACAAGCCCTCATTCCACCTCCAATCGTGGTATGGAATTAGAAAGTGAAATCAACCGTTCCAACGAATATTACTTAAGTTCTAAAATGGCGGTAATTCATAAAAAACCAACGCCAATTCAGATTGTGAAAGTGGATTATCCAAAACGAAGTGCTGTCAAAATCACCGAAGCTTATTTTCGTCAAGCTTCCACAACGGACTACAATGGTGTCTATCGTGGTCGGTACATTGATTTTGAAGCCAAAGAAAGTAAAAACAAAACTTGCTTTCCTTTAAAATTAGTGCATCCTCACCAAATTCGTCACTTAAAAGAAGTTTTATATCATGGTGGTATTGGCTTCTTCATTATTCGCTGGACCAGTCTGGAAGAAACCTATTTAGTCCCTGCCGAAAAAATGATACACTTTTACCGGATAGCGATGCGTTCTTCCATACCATATCAATGGTTTATAGAAAATGCTCAGCTAATCCAAGGAAATTATGTGAACCCTGTCGATTATTTAAAAGTCGTTGATCAGTTATATTTTGAAAAGAGGTAAATATTGTGAAAGAAAAACAACCCAAAGGAAAACCTCATGGTAAGCGCCGTTACCATGGTCTAAAGATTGCAAACACTTTAATGGCCATCATCTTAGGAATTGAACTGGTCATTGGTCTAGTTGGTGTCACGATGGTGAATTCTACCCTTCATCGTACCCCTTCCTTCAAGTTAGAAAAATTTAGTACCAGTCAAAGTACTTTGATTTATGACCGAGAAGGAAAACAGATTGCTGACGTTGGAAATCAGTTGCGTGAAAATGTTACGTATGATCAACTACCAACTTCTTTAGTCGATGCCTTCTTATCGGTCGAAGACTCTCGTTTCTTCGTCCATAACGGTTTCGATGCACCTCGTTTCACCAAGTCTATTATTGAAACCATTCTTCGTGGCAATATGCAAGGTGGCTCTACGTTCACGATGCAGTTAGTCAAGCTAAGCTACTTTGTTAACGATGAAACAGGGAAAACCTACACCCAAAGTATTGATTACAAAATTCAACAAATTGCTCTAGCTTTAAAATTAGAAAATAATTCTAGTAAAAAGGACATTTTCACGATGTATGTGAATAAGATGAACTTTGGTGGTATTGGTAATATCCGTGGTGTGCAAAAGGCATCCCGTCAATATTTCGGTAAAAATGTTAGTGAATTAAATACTTCTGAATCCGCCTTATTGGCTGGTATTGTCAACTCACCCTATAGTTATGATCCTCATAACTACTTAGATCGAGCGACGAAACGTCGCAATACTGTCTTAGATTTAATGGCTTACCATGGTTATATTTCTAAAAAAGAATGTCAATTAGCAAAGAGTATTAAGGTTGAGGATTTATTGATTGATGCGAAAAAGACTTTACCAACCGGTAATGCGAATCAAGCTTATATTGATGCGGCCTTAAAGGAAGCTCAAGAAGTGACGGGGCAAGATCCATTAAGTACGGCCATGGAAATTCATACCTCTTTAGACCAAAAGACACAAGCCTTATACGAACGCATTCAAGCAAACAAAGAATCGGGTATTCGCTTACATGATCGTCTGGAAGTCTGTGGTATTTCTATCAATAACCAAAACGGTGAAATCGTAGCAATTGGTGGTGGTCGTAACTGGAGTAAAGGTGGTTCTCAATTGTTAAATCGAGCCACCCAACAATACAATCAACCGGGTTCTGCGGTAAAGCCGTTCTTGGATTATGCATTAGCTTTTGAAGATTTAGGTTGGTCCACCGGTCATGAACTCATGGATAAGCCTGTTAAATATGGAAACTGGACCTATCGTAATGCGAATGGTAAGTACTTTGGTCGTGTTAACTTGAAGAAAGCGTTGAACTGGTCTTTAAATACGCCAGCCATCCAAGCTTTCCAAGCGGTGCAAGATAAGAGTGGATTGAAGCGTATTCAAAATTACTTAGTTGATCAATTGCATTTTAAAGGTTTCAACAAAGATGAGGTTGGTATCAGTTATGCGATTGGTGGTGGATCAATGCGTGTTACTGCCGAACAATTGGCTGCCGCACATGCCATTATGATGAATGGCGGTAATTACATTAAGCCCCATACCATCACAAGCATCCATTTCCGTAATGGTGATAAAGCGGATTACAAAGCTAACTTCCAAAAAGAACAAGTGATTTCTTCAGCCGCCGCCTATATGACAGCTTACTTAATGGAAACTAATGTTTCCAAATCAGATGTATACAACTACATGCAGATATTGAAGCGTTCTTATCCTGTTTATGCGAAGACAGGGACAACCGACTGGGGCAGCGATGGTTTGCAATATGGTATTCCAAAGCTGGCTCAGAAAGATAAATGGATGGTTGCTGAAACAAGCCAATATACCTCAGCTGTTTGGATTGGTTTCAATTCAGCTGAAAAGGGTAAGCTATCGTATGTGACAAGTTCCATTGTCAATCAAAACATACCCGGTCGTATCAATTCCAAGCTATTGGATGTCTTACACCGTGATAAGAAACCATCCGGTGTCAAAAGATCAAGGGATGTTTCAACCGTTAAGTTTGTGCGCGGTATCTTCCCTTACGTTGCCCCAAGTAGTCATTTACCAAGTGAGTTAATCACAACTGGTTATATTCGTAAAGAATTTGAAAAATTAAAGACTGCCGAAGAGATGATTGGTCATCTACAAAATATCGCCGGCTTCAATGTTACATACAATCCCGACCATACGATGAGCTTTAATTGGGCTTCTTATCCAGATGCGAAAGCTTTAAATGAGGTTGGTAATGATAGCTTAGATATTCGCTCCTTAACTGGTCCGGTTGTCTATAAAGCACGGATCGTTCAAAATGGTAAGACCATCCAAGAAATTCAATCCTCTAAGGAAACATTGCAACAGAAGATTAGTGGCTTGGCAGCGAATACGGATACTCAAGTCTGTGGATATTATGGCTATAAGAAGATTAATATCAATTCAAATGAAGCTTGTGCTATCTTTAAAACACCAAGAGACTTAACCTTAGTACCATCCTCTTCTAAAGCAACGGATTATACCGCTTGGGCAAAGGCGAATAATATTCGTCTTGAAACAAGAAGCACTAAAACATCAGATGCTTCCCAATGGGGATTGGTTGAAAAAATCGTCGATACAAGTGGACAAAATATTGCAGGCACGCAAATTGATAAGGGATCATCCGTCATTCTTTATGTCTATGGATTAAATTAGGATACTTGAAGTATCCTTTTTTGAGCATTCCTATTGCATTCTAAAAAGAAGTCATTATACTTAATAAAGCGAACGTTTTATTTTTATTAAAAATAGTAGAAAGGAGCATTAAGATGTTTTTAGTGCGTTATCAAGAAACAAAAATTCAAAGTATTGTAACCGAATATACCGATAAAAAAGGTTTACAAGCACTTCAAAGAAAAGAAAAGGACGGTGCCATTACCATCCTAAATAACTCTAAAATTCGATAGGCTAAGGCCTATCTTTTTTAAACCAACATCCCATACAAAACCATGCCCGTGTCCCAAATAAGGGTACTAATAAAGCAACTAAAATTTTAGAAGTTATATCCACCTGCATTTAAAAACTTTTCATAGGCTTCCTTAACTTCTGGCTCTATATCTTCCAATAAACCTCTAATTTCCCCTTCTCGTTGATATTTCACTGCGTATTTTAGAAACCATTTTGCTTGTTCTAAATGACTATATTCTTGCCAATTCTCTGGTAATTTCATAATTCCCCTTTTCCAATAGTATAACTTTCATTCATTTTCATGAAAAACAACTAGAATACCTAGTTGTTAAAATCCAATTCAACCTCACGACGATCCTTCCCCATAAAGAAGAACGCTACCGTACCCGGTCCAGTATGTGAACCAATGGTTGTTCCAATATCAAAATGATGAATTTGAACACTCGGATATGCTTCTTCTAACATTCCTGCAAGCATTTTCGCATCTTCTAAGCAATCCGCATTAGAAATAAAAATTGTTTTTTGTTCAGCATCACCATACTTTTGTACCATCTCTAAAGAAGCTGCTAAAGTCTTCTTCTTGCCCCGAATCTTTTTACGAACTTTCAATTTACCATCGGCTCCAACACTCATCAATGGCTCAATGTGTAACATATTTCCAATAGTTCCGGCGGTCTTAGAAATACGACCACCACGAATAAAATACGTTAAATCACCGGAGAAGAACCATAATTCAACCAAATAACGTGTCTTTAAAGCATACTCGTTTAACACTTCTATCGAACAACCGGCATCTCTTTCATTCGCCATCTGATCAACCAATAAACCAATTCCACTTGAAGCACATAAACTATCAATAACGAAAAGCTTACGGTCAGGAAATTCTTCTCTTAGCTGTTCCGCCACCATACAAGCCCCATTGTAAGTACCCGATAAGCCCGATGATAAACAAACATGAATGACATCCAATCCTTTTTCTAAAAACGAACGGAAATAAGCCTCGTATTCCCCATTTGGAATTTGTGAAGTGCGTGTCATTTCTCCTTGACGCATGGCCTCATAAAAATCCCTAATGCTTAAAGTTTCGCCAAAATCATCTGTATATAACTTATCAGCCAAACTGTAATGAAAAGAAAGACTTGATATATTTCTACTTTCCAAATATTCTCGACTAACATCAGCCGCTGTTTCCATGCTCAATACATAGCTTTCCATCTTCTACCTCCATTTTTAACTATTCTAACTGGTTTATATGAAAAATAAAAATATTTCTAAGCAATTAAATTCTTATTCTTCTCATGACAATGTTCCACAAAGGGGCAGCGATAACACCGGGGCTTTTTCGCTTGACATAAATAACGACCAAAGAAAATCATTTGATGATGAGCTTTTGTCCATTTTTCTTTAGGTAGTTTCTTTTTTAACTTCCGTTCAATGACCGCAACTGAATCCTTTTGATAAGCCAAACCCAAACGCTTCGCAATTCGAGATACATGCGTATCCACCGCCAAGGATGGTAAATGAAAGCATTCTCCTTGAATCACATTGGCACACTTTCTTCCCACACCCGGTAATGAAGTCAAATCTTCCATAGAAGAAGGAATCACACCATCAAATCGTTCTATCACCACTTGTGCAAAACCAATGATATTTTTCGCTTTTGCTCGATACAAACCCAAACGGGCAATATAGCTTTCCACATCGTTGAGCTCTGCTTTCGCTAAAGATTCTAATGTTGGATAAGCTTCAAATAAAGCTGGTGTTACCTGATTGACGGAAACATCGGTACTTTGAGCAGAAAGGATAACCGCTACACAAAGCTCATAGGTATTCCGTGAATTCAATTCCCCTTTCGCTTCTGGAAATAGCTTTTCCAACTCCTCGATAATCTTTAAGGCCGGTAGGTTCTTCATCGCTTTCCCTCAATGATTTCTCTTAACTTAACCGCATCGTTATAAGCCGATAAGATACAAGTTTCAATATAAGGAAAAGAAACTTTCTCATTAATCAAAGCCTCTCTTAAAGCCCAAAGAACAACCTTTGGATCATAGGTTTTTTGCCAATCAGAAAGCTTTTGAAGCTCCGTTGTGGATAAAGGACGATTAAAATTTTGATCAAAAATTGAAAACAAATCACTCTTAATTTCTTCCTTTTGTTGGTCAAATAAGAACAGCCCTTTTAAATCAAAGACCGGTCCTGCTTTTGAACTACCTATTTCCAAATAACCTTTTTCCATTAAGGAGCTTAATTGTTGCTCAACTTCACTTTCCGTTTCATTCAGTTTCTTACCTAACTGAGCTAAGCTAATAAATTGATCATGTTCATTCAAAAAATCCAAGATTAAAACAAGTAAACTTTCTTTCTCATTTAAATTTAGTTCTTCTAAATGACTCAATATCCAATCGCGATGCTGGAAATAAGGTTGTTCATACCACTCCATAGCTAACTCCTTCTACTTCACTAACATTTCTTCCATACGATATTGTGGCTGATCTGCCCAAAGGGCTTCCAAGCGATATTGGCGACGGCTTTCTTCCAAAAAGAAATGAATCATAAAGTCTTTCGCATCTAATAATAACCAAGAACTACCATTTTCCCCTTCCCGATGATAGCCTTGTCCCAATCGATCCAATTCCTTTTCACAATCGTTTAATAGAGACAATAAATGACGTGGATTCTTCGCTGTCACAATCACAAAATAATCGGTATATGAACAGACACCACGCATATCAATAACTTGTATCTGTTCAGCTGGTTTGGTTTCTAAAAAAGTTAAAATCGCTTTTAATGTGTCCATCCTGGTTCCTTTCTAAAAATAATTTCTGCTTGCATAAAATCAATTTTACAGTTTTCTTTAAATCTTGTTTCGCCAGTTGTTCTTCTTCACTAGTGTCATAATTTCTCAAAGGTTCAATCTTATCAGCAATATATAAGATATGGTCATAAGCTGTTTTACCTAGTTCCCCTTGAGCATGACGTTGAATGGCTCTTAAAATATCTTTATCTTGAATACCTAAATTTTCCTTTAGCCACTTAGCTCCTAAATAACCATGAATGGTCCAACTTGGTACTTGTTTATAGGGATAATAATAAGCCATTTTTTCTTCTTGATGCTCTTCATCCTTACAAATATCATGCCACAAACCCATTAAATACGCTTTCTTTTCATCCAAATGATGTTGATGCGCTAAAGCTTGGCACACTTTCGCAACAGAATAAGAATGCGCGACTCGTTTGGGCTTTAAATGAGCTAGCAATATTTCTTTAGCAAAGGCATTTTGTTCAATCAGATTTTTGCGAATACAAGCCGGTACTAAATAAAATTTGCCACTTTGAATAGCTTGTTCATCTTGGCAATTGTATTTTATTGGCTGTTGAAGTTTATCCACGATTTCTATCTTTTTAACAGCCTGAAAGACCATTCTTAATAATTCCAAACGATACGCAAAAGATAGCTTACCTTCTTGGAAACAAGATAGAACTAACCTTTCTTTTTTTGCCATCTTTCTAAGCTTTAAAAAGTCTTTTAAAGAAATAGGATCAAAGCTAGCGATGAGTTCTTTCATTTTGGTAATCCGATTCTAGGTGTTTTCATTGGCTTATATAGCACAATCTGACGACCAATAATTTGAACCACTTCTGATTTTGTATAGCGGGCAATATCAAAAGCTAATTCTTTTAAATCCACTTCTAATCCTTTCAGAACATGAATTTTTAATAATTCACGCGTATGAAACGCATTTTGAATTAATTCAATAAACGTATTGGATAAACCATCTTTTCCACATTGAAATTTCGCTTTATCTGTTTGTGCTAAAGAACGCAAATACGCTTTTTGTTTAGGAGTTAATATCATAAAATTGCCTTTCTAGTATATACTTCAATCCCTTTTGGTAAGTGAAGTTTAATCTGTTGAAAATAACCTGATAGACAAATCCAACCAAGACCCGGCAAGACAATGTCCAACTTTTCTTTTCCTTTTAGGATAATCTTTTCTTCACTTAAATCTTTATTGAAACAAGGCTTTAAATCCTTACCTTTTTGACGCTGATATAAATCATCTGCTTGTTCTAGTTTTGTTCGATGAATGATTAATTGCTCATGAAAATAGAAAGCTAGAGAAGCTTTATCGCTCGTCTTTAAATCAATCCGAAACAAAGCCCCAATAAAATAGCTCTGATTACTATATAGTTGATAATTACGAGCCACTAGGGTCTTGCTTGGAAGTAACTTTTTCAAATCTAACTCATTGACTTCCATGAGATAAGAAGCCTTTACTTCCATCCCTGGTGTATCAATAAAGGTATAGCCATCTTTTTCTAATTTTAAAAATTCCAACGTTGTTCCAGGATAACGAGAAGCGGTTAAAGCTTCTGTTTCTAACAATTGATTTAATAGAGAACTCTTACCCGCATTGGCTAAACCCATAAAAATAAAATTTGTTCCTGGAGGGTACTGATGTAAATACACCAACAGTTCCTCTTTCCCTAAATCCACCTTCGCTGAGTGGAAGAATAGCTTTTTTATAGGAAGATGTTTTTGATGAATTTTTTCAATCATCATTTTCGCTATTTTTTCTTCATTGATTTCAGCCGGCAATACATCTCTCTTACTAAGAATAAGAATGATTTCTCGATCTTGAAGCTGTTGAACAAAGTCCTGTTCCAAGCTTTCTTCCATAGAAAAACAATCCACAACCCAAATCAAAATACCTTCTTGTTTCTGAATTTGTTGAAAGACAAGCCTTGAATCAATACCAAAGCGTTTGGAATAGACAGGATCATCATAGTGCCTTAAACGAAAACATCTTTGGCAATACAAAACTTCTTTTTTTGGACTATAACCGACCTCATTTGGACACTCATCTTGCAACTTAGCCCCACAGCCTATGCACTTCATTCTTCCACCTCAAACAAACCTAATTGTTGAAAAGAAACTTGGTCTTTTTGCACTTCCGGTTCATCCTCAATGAGCGCTTCTTGAATGCCCAACTTTAGATAATAATCTTTATCTAATGATAAAGCACTAAAACCCACTTCTTTTTCTTTAAATGGAATATCGGTAGTCGATAATACTTGTTTCAATGGTCCACCAAATTCTAAGTCCTGACTCGCTTTCACCGCTAAGACATATAACAAGCAAGATGGATTGGACTTGTTCTTTTTACAAATCCTTTCTCCCATATTCTTCGCTCTTCCACTTAAGCGTAATTCTTCTAAATGAATGCGTTTCGCTTGTAAGGCATTGGTCATGAATAATAGATTTTCACCAACATGGACGCTTGTCGCATAAACCACTTCATCCTCTTCAGCCACTTTCATAGCTTGCACACCCTTAGAAGTTTTTACTTCGGGAATTTGGTCTTGTGGCATACGCAAAGCATACCCATCCTTCGTCAACACAACCACTTCTTGATTTTGATAGGTCATAAAAGCCGCACAAACTTCATCATTCGCTTCTAAATTAATAGCTTTAAATAAACGTGAAGTTCTTTCCACTTTCCAATCGCATAATCTGGTCTTTTTAATCTTATTGCCTTTGGTAACTAAAGTAATCCAAGCATAAGAATCAAAGCTTTTCACAACAATCGCAGATACAATCTTTTCTTCCGAATTAACCCGCACAAATTTATTTAAATGACTACCAATATCCTTCCATTTTTCATCATCAATTTGCCAGATTGGTAACATCGCATAGTTACCAAGTGATGTCAATAATAAGACTGTATCTAACGTATTCACTTCTTTTTGACCAATCAATTGATCGCCTGTTTTTAAGCCGGTTTCTTGATCACGAACCGCATTGAAGGAACGCAAAGACACACGTTTTAAATAACCGTCTTTCGACACTGTCAACATCACTTGTTCACTTGCAATCATCGCTTCTTTACTAATATTAATTTCATCAATTTCAGCTTCTATCTTCGTACGACGTGCATCCCCATACTCTTCTTTCACTTTGCGTAATTCTTGAATCATCAAATGGTTCAACACGGCTTCATTTTCCAAAATAGATTTTGTTTCTTCGATTTGGTTCACCAATTGCGCAAATTCATTTCTCAAAGACACAATGTCAGTATTGCTTAAACGATATAAACGCAAAGACACAATTGCTTCGGCTTGTATTTCATCAAAACCGAAGTTTGCTATTAAGTTACGCTTAGAATCGGCTTTATCTTTGGAAGCACGAATCATCGCAATCACCTCATCCAAGATAGAAACAGCTTTGATTAAGCCCTCAATGATATGCACTCTAGCTTCCATTTTATTTAACTCAAAGCGTGCTCTTCGTAAAACCACTTCTTTACGGAATACAATAAATGCATCTAAAAGCTTCAATAACCCCACTTGAACTGGAGTTTCTTTAATAATCGCTACATTATTGTAGTTGTAGCAGACTTGCAAATCCGTATTTTTAAAGAAATATTGCAAGATTAAATTTGCATCGGCATCCTTACGAACATCCACCACAATACGCAAACCATTTCGATCCGATTCATCCCGCACATCCATTAAGCCATCGACTTCTTTTGATACGCGAATTTCATCCATCTTTTTCACTAAATTAGCTTTAACAACTTCATAAGGTATTTCAGTGATGATGATTTGTTGAAAATTCCTTTCTTGGATGATTTCTGTTTTAGCCCGTACAACAATACGCCCTTTACCGCTTGTAAAAGCTGCGCGAATTCCTTCTTCTCCTTGGACAATTCCACCAGTTGGAAAATCTGGTCCGGGAATAATATCCATGACATCCTTTAGTTCACAATCAGGATTTTGGATACGATAAATCGTCGCATCCACCACTTCATTAATGTTATGTGGAGGCATATTCGTTGCATAGCCTGCCGCAATTCCCGTTGCCCCATTCACGAGCATCACCGGAAAAGCAACCGGTAAAACCGTTGGTTCAACATCGGTATCATCAAAGTTCGGACTCATTTCAACCGTATTTTTATCCAAATCTTCTTCCATGACTTGGCTTACTTTCGCTAAACGAGCCTCGGTATAACGCATCGCCGCGGCCGGATCATCATCAATAGAACCATTATTCCCGTGCATATCAATAAAAGGCATTCGTACTTTCCAATCTTGTGACATACGAACCATCGCATCATAGACGGAAGTGTCTCCATGGGGATGATAATTACCAATAACTAAACCAACTGTCTTAGCCGACTTACGATAAGGCTTATCATAGGTATTTCCATCGTTATACATAGCGTATAAAATTCTCCTCTGCACTGGTTTTAAACCATCCCGTGCATCTGGTAACGCTCTTTCTTGGATGATGTATTTCGCATAACGACCAAAACCAGCGCCCATAATATCTTCTAAGCGTTGGTTTAAATAACGGGTGTGATCCATCCATTCTTTTTTCCTGGTCATTACATCTCTCCCTTAAAGTTATCTTCTAATGTGAATTGAATATTCTCTTCAATCCAATGACGACGTGATTCCGGCTTATTTCCCATCAACATTGATACTCTCTTTTCTGCCATCAATAAATCATCAATATTGACTTGAATCAATGTACGATGGGCCGGATCCATGGTTGTATCCCAAAGTTGCGTCGCATTCATTTCCCCTAAACCTTTATAGCGTTGGATTTCCACCTTACCAAGTTTGGACTTTAATTCTTCTAATTCTTCATCACTATAACAGTATTGAATTTCTTTTCCTTTACTAACCTTGTACAAAGGTGGTAAGGCAATGTATACCATACCCTTTTCCACAAGAGGTCGCATATAACGGAAGAAGAAGGTCAATAAAAGAATTTGAATATGAGATCCATCATCATCCGCATCGGTCATAATGATAACTTTGCCATAATTCGCATCTTCCACTGTGAATTCTTTACCAACACCGGCACCAAGGGTGTAAATCAATGTATTTAGCTCTTCATTCTTTTCAATTTCAGCTAATGATACATGTTCGGTATTCAAAACCTTACCACGCAAAGGCAAAATAGCTTGGTAATGAGAATCACGACCTTGTTTTGCTGAACCACCGGCTGAATCTCCTTCGACCAAAAAGAGTTCTTTGATTTTAGAATCTTTGGTTTGGGCCGGGGCTAATTTTCCCGATAAAACCTTTTCTCCTTTTCCTAAGCTCTTTCCTTTGCGAACATTTTCTTTCGCTTTACGAGCCGCTTCACGCGCTTGTTGAGCACGAATTATCTTCTTAACCAAATCATCGGCTGCACTGCGATGCTCTTCAAGCCAGAAACTAAGTTTCTCAGAAACCACACTTTCAACCGCTGTCTTAACTAATGGAGTGGTTAATTTACTTTTTACTTGGTCTTGAAATTCCAAATAATCTTCTGGAACACGAACCGAAATAACCGTCGTTAATCCTTCTCGAACATCCAAACCATCTAAATTTTTATCCTTTGTTTTAAGCAAACCATATTTACGGGCATATTCATTCATGGCTTTTGTGAAAGCCCCTTTAAAGCCAATCTCATGGCTTCCCCCGTCCCTTGTGTGCACTAGGTTAGCGTAGCTATACGTATTTTCTTGGTAATCATCGGTGTATTGAAAGATACAGGATACATCGATCCCTTGATATTTTCCTTCAAACTTCACCGGTTCCATCATTACCCGACGATCTTCATGTAAATATTCTAAGAAAGCAACCAAGCCATCTTCATAAGAAAAAACTTCCCGTGCCTCTTTACCTTCTCGTTTATCTTCTACAACCATTGAAATACCGGATAATAAGAAAGCTTCTTCACGCGCTCTTTCCGCCACTTGTTCAAAATGGAAATTTATTACATGAAAAATAGTTGGATCTGGTTTAAAACGAACAATCGTTCCCGTCTTATTGGTCTTGCCTATCTTCTCCAATTCAGAAGCGACTTTTCCTCTATTAAAAGTCATCCGAACATGTTCACCATCATGGAAAGAATCCACCGTTAACCATTCGCTTAAAGCATTCACAACCGAAGCCCCAACTCCATGCAAACCACCGGCTGTCTTATAACCACCTTGACTAGTGAATTTACCACCGGCATGAAGAATGGTAAAGATTACTTGAATGGTCGGTATTCCTGAAACGTGCATACCCGTAGGCATACCACGACCATGGTCTTCCACACTCACTGAGCCATCTTTTTCTAAAGTGATTTGAATTTCCTTACCAAAACCATTGAGTGCTTCATCAATCGCATTATCGACAATTTCCCAAATCAAATGGTGCAAACCACGAGAATCGGTAGAACCACTGTACATACCCGGTCTTTTACGAACTGCCTCTAAACCTTCTAAAACTTGTATACTATCATCAGTGTATTTATTCGCCATTTGTTCTCCTAACAGTCTTTTTATTATACTAATTTTCACACTTTTTTTGAAGTGATAGAACACATGGTATATACTAAAAACACATTCACAGGAGATGGACTATGTTCAATAATATGATTGTTTGTATAGTAGCGTATTTATTAGGCTCTATTCCCTGGGCCTTAGTCATCGGAAAAGTGTTCTATCACACCGATATTCGTAACCAAGGTTCGGGTAATCTGGGGGGCACTAATGCCGGGCGTGTTTTAGGAAAAAAAGCTGGTGTTACCGTTATTGTTTTAGATGCCTTAAAGGCTATTCCGGCTATGTTACTGAGTTATTATTTCGCCCCTGAAGTTCTTATTCTCTCTGGTCTTGCTTGTTGTTTAGGACATTGTTTCCCAATCTTTGCCCGGTTTAAAGGGGGTAAGGCGGTAGCGACCGGCTTTGGTTTCTTACTTGGCATTTGTTTGTTTCATAAGGGTGAATATTTAGGCTTATTCGCTACACCATTGGCTATCTTTTTAATCACTCTCTATCTATCCAAGATGGTTTCTCTTTCTTCTTTAGTAGCTTTATTCTCGGCTGGTGTCATGAGCATTCTCTTAAAAGAACCTATTTCCATTCAACTTCCCTTATTTGTGCTTTGGTTATTCGTTGCTTATCGTCATAAGGAAAATATTAAGCGTATTAGAAATAGAACCGAATCGGAAATTAGTTGGTTATAAAAATAAAATTTGGTTTTAACAAGAAAATACAAAATATATTATCCATGACTTCAAATAATGCGTAGCGTTTCATTGTATAATAATTTAGTTAAGGAAACAGATACTATGGCACTTCTTGATAATATTGTTCGTTCAATAACGAACACTTTTCGATTTAAAGAGACAATTTTTTGTAAAGAAAATAGTGATTTGCAAGATCGATACGATGCTTTGCAAAAATTAAATAATGAATATCCAAACAATGAAGATTTATTAAGTGAATTATTTATTATTAAGCAAGGTTTGAATGGTGAAAATGAAGTGGCTTATCAATTAAAAAAAGCCAACATTGGGATGTATGTTCTACGGGATATCAAAGTTCAACACGAAGATTTAAGCGCTCAAATTGATTATGTCATTATCACTCCTATATTCACCTATTATGTCGAATGCAAAAATTTAGTAGGCAATATCACTGTCAATGATAAGGGCGATTTTATTCGTGAGTTAAATATCAAAGGTAAAAGAATCAAAAAAGGTATGTATTCTCCTTTAAGACAAGTTGAAGCTCAAAGAGCAGTGCTTCGGAAAATCTGGGAAAAGAACGCATCTTCTCTCAAAAAAATATTTACCTCCCAATGTTTTGAATACTATCGTCGGGTATTGGTGGTCGCAACAAATCAAGAAACCATCTTAAACACTTCTAAAGCCCCAAAAGAAATGAAATATAAAATTTTAAGAGCTGATGCTCTCGTTCGACAACTAGAGTATGACCTCCGGCATAAGAAAAGTGATGATTTATTTAATACTCAAAAGTCTATGGAACGAAGAGCCCAAGCTTATCTTCGATTTACCAGCTCTGAAACAGTGGATTATTATAAATTTTATCAAGATAAGTATGACCTATGCCATACACTAAGTACAGAAGAATTAAAAAACATCTTGTTGGAATTTAGAAAAAAACGTTCCAATGATCTCCATGTGCCTGCTTATTACATTTTCACCAATGATGAATTGGATAGGATACTAGAGGTTAAACCTACGACAATGAAAGAACTTCAACAAGCCCATATTTTAAGTCCCATCCGAGTGAAAAGGCATGGTGAAATCATTATTCAATGTTTGAATAATGCAACAAAGTCTTATCGTGAGAAGTAAAAAGCTTAGGTTGAACCTAAGCACGCATTGGTTTCACTCTTTGGATAGCTAACTTAGAGATATAACCGGTCAATAATCCAGTAGGAATAGATAATAATAAGAAATAAGGCAAAATAACTAGAATCAGCCGTTGATCATAAAAAAACATAACGATCATCACTTGCCCGACAGAATGCGCTATTGCACTTAAAACAGAAGTAAATAATAAGCTGGATTGCATATAATCACACACAATCAAGATGATACTTGAGGAAAGAACACCCCCAAAACTAATCCAGAAATTGGAACCTAAGAAAGTACCACTCATTAAAGTTCCTATGAAAACACGCATCGTATTCACAATTAGCATTTCTTTAATACCCAGTATCTTCATCGCTACTAAAGCAATAATATTCGCTAAACCAATACGAAATACCCCTGCAATTGGTGGAATCATCGCTGTTTCCAACAAATTTACGGTAATAGCCATAGCAGCCAATAAAGCTAACACTGTAAAATGCCTTGTTTGATTAGGACGATTCATGAATTCACATAACTTTCTATCCATTCACTTGTTCCAACATAAATACCATTCGGAATACAAGAAATTGGATACAATGAGCCACCATCATCCCAACCCATCTTTTCACAAAGATGATTTGGACAATCCACTTCATGCGCATGCCATTTTCCATTTTTCACTTCCACACCAAACTTACCATAATCTCCTTTAACAACATAGCTTCCATCAATCCCTGAATCAAACCATTGGATGACCTTACGGCGATGAACAATACCAACCCATTTTCCTTTGGCTTTCGTTGTTGGCTTCGTTAAGCCCATATCTTGTTTTGATTTATTTTCTTTTGGTTGGGTTGCAGTTGTTGTTTCATTTTTTTTAATCACTGAATGCTCTCTAAATTTCATAAATCCAAGTAAACCAAGAGCGAATAAAGCCAGTATGGCAATGATATAAATCTCTTTCTTTTTCATATTCAAGATTATATCATAAACTCTTACTTTCCTTTCGCTTTGACCATATGAAAAACAGGCAACGCCTGTTTTATCATTAAAATCCGAAATATCGTTTTACATTATTGTAAGAAATATCTTTAATCAATTGACTTAAAGCTTCCTCATCATTTGGAAACTCACCCAATTCCACAACTTCACCAATGTACTTACATAAAACTCTTCGAAAATATTCATGGCGTGCATAGGATAAGAAACTCCTCGAATCCGTCAACATTCCCACAAAATTTCCCAGCAATCCATTCGCTGCCAACTCTTTCATTTGCTTGGTCATTCCATTCAAAGAATCATTAAACCACCAAGCGGCACCATGTTGCAGATAACTGGCCACTCCTTCTTGTTGGAAAGAAGCTAATATTGTATCAATGATGGTATTATCATTTGGATTTAAAGAATAGACGATTAGCCTAGGAAGACAATCTTCTTCCACCAAAGAATTGATGAACTTAGATAACTGATCCAAAGGCACCTTAGCACCAATGTGATCACCTCCAACATCAGCACCGGCCCTTTCAAATAAACGGTGATTATTATTACGACTTACGCCGAAGTGTAGTTGCATCACCCAGTTTCTTCGTTTATATTCCTTTGATAAGAATTTCAATAAAGCAACATAGAAAGTGTGTACCTCTTGACTATCCAAAACTTCATTGAATTTCTTCTTAAAGAATATGGAATAAGCTTTATCATCTGCATTTTCCACATAAGGAACATAATCCAAGCCATGATCTGATACATGACAACCATGTGCTTCAAAATAATCCAAACGCAAAGATAAGGCTTTCTTTAAGTCCTCAAACGTATCAATTGACATTCCAGAAGCTTCACTTAATTGATTCATATAATCCAAGTAATCCGGTTTTTCAATAGCCATTGCTCGATCAGGACGCCAAGCAGGTAAAACTCGTGTCTGAAAGGAAGTGTCTGCTTTCAATTTTTCATGCCACCCTAGGGAATCCACCGGATCATCCGTCGTACACAAAACCTCCACTTTAGAATCCAAAATCAATCGGCGAGCTGACATACACTTAATTTTTTCGTTACATAATTGCCAAACTTCCTCAGCTGTCTTTGCATTCAATATACCCTCATAACCAAAGTATCGTTTCAATTCCAAATGCGACCACGAATACAATGGATTACCAATCGCTTTTTCCAAAGTAGAAGCCCAATAAAGAAACTTCTGGTGCGCATCACCATTTCCTGATACAAACTGCTCAGGAACACCATTCGCTCTCATTAAACGCCATTTATAATGGTCACTGCCAAGCCATACTTCACTAATATTTTCAAACTTTTTATCTTCATAAATTTCTTGGGAGCTTAAATGACAATGATAATCAATAATCGGTTCTTGTTTGGCTACTTCATGAAATAGACGTCTTGCTGTTTCAGTTGTTAATAAAAAATTTTTACCTAAAAAACAATTCATCGTTGAACCCTTCCATTTCCATTCATTAAAGCTTTCCTACCATTATGGCTAGCACTTATACTTTCAAGCAAAGTCACTTCTGCACAAGGTAAACCACCATTTAAAAGTGCTCTAGTCAAAGGACGAAGCTCTTCCAGGTCATCAATGACCACAGCTGGAACAATACCGACTTTTTCAAACGTATCAACAATTGATTTCATTTCTTAATTCCTCCATTGTTTTATGTAATACAGAACGAACATGACCTTTTTCTTGCATATCGATAAAATAAGAAATAATACGATTTGATAAGCCGGCTTTCACTAAATCCACTCCGAATAAAGATTGATCTTTTAAAATCGGTTCTAAAACGGAAGATACATTATCTTTATTTAATACACTTAGCTTCTCTTGCATTATCTTTAGTAAAGGATCATCGCTTAATTCCATTGGATTACCTTCATCATCTCTCGCTAGTAGATAGCGTAACCAACCGGCAATCACTAAAGAAATACCAAATAATAAAGAAGTATCTTTACCTTGGGATAGATACGTTTTAATAGTCTGACCAAAGCGAATCGCTAATTTTTGTGAAGTATCTGTTGCAATGCGTTGTGGGGTATCAGGCATAAATACATTGGGAAGGCGAATATCAATAACCGTGTCAATAAACTCTTTTGGATCTAAAACACCGGGATGAACAACTACCGGTAAGCCCTCTACATAGCCGATTCTCTTAATCAATTCTAACAAATCTCCATCTTTCACTTCATCGCTAATTTTATGGAAACCAAGCAGGCATCCATAAACGGCTAAAGCAGTATGTAAAGGATTTAAACAAGTACAAACCTTCATTTGTTCAACCTTTTCCACCGTTTCGCGATTGGTATACACCACACCAACTTGTTCTAAAGGTAATTTACCATTTGGGAAACGATCTTCAATCACCAAATACTCTGTCTCTTCTGCATTCACAAATGGTGCCACATAGGAGCCCTTTGATGTGATGACTGGGGCTAAATTCAAACCATCTTCTTTCAATATCTTTTCCACACTTGCATCAGGTCTTGGAGTAATCTTATCAATCATTGTCCAAGGGAAGCTAACTTTGGAGTTATCTTCAATATAAGCCAAAAATCCCTCTTCCACAATGTGATTAGAAACCCACTCTTTTGCGAATGTATGGACAGCCTTATATAATTTATCGCCATTATGTGCACAATTATCCATCGATACCATTGCAATAGGCTTTTGATTAGCTTGATATCTAGTAAATAATAAAGCCGTTACTTTTCCAATATAGCTTCTTGCTTGAAATGGATGTTGTTTAAAATCCGCTAAGACATTTGGAATATAGTGACCATCACCATTAACTAAGCTATACCCCTTTTCTGTAATGGTAAAAGAAGCCATCTTTAAGCTATCCTTAGAAAACATTCTCTTTAAATTTTCAATTTCTACTTTATTTGAAAAATCCAAGATAGCTGTATTAGCAATCGAGGCAATCACTGTTTTTTCTACTTTTCCATCTGCTTTTAAAGTAACTAAAACCGATAAATTATCATGGGGATGATATTGTTTTGAAATGATTTCATAATCAAAACCATCGACTGCCACCAAGCCTGTTTTTACAAGACCTTTGTTCAATAATTTTTGCATTAAATTGGCTTGAAAAGCACGAAAAATATTTCCTGCACCAAAATGAATCCATTCCGGATTTTCTTTTGTTTCGGATATGACTTCTTCTAAATTAAATTGAGGAAGCTCATAGCCTCTATCTAGCCAAAAAGATTTCTCTTTTAAAGATTGACGATTTAATTCCATTACTATTCTCCCTTTTCACTTTTTTCAATTGCTTCCCATAAACCATTGATATAGGTAGCACCCAAAGCACGATCATACAAACCATAGCCGGGCATTGCTTTCTCATTCCAAATCATGCGACCATGATCCGGACGAATTGGTCCACTAAATCCCGTTTCATAAAGAGCTTTCACGATTTCATACATATCAAAAGTACCATCACTCGATAAGTGAGCCGCTTCCTCAAAATCATCTTGTGAATGAAATCTTAAATTACGGATGTGAGCAAAGTGTATTCTTCCTTTCAAAGAGTGAATCATCGCCGGCAAATTATTCTTTAGACTAGTTCCTAAAGAACCTGTACAGAAAGTCACCCCGTTGTGTACATCATCTACCGTCTTCATTAAGCGCAACAAATTATCTTGATTGATGATAATTCTTGGTAAATCAAAGACCGACCAAGCCGGATCATCTGGATGAATGGCCATCTTAATATCGTATTCATTGCATACTGGCATAATTGCTTTTAAGAAATACACTAAATTTTCAAATAACGTCTCGTTATCCATATTTCTATAAAGGGCAAATAATTCTTTCACTTTTGCCATGCGTTCAGGTTCCCAACCGGGCATAACCGTACCGTTCATATCATCCACAATAGACGCAAACATTTTTTCTGGCACAAGATCATCCACTGCTTTCTGCGTATAGGCTAAAACCGTTGAGCCATCTTCCCTTTTACGAGCCAGCTCCGTTCTCGTCCAATCAAAAACCGGCATAAAGTTATAACAAACCATGTGAATATTTTCTTTTCCTAAATTACGAAGAGTTTCGATGTAAGTTTCAATATCGTGTTCCCGTTCAGCACTAGCAGTTTTAATTGCATCACTAACATTGACACTTTCAATACCGGAAATTTTCAATCCTGAAGCCTCTACCTCTTCTCTTAAAGCATGGATTTCTTCCTGAGTCCAAAGCTCTCCCGGCTGTTTATTATATAAAGTTGTAATAACGCTTTTTACCCCCGGAATTTGGCGTATTTCTTGTAAAGTAACGGTATCGTAAGCACTACCATACCAACGTAATGTCATTTCCACGTAAAGTCCCTCTTTTCTTTGAATTTATTATAAATTTCATGCTTTTTTATTCCGATTGAAGTCATTGTTATTCATATTGTAAAAATTGCGATAAAATGAATGTATGAAGAAGAAATTTAGATCTAGCTTTACCTATCGCCAGTTTATGGTTAATCAAGATTTTGAGCTTTACTATTATTCAGATGAAAAATTTGAGCCGGTGGAGTTACATCGTCATAGTTATTATGAAATTTACCTCCCTTTAGAAGGTGATATTTATTTAGATATTGATGGTGTTGTTCTTCCCTTAACAAAGACTGATGTTGTGGTTGTTCCGGCCGGTCAAAAGCATCGTATCGTGAACGTTAATCCAGACTTACCTTATCGACGTTTTATTTTTTGGTTAAATCCTAGTTTTATGGAAAAATATGAAAAGATTTTTCCTGAAATTGACTTCCTTCCTCGCTACTTAAAAGAAACCAATCGTTTTAGTTTTCATTTTAGCAATTCTGATATTTCCTTAATTCATACGAAATTTTTACGTTGTTTAGAAGAAATTCATTCTCATCGCTTTGCGGAAGAAGGAATGTTGGCGCTTGGGGTTTTTGACCTATTACTAACTTTATCGCGCTTAGCGTATGAAACTGTTAATCCTTCCATTCTGAATGAAAGTGATGATTTATTTCAAAATATCATTTCCTATATTGAACAAAATTTAGAAGATAATTTAAGTCTGGATGAGTTAGCCAATCATTTCTTTGTGTCTAAGTATTATATTTCTCATTTTTTCAAGGAAACTGTTGGCATTTCCATTCATCAATACATCTTAAAAAAGCGCTTAGAAAAAGCTAAATCTTTAATGATTTCCGGTGCTTCAATTAAAGAAGCTTTCAAAGAAAGTGGATTTAGTGATTACTCCAGCTTCTTTAGAGCTTTCCGAAAAGAATACCACTTATCCCCCAAAGAATTCCAAAAAGTATACATTCAAGATCCTATTCGTTTAGAGAAAAAATCGCACTGAAAAGTGCCTTACAATTTTTAAGTAAAGCACTTTTTTCTATTTCTCTTCCCAGCGTTTTTTAAGAATGAAAGCAACTTCTTTCGGCTGACGATTGCGGGTAAACACACCTTTCTTGTTACCATTCACACGGAAAACTCCTTCTCCTGTTTGGAAGTCCGCGAAATTCCAAGTTAATTCTCCCTGCACAAATTCATAATCATCAAAAACTTGAAAGTTCATTTGGTAATACTCGTTTTGGTATTCTTGACTCCACATTACCGATGGTAACTTATGTTCAGAACCAAGTGTATCTGTACCAAATTCGGTAAAGACAAATGGTTTATTTAACTTTTTAGCTTGCCAACGATTCATTTCATCTCTAAATTTTAACTCCGCATCTTCCATTTCAGCACCACCGGAAATATACCAACCGTAATAACGATTTAAACAAATAAAATCACATAGCTCATGACAATAATCCAATTCCGGAGCAGAGTTCTTTTCAAAAGCACCTGTTAAAGGTCTGGTTTTATCCAAACTTCTAGCAAATTCAAAAACTTTCTTAAAATACTCATATGATTCTTTCGTTGTAGTTTCCGGTTCATTGAATAAACTATACGCAATAACGGAGGGATGATTTTTATCTCTTTGTATCATTTCTTCAACAGCCATTAAATGATTTTTTAATAAAGCCGGCACCGTATCGGTTTGAAAGAAATGTGTTACTTTTCCAGATCCGGCATCGACAGCATTTCTAGTTGAACGCATCATACCAACAGCCGGAACTTCATCCATGATTAAAAACCCTTCTTGATCTGCAAAATCATACCATTCTTCTGCATAAGGATAATGTGATGTACGAAAGCTATTCGCATTAGACCACTTCATCAATTCAAAATCTCTTTTGATTATTGGATAATTGAAACCACGACCAAAGACTTCCGCATCTTCATGCTTACCAAAGCCTTTTAGATAAATCTTCTTGCCATTTAGAAGGATTGTTTCACCTTTAATTTCAATGCTACGAATTCCTAATGGACGACTATATTCATCTATTATGGTATCCTCTTTTACTAATTGTATTTGTAAGGTATATAAATACGCATTTCGAAGTTGCCAAAGTATTGGTTGGTCAACAATCAACTCGCTTTTTTCTCCTTTTGCTTTAGAAACTTCTTTTCCACCAGCATCAAATAAAGTCACAAGGACATCACAATCACTATTTTGTCTTACTGAATAATGCACGATTGCTTTTTCATTTTCTAAAGTAAAGCTTGTTTCATAGTCTTGAATTGCTTGATTAGGAACTTCGACAAAGTCAACATTTCTATGAATACCAGCATAATTAAAGAAATCAAAATAAGGTGTAACTAGTGGTCGACCATTTTTCAAATACTTAACAGCACCACATGGAAGACTGGCTTCTGATAATGAATTATTTACTTTTACAACAATTGTATTATTCGCATTTGGCTTTAAAGCCTTCTTAACATGAACAACAACCGGTAAGAAACCACCCTCATGTTCACCAACTTTTTCTCCATTCACGAAAATTTCACAGCGATGTGTTACCGAACCAAAACGTAAGAACGCATCTAAATCACTTTGGTGGTAGAAGATGCTTGTTTCATACCAAAAATCTCCTACATAATCACGGATTTTTTTATCGGTGTATAAATCATTGAAACTAGCCGGTACAGGAATATAGTCATATTCCTTTAAACCATTCTTCCATTTTTCTTCATCACCTATTGAATTTGGATCCAAAGAAAATTTCCAAAGACCATTTAAAGATTGTTTATACCGTGCTTGATTTTGTACGGGATATAATTCTGAAAATTGTAACATCGTGTACCCTCCTAAAAAATGGTCATACAAAGATGACCAATGAAATAATTACTTAGCTGCCTCCGCCTCAGTGGCTTGTTCTTGTTTAAGTGCTTCTCTTTCAGCCTTCTTAAACCAAGGATACCACTCAATTGGTGAAAGTACTAACTGAATGAATAATTGTAAGATGATAATGGATAAACTGCCTCCTACCATTGCGTGAAATCCTAAAGGTAAACCAAAGATAGGTTGAATACCTGCACACCTAGCAACGATTCCCATCTTCGTTAAGAAGTAAGCTAACGTTAAATTGATTGAGTTGTTTAAAACAAATGGGAAGAAGAAATTGAAATTAAATACTAATGGTGTACCGAAGATAACCGGTTCTGTGATACCAAATAAAGCAGGAACCAAAGCAATCTTACCTAATTCACGATATTGTTTACTCTTGGATTTTAACATCCAGAAAATTAAACCTAAAGCCGAACCACCCCAACATACAATGGAGAAGAACGCATTGCCAACGATATTTGGCAAGGCTGTACCAGCTGCTAAAGCAGCCGTGTTTTGAGCATCTAGTGCCAAACGAACCGGCTGAACAATAGGATTGATAACATTGGTACCATGAATACCGAAGAACCATAATAATTGCATTAAAAAGCTTGTTAAAATCGTCGCCGGTAAAGAAGCACCAATACCTTGTAATGGAGCTTGGATAATACCATAAATAAAGGCATGCATATTACCATAGCTTGTCGCTTGGAAACATAAACGAATCACAACAAATATAGCCGCAATAATGAAGGCTGGAAATAAAGAGTCGAACGCTTTCGATACATTTGGAGGAACAGAAGCAGGCATCTTGATTGTCCATCCTTTTTCTTGGAATAAAACATAAATACGACCTATAACTGCACCAATAATCATAGCAGAGAACACTCCCGCAGCACCTAACCATTGAGTAGGTAAAACTGTCGCCTTATTCATAGTAGCTAATGGCGTAATGATTAAGAATGCCATTAAGGATAAGGCACCTGCCATAGCACCATCATCACTTGCTAGCTTAAATGTAACTAAATTCTTTGCCATTAAAAAGGAAACATAAAGTGCCAACGCACCAATTGTGACTGAATTGATAGCTAAGAAAATTGGTGTTAAACCAACATTCGCAAAGAATGTCTTTACAGAAACGACCGGAAAAGCCGCAAACAATACAGCCACAGAACCAACCATAACCGGACCTAACGTACCCATCATTGTGTTGGAAATGGTCTTTAGGTAAACATTTTGTCCGACTTTACCAAAAATTTCGCCGACTTTACCAAAAAATTCCATAACTTTATCTTTAAAACTCATGATAAGAATCCCCTTTCATTTCTTACAGTTATATTTATATCAAAGAAGACTTGTTAAAACATTGTCAAAAAAACTTTAGACTTTGTAAAAATTGCACAATCATTCTTTTTGAAAAAATAAAACGATTTCGTTTTTTCAAAACAAAGAGGGAATGAAAACTGAAGTACACCTCCAAAAATTAGTTTGTGTCTAACTTTTGGGGTGCACTTCAAACACCCCCTCCTTTTCTTACTTCGCTAATTTAGCTGCTTGTTCACCGGCAATTTTACCAGAAACAAAAGTCCAAGATTGAGCTTGACCACCCCATGGTGTATAAGCTTCACCATCTTTATTAGCAACTCCTTCTGAATCCTGACCAACCGCAAATAAGTTGACAATTGGACTACCATCTTTCCTCAAGACATTCATATTCTTATTCACATCCAAACCACCAACTGTACCATAAGAATACGCAACACTTTCAAATAAGTAATAGTTCTTATCCTTATCACCTAAAGACTTGACCAACTCTTCTTCTTTCATATTCAACTTCTTCGCCAATTCAGAAGCTGTTCCTTTCCAAGCATTATTGGTATTCATAGCAACTTCGATAATTTTATCAATGTCTTTAATTGGTGTATTAGCCATAGGAACTTTACCGCCTTGACCTAAACCGAAGATTGAAACCTTAGCTGTCTTTTCACTCAATCCCTTTGTCTTAATTGCATCAATTTCTTCTTGGCTATAAACATTATAGAAATGGAAACCGGGTGTATAAACAATACCCACTGTCAATTCACTGTTTTCTGTACCTGACTTATCCGCCTTTCCCAGTACCTTACCTGTCTCATCTATTTGTTTACCATCTAATGTTGTAGCGATAGCTGATAAAATAGCTTTTTGATCCGCCGTTAAAGAATTATCACGAATAATATTTGGAACTTGAGATACATGAACCATCGGTAATGTCTTCATTGCATAAGTAGCACCACCTACCGATTGACCCATCTTAATGCCGGATCCTTTATTCACAGTGTCACCAATTGGACGAATACTAGAACCATATATCTCCTTTAACATTTCTTCATTTCCTAAGAAACCACCCGTTGCCAGAATGACTGATTTACCATAGATTTCATAAGTTGTGCCATCATAAGAAACAGCCTTAACTCCCGTCACATTTCCCTTATTATCCTTCAATAATTCTTTTGCGCTTAATTCTAACTTGTAATCATTCTTTTCATTCTTCGCCTTTGCTTTTTCTAAAGCATGCGTGAATTGGAATGTGTGATCAGGTCCAAATGTATACCACTTTTTATTGGCTTTATCAGCGGTATAAACAGTCCATAATTTTGTCCATGTTGGAACAACGAAGGAACCGACCAATCCACCCATACCATCAAAAGAAAAGTCATATTTATCCATGTAATAATCCAAAGCTGTTCCCGATTGTTCAACTGCTTCTTTGATGACATCGGCTTTTTTATCTGTACCGACATACTTCAACCAAGTTTGATAAACTTCATCGGTTGAAATATAGTCTTTACCACCATTGTATTTTTTCGCTAAGTTCTTAGAATTTAAAGCCATTGGTCCATACACGGAAGCTGAATTACCCCCAATTTGTGCTGCTGCATCAAAACCAAACACCTTAGCACCATTATCCGCCGCACTAGCGTAAGATAGAATACCAGATCCACCTAAACCAACAACAACTACATCATAACCTTCTAGCTTCACTGTATCTTTTTTCTTTTCAACTGGTGTATACCATTCATCGCTCTTACCACCAGCCTGTTCAATAGCAGAAGATACAATACTACGAATAGCACCGGAGGAAGTCGTTGCTCCGGTAACGGAATCTGTCGCTAAGGATTGGTTTTCTAATAAACGAGGAATGAACTTTGTTTCAGCTTGTTCAAACCATTGTCCTGTAGTACTATCACTTTCTTCACTAATTTTCACATCTTTAATTCTACCATTCGCAATTGTTACTTCACCCTTCATTTGTCCTGTGACGGAAAATGAATTCGCAATAGCTTTATAAACACCATCCTTAACACTTGCCTGATTGATGCTTGCTTTTAAAGCTCTTCTAACCGCATCACTTGTTTCAGTCGCACCCGTTACACCATCAAATTCACCACTTTGTTTGGATAGAATATTCTTAACCAGTTGCTCAACCGCAGCTTGACCAATAGAAGCTGTTTCTCCACTTGCGTCAACTGTTACTTTTTCAATCTTATTCTTTGAAAATTCAGCTGTTACTTTTACCTCACTACTATGTCCTTTTGAAGTAGCACTGTATGTTCCGGGCTTATATTTTGAATAACTCGAACAAGCAACAAGAGATACAGCTATACCGACCGCCAAAAGTCCATTAACAACTTTCTTCATTCTTTTTCTCCTTCTTTTTGAAATATCACATTCACTATTAAAACACTTTCAAAAACTTGAAACAAGATATTAAGTTTATTTTTTACCTATCTTCCGGCAAAGGATAGGTAATATCCAAGCTCTTTGTTATCAAAGGAGTACAAATCAATACTAATTTTCAAAGTACATCAAGTCAGTCTTTTCAATTGCAAAGTGAAAATTATACCTAATAAAAATACCGATAAAATAAAATACCACCAATAACCAGGCTTATCCCCTGTTTTCACTAAAGTCTTTTTCTTATCCTCCACCCTTAAAGAGATTACTTGTTTTTGATTAAATGAATAATCCTTTTCAATATGAACTGGGATTGGGTTCACATCCACTTCATAACCCTTTGGTGCTTTCAATTCCCTAATGAAATACCCATCTTTTGCATAAGGAACCTCCCTCTCTGCTTTTCCTTGCTCATTACTAATCAAATCCACAAAAGCACCTGTTTCATCCTTTAATGCTTTTCCATTCTTATGAAAAACACGATAATGCGCGTTTGCCAGTAAATGATGTTGACTACCTTTCTCTCTTTTTTCCAATTGAAGACGTACTTTCTTCGTTTGATTTAAAAAAGAAATACGAATTGGTTTCGCATATTTTGAAATATGGATTAGTTGATCTTCTTGACTATGATAACCAAATGGTGTTTCCACTTCATGAATCCAATAACGACCATCTGCCTTTAAAAGTGAGGACACATTCCAATCTTTACCATCCGAAACCCATTCCTTTAACACCTTCTCTCTCTTTTCATCTAAAAGTTGTAACTTAGCACCTGTAACACCATGACCAAATTCATCCGCTTTTTGAATACGAACATCCAAATGACCATCCACCATCCGAACTTTCGTAATAGAACCATCCTCTTTTAATCTAAAAGAACTATTTTTAGCAAAGGAATATCCCTTTGGCGCAACTCTTTCTTCTAAAATGTAAGTTCTTCCTTTTTCTAAACCTTGAATGCAATGTGCCTCTTTTTTAGAATACCAACTTGAAATCTCAGCCCCATTTTCATCCTTTAAAACCAATTCAGCGCCTTGTACCTCTTTTCCATTTTCATCCACCTTAGAAAATTCAATTCTCGTAAACGAATTCTTCATTTGGAAAAAATAAGGTTTTTCACTTAATTCAATTGTTCTCGTTTGCTGGTCCAGTTCTACACCCTTCGCAACTTGAACCTCCTTTAATTCATACTTACCACAATGCAAATAATTTAAATCCACTTTTCCCTTTTTATCTAAAAAGAAAGAGCCTACCTCTTGACCAAAAATATTCTTCGCTAAATCTCCTTTCTTCATAACTCTAGTCCCATCACTATTCGCATAAATATCTTCTTTCGCTCTTAATTCAAATTGAATCTTTGGGAAATCCTTTTCAGCAAAGTTATCCTCATTTACTCTTTCATCCCACTTTTTCTGCAAGTGAAAAGAAGCGTACTTTCCCTTATTTTCAATTGGAATTAGTACTGTATTTTTTCCCTTTTCCTCAACCGTATTCTGATTCAATACAACAATTTTTTTAAATCCTTTTTCATAACCTTTTGGACTTTCCACTTCTTCTATTTCATATTTGCCCGCCGGTAAAGCTAAAGGTAAAATCAATTCTCCGTAGGAATTCTTTGCATCTTGCCAACTAGTTTGAAGTAAGCCTTTTGAATTTGTTGAAAATAAAGAATATAGTTTCGAGCCGATTCTTTGTGTGATCACTTCTCTTACTGCTTGTCCTTTTTCATTTTCTATACGAGTAATGCGAAAGGTAGCTGAACTTTTCTGAATGCTTTGTTTCGTGTCTTTATCCAATTTTAAAATGCGCAAATAATAGTTCTTACTCACATTTTTCAAAACAAAAGATTGGTGTTGGTGATCTTCTTGAACTGTGAAAAAGAAAGGACTTTGGTATTGTTCAATTTCTTCATTCATGGCTTTGGTTTGTCTAATTTCATAACTTCCATAAGCCAATTCAGAACTTTTTGCATAGCCTTTTTCATCCGTTGTTAAAATAGCGTATTCTTTCGGATTGAATTTGTTTAAATGCTTTCTTGCTTGTGCAAAGCCTCCATACTTTTGAATATGTTTCGAGAGAATGGCGATAAATTCTGCCTTTTCCTCCGGAGGTAAAAAAGCACTTTCTTCTGAATTAGACAGATATTTTTGTATAGAAAAAGTACCTGTTTTCACTTGGTCTTGAACAACAATAGTTTTTGTGTTTTCTTTTAAAGAAGACAATTCAGCACTTTTTACAATAACAGGAATTTTATCTTGGTGCAGACGCATTCCCATTGGTGCAACAATCTCTTTTAAATAGTAGGTTTCATCCGGCAATAAGTTATCAATATAGTTAGACTTCCCATTTTGAAGTATAAATGTTCCTAATAGCTTTCCTTCCTTATTTAAAAGCTGGTACTTTGTTCCATTAAAATTAGAAACATCTCCTTGTGGATGCTTGGTTTCAACATCTTCTTTGCGGATACCTAGACGATACCCCTTTGCCATAATTTCAACATCGAAACCTTCCACCTCTTCACCATCATAAATCATTAAATTCTGCAAGGATTTACCAATTAGCGCAAAGTTTTTCTTCTTAGTAGACTGACTTTGCAATGATAGCTTTTTACTTTTCTTTGTAAAGCTGGCATCAACGGTGAACACAAATTGATTTTTAACAATTGTGCCTTGAATATCACCCTCTACTTTTTTCAATTGAAAATCTTTTAATTTTCGTGTGACTTGATAGCGATGACCTAATATAGCATTTGTAAAACGTAAGTGCTTCCCTTGAACTTTCATAACTACTTGTTTTGTGGTTAAGTCTTTTAATTCAATTTCACTCTTCTCTAAATTTTGAACTTTCTTTTGAATTTCTTGTATTCGCTTTTGAACTTCTTGGTGACTATGAGGACCCTTTTGAATGCTTGGTTGGTAACCGACTAAAGCCCAAGCGTACATTTGCGCTGCCGCATAATTAATATCCCCATCACCAACACCATTTTCAAAGGCATAAGCCATAAAATGATTTAAACGTTCCGTATTAGAACCCATAATTTCTTTTAAACTTTTTTTGTGATAATCATTGCCAAAGTGCATATCTCTTTTTGGATCTATGCAAATGGCCGGGCGACCTTGATAGGTCACATAACTAATATATTCTCTTGCTCGATTTTTTATAGGACCTGGTGTAGCGGTATATTCCATGCGACGAACAACCGTTAATTGTTCTGCATAAACTGGTAAAACCAAACTCACCATAATGCTAAATATCCAAATCCATATTGCTTGTTTCTTTTTTCTCATATACACCTCTTTCTATGTACTTCTTTTTTCCCGAAAGATGAGTAATTCCTTCCATAAAAAAAGACTTATTCGTGTAAATAAGTCTTTGGATCTTGCATGAGTTGAACTAAATGAATGCCGTCTTTATTCAATTGGAAACGAGCAATTCCACCATTATAGGAATACTGCTGACCACGTTGTTTACAATAGGCTTCTAAACCAAGACGGTCCGTCTTTAATAAATAAGCGACCATAATCGCATACATGGTACCATGCCCTATAAATAAGACTTGATCACCATCTTGATTTTCAAAATACACTTTTTCTAAAATCGATTGCCAGCGTGTTTTTACAGCTCCTAAGTTTTCGCCTTGATGATTTAAAAAATTCTCTTGATTTTGATGACAAGCATACAGTTCTTTTAAGATAGCTTCATCAACTAATCTTCCTTCCAAATCACCAAAATTCATTTCTTGTAGGTTTTTTTCAATAGAAATTTCGGTATCATGACCAGCCAACACAATCTTAGCCGTATCTACAGCTCTTTTTGCATAAGACACATAAGCTTTTGAAAACTGTTTATTCTTTAAGGCTTGTTGGGCTTGAATGGCTTGTTCGATACCTAAGTCCGTTAAAGGCGCATCACTTCGACCTTGTACTTGATGTCTTAGGTTAAATAGTGTTTGTCCATGTCGAACATAGAAAATATCAATCGTTTTATCTTTCTTTGGTAAACATAAGTCCTTCGCTTCACATGGCTTTTGAATTAAGCTTACTTTTCCATGATCCTCTTGGAAGATTAGAATGCCGGCATTTGGCATAAACACCCTGCCTTCATCTAAACAAGCTTGCCGATACGCTAACATATCTAACTTCAAAATGTAAGACATAAATGCCATGGACATAATCCCATGGGAAACAATTAAAATTCGATCATTCTTTTTCGTTTGGGAGAGAATTTCTTGAAAGACCTTTTCTGTTCTTAAACGAAGTTCTTCTTTACCCTCTCCACCAGCTTGTTCAAAATCCAAGCTACCAAAACATTTTTGCATTAAGTCTTGATCTTCTACTTGACGACCTTCCATTATGCCGAAGTTTGGCTCTTGTAAATCTTCTAAATATGTCAATTTAACTTGACGGTTCTTCAATAAAATATCCGCTGTTTCACGCACTCTTCCAGCCGGAGAAGCAAAGGCACAATCAAAAAATTGACCTGATAATACCTTGGCACTTTTTTCGGCTTGTTGAATTCCCAATGGTGTCAAAGGGGAATCACAACGACCTTGTAGCTGTAAACGTAAATTAAAATACGTTTGACCATGACGAACAAAATAAAATAAACGACTCATACCCCATCCTTTTTGCAAAAAGCCTTGCTTGAAAGCAAGACCTATCTTATTGCATGTCCTTTAAAAACACAAAGTAAGCCCGATAAGCCTCGTAAACATCCACCTTAGAAACCACTTCATCTGGAGCATGCATATTTTGTACCGCAATGCCGGCATCAATCACATCCATATTCTTTTGCGCTAAGATATAGGCAATTGTATTTCCACCGCCCACATCAACAGCTCCTAATTCAGCTGTCTGGAAAACAACTTCATTTTCATCCATAACTTTGCGAATTTTTGCCAGAAATTCTGCACTAGCATCATTCGCACCGGATTTACCACTAGCCCCTGTATATTTATTAAAACAAACACCTTTACCTAAATAAGCCGAGTTTCTCGCCTCGAAGGCATCCGCATAGTTGGAATCATAGCCGGCTGATACATCGATGGACAACATATAGCTACTCTCGTACAAATCATACAAATCTGTTATCTTGTTGAAACCCTTTTTCTCAAGAATGCGAACCATCACATGTTCAAAGAAATCTGAATGAGCACCCGTTGCCCCAACTGAGCCAATTTCTTCCTTATCCGTTAAGATTAAAACTGAAGTTCTCTTTGGTATTTTGATTTCATTGATGGCACGAATAGAGGTATAAGCACAAACCTTATCATCATGACCATAGCCCAAAATCATCGAACGATCCAAACCATAATCACGTGCTTCACCTGCCGGTACTACTTCAATTTCAGCACTTAAGAAATCCTCTTCATCAATGCCATATTGCTCTTGAAGTAAGTCTAGCAAGAAGGCTTTAACCGGTTCTTCCTCTACCTCTTTCTTTGGACGACTGGCAATAGTTAAATCTAACTTTTCTCCTTCAATGACGGTAGCTCCTGTTTTTTGCAGTTGTTTCTGAGCTAAGTGAATCAATAAATCTGATATACCAACCACCGGATCACCTGGTTTATCTCCAATATTAATATCGATTACTGTACCATCTTTCTTAGCCACAACACCCACTAAAGCAAGTGGACGGGCCACCCATTGGTACTTCTTAATCCCACCATAATAATGCGTATCGAAGAAGGCAATACCATCTTTTTCATATAGTGGCTTTTGTTTTAAATCCATACGTGGTGAATCGATGTGGGCTCCTAAAATGTTAACACCCTTATTCATTGCTTCCTCACCTATAACAAGCATCATAATGTTCTTTTTACGATTAATCACATAAACCCGATCGCCAGCTTTTAATTCTTGAAAAGAATCAAGTGGCTTAAAGCCATTTTCCAAAGCAAAAGCTTCTGTGTTTGTCACAAAGGTTCTTTCTGTTTTCGATTTAGTTAAAAACTGACGATAATCTTCATTAAAGGCCATCACAGCTTTTACATCTGTTTCTTCTAATTTATCCCAAACCGTTTTCATTTTGCGGCATCCTTTCTTTTTATTTCGTAATGTCTTAATGGTTTTAAATAGTCCCCATCCCCCGCAACATCGATTACCAATCCTTCCTCTTCTTGACTGATAATTTGCAAATGAACTAAGGACGATAACTGATCGAATAAGGTCATTTTATCATAGGGTAATAAACAAGTAAATTGAACATTCTTCGGATATAAAAGACGAATTAATTGATCTAATAATTCCTTGATTCCTGCTTGCGTATGAGAAGAAACCCATAAGCCCTCTTCTTGCTGTGCCATTAAATCTTTTTTGGTACGAACTAGTAAATGATGCTTGGGATGAGCTCCTATTTTCTTTAAAGACAATTTCGTCGCTTCTTCTTTGACAAAAGCCAACGGATCACTACCATCCACCACATGAATTAATATATCTGCCTGCTTGGCTGATTCTAGGGTGCTATAAAAGGCATCTACCAATGGTTTTGGTAAGTCAGACACAAAACCAACAGTATCGTACAAATAAAACACAAAACCTTTGTATTCAACAACACGAACCGAAGTGTCCAATGTTTCAAAAACACGATCACGCACAACAACGGGTTTTCCATTTTGTTTGGTATAAGTCAATATTGCATTTAATAAAGAACTCTTACCGGCATTGGTATAGCCCACTAAAGCCACTCTGGGATACAGTGTCTTCGCTCTTCTTTTTTCATCTTGTTGGCGTTGTTTCTCCACCAGCTTTAATTCTTCTTGTAGAACATGCTTACGATGCGCATACTTACGAACAATCATTTCTGATCGCTGTTCTCCAGAACCACGAGTAATCACTCCCCCACCCCTTTGTCGGTCACTTTCTTGTTCTAAAGAAGCTAGTTCTTTTGGTAAGGCATAGGATAAGCGGGCTAACTCAGTTTGAATTTTCGCTTGTTTACTACGTGCTCTTTGGGCAAAAATATCCAAAATAACAGCGGTTCTATCTAAAACTTCTACTTCTAATTCTTCACTAAGACGCTTAGAAGCGGATACCGATATTTCATGGTAAAACACAATGGTAACAATTTCATCAGCTTGTATCAGTTTTTTTAATTCCATTATTTTTCCTGAACGGAACACCGTCTTAGAATCTCGTGATTGTAATTTTTGAATAAAGGTTTGAACCACCTCATAATTACATGCCTCACACAAAGAAACACATTCTTGAATGATTTCCTGATCATTGTTCCCTTTTCTTTCCACCCCTACTACATAGCAACGTTTCATTTTCGGTACACCACTTTCCCGGCTTTAATCGTACATAAGACTTCTTTCTTTTTGTTAATAAGCATACAATCTGCGACATCTCCAACCCGAACATTCTTCTCCACTTCTTTTTGTTGAAATGGTTCTATGGTGATATTTAATTCTTTAAATGATCGGCTTTGTTTAGAAGATAAATCGTAGTTTGAAATGACCTTTGTTCCTAAAGGGTTATTCTCATACAAGCTTCCTTTTAATACTTCTAAAGCCAAATCCACCTGATTTTCTAAATAAATATGAATCGGCATATTGTAGCGATTAGACACTTTGCAATATTCCAACAATTCTTCTTTTACGCTCTTTTCATCCACCACTAATTTCAAAGCAGAAATATGAAAGGAAGCTAAGGATTCTCCAAAGCTATGACCATTTTCTAAAAATCGTTCATACTCTTTCAACTCTTGTATATGAACATCCTCATACACATCCAAACTTAATTTTCTTTCATAAGCCAAATTCATCAACATTCTAAAAACTTGCTCATAATTTTCTTTAAAGTCAAAGAAATCATCACTAATAACGGAAGTAATTCCTTTTTCATAGGCTAATTCTTGACCTTTTAGTAGCCATTGCCTTATTTCATCAAAGCTTCCTTTTTCTTGACTAACTTTACCCGAATGAAGATAACCTATTTTTGCAAGAGAAAAGAATTGTTTTTGTTTGGATTGGTAGATAAAAGCTTCCTTTCCGTCATACACTTCTTCCCCTTTTAAATCTTTCCCTATTTCTTTAATAAAACCATCTTTGAAAGCAATATCTACTTTTTTTTCATTACTGATTACATTTTTTATAATTTGATACATAAAAGCTCCTTGCTTTTATTGTACTCTAGTTTTGACAGAAAGCCTTATTCTTGTTAGTTTGATTTGGAAAGGAATAATAACTTATGAAAATTTATTTTGCGTCCCCTTTATTTTCCGAAATGGAACAGTTGTATAATGCCCAACTTGCTCAACAAATTCGTCAAAAATATCCTGATATTGAAATGTACGTCCCTCAAGAACAAGCAGATATCAATGATAAAAAAGCTTATGCCGACTCAAAAGCAATCGCAATGACAGATACAAAGCATTTATTAGAAAGCCAATTGGTTATTGCTATTTTAGATGGAGCTATTATTGATGTTGGCGTCGCAACGGAAATTGGTGTTGCCTATCAAGCAGGTATCCCTATTCTTGCTTTATATTCTGATTCACGTCAACAAGGTGCTACCAATCCACAAAAATTAGTCGCTTTGCAAGAAATTGCAGAATCACAATTTAGCTACATCAATTTATACACCGTCGGCTTGATTAAGCTAAATGGTGAAGTGGTGAATACTTCCAAGAAATTGGTGGAAAGAATTGCTCACTTCATTCATTAGCTGTATTTTGCTCATAAATCCATTTATGTAAAATTGGCTTTAAATACTTCACACCATAATCCACCAAAGGACTAAACAAGAACATCAATATAACAGTCCCTTCTCGCAAAGAAAGTGGAATGTGGAAGAAATACCAAATCACAAAAACCGAAGAAAAAAAGAATACATCCACCACAAAACGAACAGAAGAAAAGCGAAGATGATATTTCTTGGCAATAACCATACATGTGGATTCCATCGCTAAACTAATCATTCCTGAAGCAACCACTAATGAAATCCCAAAAATATCTGCCAGCACAAAGAAGATAAACCATACCAATTTCAAGGCATAAACATCTGGCACAATCTGGTCAAAGATATGGTAATAGAAAAGATTAACCACAACACCAATCACAATCGATACGAATATCTGTAACAAATACAATGGCTTATATTTTCTTCCCAACAGAAGCATTTGAATAAGAACACAAATCAAATTGATAATAGTCGCTATCGTTCCTACTTCAATATGGCTTAAGAGACTAATTGACATTGAAAAAGCATCGTAAGCTGAGTTACCTAAGCCTGCTTTCATAATACCTGCCCCACCAATGCTTAAAATAATAACACCGACGGTTTCGACCAAAAGGTGTTTCCAAAAATGTTTTATTTGGATTTCCATACAATCCTCGACGAAAAATATTGTTCCCGAAAGGCAATGTCTTTTAAAATTTCTTCTTTCTGAATGACTTCACCAATACGACCAACCACTAAGGTTGCCACATCACTACGTTCATGATAAATAACTGCCACAACAACACCAAAAAAAGTATCTTTGTCTTCTTTATTACCAATCACATAGGCATCGATTGGCTCTTCCATACTTTGTGCATCATAGATATAGCCCATTGGTACTCGATAAATCGTATCTTCCAAATAAGGATGTACCATTCCTGCCGGTTGATCAATTTGAACTGTTACTTGTTTACCCAACCAGGTATTCGCCAAAGGGTATTCTAAAAAATCATATTCATCTTCATCTTGAACACTTTCAAAACCAAAGTCGATGTAGAATTGTTTCTCATCATCAAGGGCTCTCTTGATAAGCTTGCCATGACCTTTTTTAGCTTCATAATCAACCAGTGCTTGCAATAAAGATTTCTTATCTGCTCCTTCTAACAAAGCAATTTCACCATTCCGGCTTAAAGCAGCCATTCCTTTTTGATTATCAAAAGAAAGCCATTCAAACTCATCAAAGTTTTCTAATAAGCGATTTCGAACCATTTCAAAAGAAATATATTCTTCTAAATACGGTTTTAATTCATTCACTGTTAAAATCTTCTTCATGCTTAAAAACCTAAAGAGCGATCAAAGAAAGGAACACTTTCTTGAATGATTTCATCTTTTAATTGTTGGTTAAAGAATACAGCCTCACATGGTATCTTCTTGGAAAATTCAAAAGCTTTTACACAGAATTCTTTTAATAAATCTTCTTTTTGTTCATTAACATCTAGGATGAAATAAAAGGAAACTTGATTATTCTCTAATTTTTGTTTCAACCAGACACGCTGAATGGTTTTTCTTTGGTTCGACCAATCATACATTTGGTTGACCAATTGAGTTGGATAAATAGTTGGCTCCACAATTTGAACAGAGCTAGCCGTTGGCTCAACAGGGTGAATTAATTGATGAATTAAGGCTGCTGGAGCCACCATGTTGTCCACCCCCGGATTGATAATAATGCCAATTGCTTTTGTGTTTGAATCTGATAATAAAGCATCGTATTGCTTTAATGTCTGAACCACCATTTTTGGTAGTGGCTCATTGGTTTGAGTCAATTGAAACTGACCGGCTCTTTCTAAATCAGTAAAAGCCGGAAAAAAAGTCTTACCATCATTGGTGTTAATTAAATAAAAATTAATGAGGTCTGACTTTACGCTTGGAATATGGTTCTTTGTTAAAGCAACTTCAAATTTTGTTGGTGCTAATAATTGTGCTTTTTCCAAGGCTTGTATGAATTGTAGCTGTCTTTCTGGGCTGGAACCTAATTTTAATTCCTCCATTGCCTTGCGTAATTCAGGATTTTTAACTGGTTTCAAGTTTGGATTTTTAATTGATTTTTTAGACATAAATCCCTCTTTTCTCACTATTAAGTGTATTGAAAATAAGCCCTTTTAACAAGCATTAAATTTTCTAAAAACTCAGGCAAATTTCACTTAAACTTCACAAATTGGTACTAGTATAATAGACATAGAAACAATAAGGAGGTCTTATATGTCCGAATTTCATTCTGAAGAAAATAAAGTAGAAGATGTTTCTACGATTGAAAATCATTCAAAACCAGAGAAGAAACCTGGTTTCGTCTTAAAAATCAATAAAACATTTTTAACCCTAGTTTTATCCGCTGTTGTTGGTGGAACGAGCGGTTATGTGTTTAGTCAAGGTTCAAGAAAATCGGCAATTGTCTACCAATCCGCTTCCGAATCTCCATCCAAAACAACTTCAGTTCAAAGTGGTCAAGGCTTGACGATTAGTCAAGCCAGTAAGAAAGCCGCCGCTTCCGTAGTTGAAATTGTAACGCAATCAAAAGGAAAGACCTATGGTTTCTTAGGTGGAAACTACACGTCCAATTCGGCCGGATCAGGCGTTATCATTTCTAAGGATGGTTATATTTTAACCAATTACCATGTGATTAAAAACGCGACTTCCATCCGTATCAAAACTAGCGATGGCAAGCATTATAACGCTAAAGTCATTGGTGCTGATGCGAAGAGTGATATTGCGGTTTTAAAAGTTGACGCAAAAAACTTAACTCCAGCCACTTTGGGTGATTCCTCTAAAATTAGTATTGGTGATACCGCTATTGTCATTGGTAATCCCCTTGGAACTCTTGGTGGTACAGTTACCGATGGTATTATTTCTGCCACTTCACGTGAGATGGTCATCAATAATGAAGCCATGGATTTAATCCAGACAAACGCATCGATTAACTCCGGTAACTCTGGTGGCGGCTTATTTGATGGTAATGGCAATTTAATTGGTATCGTAAATGCAAAAGATTCGGGAACAACTAGCTCTGGTGCAACGATTGAGGGCTTAGGTTTCGCTATCCCTATCAATAAAGCTATGGAAGTCGCCAATGAATTGATTAAGAATGGTAAAATTACCACCCGAGCAACGATTGGTGTTTATCTTCAAGACCTAAGCACAAGTGAAAACAATGGTGCTCCTAGTATCTATGTTAGTCAAGTCATAAATGGTTCAGGTGCTGAAAAAGCAGGTATTCAAAGAGGTGACCGTTTGGTGAAAGCAGACGGAGTTCAACTTAGTAAATATTCCGACTTAGCAAAAATCATGAAAAATAAAAAAGTTGGTGAAAAAATCAAGCTTACCATTGAGCGCAATGGTGAACAAAAAGAAATCGATGTGACTTTAACCCAAGTCATTGACACAAATCAATCGCAACATAAATAGGAGAAATGATTTCTCCTATTTTCATTCTTGACCAATCATTAAAAAACATAGAATGGATTTCGTGCTATAGTACATATATGAAAGAAAATTCCTATCGTTATATTATTTTGGCCATGTTACTAGAGATTGCGATGGCTATTCTTCTTTGGTTTAAAGATAGTGGGGTTGCCTTACAATTCTTTTGGCAATTACTTCCTATCTTTCTCATCACTTTATTTCTAGGAACATTTATTTATAATCGCTTAGGTGATTTAAAACTCTTTTTAGCCATTTGTGTTCTATCTACCATTGGGCTAGCCTTTCAGATGTATGCAGATAAAGTATATCCAATTGTCGGTCATTACTCGCTTTGGAAATTTTGGCTTGGGATTGTGGTTGGTGTTTTCTTTACCTTACTATATAAGTACATTTATAAGATTAGCTATTGGAAATATTCCCCTTATCTTTTTTTCTTATTCTCAATGACCTTCTATGTAATACTTCGATTTAAAGGTTTTGATCCAAATGGTTATGGAACAACGGCTTGGTTAAAAGTAGGTGTTCTAACGCTTCAGTTAACCGATGGTATTAAAATCCTTTCACTTTTCTTTTATAGCTCTTTATTGGTTGAAAAATGGAATCGTTCCAACAAAGTTATCTTAATTATTTCAAGCACCTATCTAGGTATGAATTTAATTGGCTCTATGATGATTCATGAACTAGGTTCTTTCTATATTTTGGTTTTCTTACATTTAGCTTGCTTGTTTATTTATTTACCACATGATTCTTACAAGCGAAAATATTTATTTACTTTAGTAGGAATTTTAGCTTTATCCATTCTTCTTTTCTTAGGTTTATATCAAGTTCTAAAACCAATAACTACACAAGGTCAACTAAATTCCATCACGAAAATACTTTGGCCAATTGCTAAGAAAATTCATTCTCGTTTCTCAATTGCGACAAACTTGCAAAGTGATCCTTATGGGGCTGGTTATCAATTGTTCCAAGGTCAAAAAGCATTACTTATGGCTGGCTGGTTTGGCAATACCATTGGTTTTAATCAAATTCCAGTCGTTGAAAGCGATATGGCTTTTGTGGGTTTAGTGAATTGCTTTGGGTATAGTGTTGGCTTGCTTGTTCTTTTATTATTTGGTTTTATTCTTCGTCGAGGATTGCGCATATCTCAGCGCTTATTGTCGATATCCATTCAAAAATCCATCTTTTCTTATGGATTAACGATGTTAGTATTCTTGCAAGCATTCCTAACGATTTTAGGGTCTTGTAATATTATTCCCTTGGCTGGATTACCGATTCCTTTCTTATCAAGAGGCGGTACTTACCAAATGATTGTCTTTTCTTTAATGGGTGTTTTATTACTACATTCTTTATATGGTGTGGAAGATATGGAAGAAGAAAGTGAGGTAGAAAATGATGAACTCGAAAGCGAATAAAAGAATTGGCATTACGATGATTATACTTCTTTTGGCGCTTGTTATCTTAATTATTCACTTTTCTTATTCCTTCTTGTATCTGCCAAGTCACAA
This sequence comes from Bulleidia sp. zg-1013, assembly GCF_019798045.1. Classification (NCBI taxonomy): domain Bacteria; kingdom Bacillati; phylum Bacillota; class Erysipelotrichia; order Erysipelotrichales; family Erysipelotrichaceae; genus Bulleidia; species Bulleidia sp. zg-1013. The sequence continues at coordinate 363,204 of NZ_JAGXEX010000001.1, forward strand.
CGCTCAAAAGATACGAGAAAAAAGAATGTATAGTTTTCAATCCCTCCCCGAATCTGCACAAGAAGGCAATTATTACGATACCAATGGGCATCTTCTTATGGAGCATGGAAAAGCTAATTCATCAGAAGCTTATAGTATGGCTTGGTTATTGGGCTATTATGCTAGTGATAACAACCATGAATACAAAATGGGTTTAAGAGGCAATTTAGTCGATTATAGTTACCTGCATTTAAACAAACAAAAAGTAGGTGCTTCTACTTTCTTAACCATTGATTCTAATCTTCAAAACCTAGCTTATAAATTATTACATAATCAAGAAGGAAGTATTACCGTATTAGATGCTAAAACAGGAGCGATTCGAGCCCTAGCTTCTCATTCTACCTTTGATTTTAATATCAATGATTTATCTACTTTAACCAAACAAACAGCTGAAAATTCTCAATTTACCAGAGGGCTTTTTGAAAAAGATCCACCTGGTTCTACTTTTAAAATTATTACCTCTATTTCCGCTTTGGAACAAGAAAACATTCCTAATCTAAATTTTAAAGATACCGGCTCTTATCTTTCTAAGGATAGGGGCGCAAAGATTATCAATTTTGAGAATAAGGCTTATGGAAATGTCGGTTTGGAAAAGGCTTTAAATCATTCCATCAATACTTATTTTGCTCATCTTGGGGAAGAATTAGGTCCTACTGCTTTAGAAAAAACAGCCAAAAAATTTCTAATCGGTCAAGATATTCCAATTCCCTATTTAAGTACACTTCATTCTAAATTGGATGTTCAAGGAGCTAATGAGTTAGCTGCTACAGCTTATGGTCAAGGGAAAACACAAATCACTCCTGTTCATTTAGCCCTAATTGCTCAAAGCTTAGCGAATAAGGGGATTATGAAAGAAGCGTATATTGTTGAAAGTATTCAAAGTGATCAAAATATTCTCTACAAACATCAAGAAAAAGATTTATCAAAAGTAACGGAAAGTGCCGTGATTGAAAAGTTAAATCCTTACCTAAGAAGTACAGCTAAGTTATATGGTTTAAAAGGAGAGGTTTATGCGAAAACAGGAACAGCGGAATTGCCAGATAAAACGACACATATTTACCTATTAGCTTATACAAAAGATTATGGAATATGTTTATCTCTTAATCATAAAAACCAAAGCAATCGCTTAATCCCTTTAGCTAATCGTTTACTTCAATATTTACAAAAATAAGAAGCCTGCATTCTGTACCGACCAAAAAAAGTTAGACCAAAATTCTAACGATTGGAGGTCACCTCATTCTACAAGCTCTTTTTCTGTTCAGTTCTGTGATTTAAGTTCTTTTCCATCTCTTAGCTGTAAACAAATAGTCTTTCGATAAACCGATGGTGACATACCAATGATTTCATTGAAGTGAATGTTAAAGGTTTTTACATTGGAATAACCAACATCTAAAGCGACATCAAGGATAGTTTCTTCATCCATTAAGATGAGTTCACAAGCCTTGTGAATGCGAACTTTATGCAATAATTGGTCTAACTTATTTTCAACAAAGAAAGTCATTGCAGTATTCAGTTGCTTTTCGGAAACCCCAAATTTAGAAGCCATGCGACTAATCGTTAGGCTAGGATCATTATAGTGATTATAAATATACTCTGCCACTTGAAAAGCTAATTCCTGATTGGATTGCGACTCTCCTTTAGACAGGCTTTGGTATTGTTTACGAAAGGCAATTGGATTGATTCCCATCGTTTGAACAAAATGCTTAGAAACATGAGAAGCATCCACATAGCCCATCAAATGAGCAATCTCATCCAAGTTCATATCCGTATACAACAAAATTGATTTTAACTTATCCATTTGAATACGCTCAATCAATTCCCCAAAAGTTAAACCCGTTAAATCATGAATCGTTTTAATAATCTTACTCTCTGATAAATAGAAAATTGTTGAAAGCTTCTCCAAGGTTAATTTATCAAAGGAATGGGCATACATATAACTTAGAATATGTTGTGTATCTTTCACATTTCGATTTTGTCTTGTATTTCCTACATCAGAGCTATACCGCCGATATAAAACAACCAATTCAATTAATTTATTCAAAATATAAATTTGACGCAATGGTTTTTCTTGATTGCTTAATACCTCATAACTTGATGTTAATTCGACACGTAAAATTCCATAAACGGATTGAATAGCGGATAATTCAATATCATTTAATATAACCACCGGGTTTTGATGAATATGAGTTAATAAATCGGCTTTATCTTGATTTGAACCGCTCAATCCTTTAATTGTTTGCGATAGTCGCCGGTAATCATAAGATATGATTTCCATGGATAACGGTTCATTCACTTCAACAATATCCGTGATACTGTAGGGCGATATAGCAATTAAGCATGGTGCCTTGAGTGGAAAACCTTGACCATCCACAAGAATAGTCCCTTCTCCTTTTTCAATCAATAAAAATCTAGCTCTTTGGTGCATAATTGCCCTAGTTGGCTTTTCAATAAAGTCTGTAAAAAATTCAGCTAATGGTAAAACAGGATTTCGAATTTGGCTTTCATCCTGCAAAACAGCCATTCCAGTTGTTGATTTCATCACCGTTATTGTAGCATAAAAAAAGAAGGATTTCCTATGAAATCCTTCTCGAAAGGGGGCTTATAAGAGCAACATTGCGGCAGTAATAACAACACCACTGACAACTGCAATTACGACAACTGTCTTCCAAGACCACTTAACCCAAGTAGCGTATGGAACACTAGCTAATGCCAAACCACCCATAATTGCTCCAGAAGTAGGAGTAATTAAGTTAATAACACCATTCGCTGCAACTTCAGCCATGATAGTCGCTTCAACGGAGAAGCCCATTGCTTTCGCAATTGGAGGTACGATTGGTGAAGAAATACCCGCCATACCAGAGCTGGATGGAACTAAGAATGATAATCCTAAGTGTAATAGATAATCTAACGAACCAAAGATACCACCACTAACCTTAGCTGCTTGCATAGCTTTAACAGAAGCTTGTACTAAGTAAGGACCAACACCTGTCTTGCTCATGATAACAGAAGAAGCACGAGCTAGTGCAATAACCAAGTTAACGGAAATCATATCACCTACACCTGATAAGAAGATAGAAGATAATTTACTACGATCTTCAATACCGATGAAACCAATAATGAAGCCCATTAATGTAAACCAAACAGCGGCATCCTTGAAATACCAGGCACCTAATTGCTCACCTGTTAAGAACTTTGACCATTCCATTGCTTTGTAAACAGAATCATTTAAGTCACCCCAAGGGATAAAACCGAAAATCATAACAACGAATGTAAGAGCAAATACCCATAAAACAGCCTTTTGACGACCTGTTAATCTTTCATCACTAGTTTCTTTACCGGCGTTGTACTTAGCTTCAAATTCTGCTAATTCTTCACCGGTGAAAATAGATTTACCTTTATCTGCTTTAACTTTATTAGCATACTTGATAACTGTAAATGTAGCGATTAAGTAAGTAACGATAACAAGAACTAGACCAATCATGATAATCTTGGACATATCCGCTTCAGCACCAGCCGCTTTAGCAGCGTCAACCGCTACTGTAACAGCGAATGGGTTGACAGTTGAACCTAAGCAACCAACACCTGCACCTAATAAGACTGTCGCAACACCGACCATTGGATCCATTCCGGCAGCTAACATTGTCGAAGCTAATAATACGTAGAAACCAACCGTTTCTTCACACATACCATAAGTTGTACCACCTAATGCAAACACAGCCATTAAGATAGCAATCATGACATTTTCCTTACCATGTAACTTACGAACTAAAGCACGAATACCTGTTTCCAAAGCGCCGGTTGCTGTAACTAAAGCTAAGAATCCACCTAAGCAGAATACGAAACCGATGACTTCACCAGCATCTAAGAAACCTTCAATTGGTGCTTTTACTAATTGACCAACTGTAGCGTGTTGAACCACCATTTCAACAGTTTTACCAGCTTCACCTTGACCTACATAAGGTTTTCCGTTAAAAATCCAAGAAATCGCATACACGAATAATAATACGATTAACAAAATACTAAACGTACCTAATGAACGTTTTTTCTTTGTACTCATAATTTTTTCTCCTATAAAAATATTTTAAACTTATGATAATTTATTTTTTGATAATTGTTCCCGTTTCACCACGTAAAGCTTCTTTCGCTTTTTCTAGGGAAGTGATTAAGGCTGTTCCACCAAAAACATTGTCCTTTACATAACCCATGCAAGCTTCAACCTTTGGCAGCATAGAACCCTTAGCAAATTGACCATCTGCGATATGCTTTTCAGCTTCTTCTAAAGTCAATTCAGATAAAGCTTCTTGATTTGGTTTATTAAAGTTAATGCATACCTTTTCAACAGCTGTCAAGATAACTAAAGAATCAGCCCCTAAATCTAAAGCTAATTTGGCACTGGAACGGTCCTTATCAATAACTGCCGCAACACCTTCGTAACCAACTTCCTTCTTGATAACAGGAATACCGCCACCACCACAAGCAATAACGATATGACCTTGTTCCACTAAAGATTTAATGACATCCAATTCAACGATTTTAACCGGAATTGGTGAAGGAACAACGCGACGGTAGCCACGTCCAGCATCTTCTACAAATGTATAACCCTTTTCAGCCACAATCTTATCAGCTTCTTCCTTTGAATAGAAACTACCGATTGGCTTTGTCGGATTCTTAAATCCGGAATCATTCTTATCCACTTCAACTTGGGTAACGACAGTCGCTACCTTTTGAACCATCTTGCGGCTTTCCAGTTCACCTTCAATGGCTTGTTGTAAGTGATAACCAATGTATCCTTGTGACATAGCACCACATTCAGGGAATGGCATACTAGGTGTACCAGCACCATTGTTTGCGGAATATTCCATCGCTAAGTTAATAACCCCAACTTGAGGTCCATTACCATGCGCAACAATGACTTGATAACCATCTGCAACTAAATCAACAATGGATTTAGCCGTATTCTTCACAAGCCCTAATTGTTCTTCAGGGGTGTTGCCGAGGGCGTTTCCGCCCAAGGCAATAACAATCTTTTTGCCACCCATATTACTTCAATGTAGCATACATAACTGCTTTAATTGTATGCATTCTATTTTCCGCTTCATCAAATTGACGAGCTTGTGTACCTAAGAATACGTCATCTGTTACTTCCATAGCTTCTAAGCCAAACTTTTGGTAAATATCTTCACCAACCGTTGTGTTTCTATCATGGAAAGAAGGTAAGCAATGTAAGAAGATAGAAGTTTTCTTAGCCACTTCCATAACATCTTTATTCACTTGGTAAGGAAGTAATAATTCAATTCTCTTAGCCCAAAGTTCAGCCGGTTCACCCATGGATACCCAGATATCTGTATAAAGCACATCAGCGTCTTTAGCACCTTCTTTAACATCTTGTGTGAATTGTAATTCAGCACCTGTTTCTTTAGCAATTTCTTGGCACTTAGCAATCAATTCATCACTAGGCATTAATTCCTTAGGTCCACAAGCACAGAACTTCATACCCAACTTGGCACAAACAATCATTAAAGAGTTCGCTACGTTGTTACGAGCATCACCAAAGAATGTTAACTTACGACCCCGAACATCACCAAATTCTTCTTTTACTGTTAAGATATCAGCTAACATTTGGGTTGGGTGATAAAGGTCTGTTAAACCATTCCATACAGGAACACCAGCATACTTAGCTAAATCTTCAACTACTTCTTGCTTAAATCCACGGTATTCAATACCATCAAACATACGACCTAAAACCTTAGCGGTATCTTCTAAAGATTCTTTCTTACCCATTTGCGAAGAACCGGAATCTAAGAAGGTTACACCCATACCTAAGTCACGAGCACCTACTTCAAAGGCACAACGAGTTCTTGTCGATGTCTTTTCGAATAATAGAACAATTTGCTTGTCACTTAAGAGCTTGTGTTCAACGCCATTTGCTTTCATTCTCTTGAATTCAGCAGACAAGTTCAATAAATAGTTAATTTCTTCCGGAGTGTAATCCAAAAGTGTTAGAAAGCTTCTTCCTCTTACGTTAATTCCCATAAATCTTTAAAATCCCTCTTTCTTTATTTTTGACTTAATTAGTCTTCACGAACTAATGGCATGGACATACATCTTGGTCCACCACGGCCTACACACAAGTTCGATGCTTCTAATTCTAACACATCGAATCCATTTTTCTTCAAGTATTCGTTTGTTACGTAGTTTCTCTTATAAACAACAATCTTACCCGGAGCGATTGTTAATGTGTTGGAACCGTCATTCCATTGTTCACGTTCAGCAGCTAATAAATCGCCACCGCCACAAGGGAATAAACGAACCTTTTCTAAGCCCATGAACTTAGCTAAGATTTCTTCTAACTTACCAGTATGTTCTTCAATATGAACATCGTGATTTTCACGGTCAGCTGTAATAGCAAACACTTGTAATGTTCCCATGATACCTGGGTGAATTGTAAAGGCATCCTTGTCGATTTGTGTAAACACAGTGTCTAAGTGCATGAATGCACGACTTACTGGAATGTTGAAAGCCAAAATTGTTTCAATTGTGTTGCCTTCATTTTCGTAGAACATCTTCATTGCTAATTGTTGAATAGCATCTGGTTGGGTTCTTTGAGACATACCAATGAATAATAATTTTTCATTAACATTTAAGACGTCACCACCTTCAATGTGGAATGGGTTCTTACGACCATATAAGTCGGGAACATTTCCAGCATATTCTGGATGGAAACGGAAGATATAGTCCGCATAAATTGTTTCACGGTTACGTGTAACAGAGTACATTCTGTTAATAACAGCACCATTACCTACAGAAGCGAATGGATCACGTGTAAAGTAAAGGTTAGGCATTGGATTGACTAATAAGTAAGAATCCGAAGAAATACGGTCTACTAAGTAATTAGTCTTAATGTCACCTAATTCATCAAAACGAACACCAGACATTGTCTTCAATACTAAGTCTTTATTATTTGTAAACTTACCATAGAAATCTTTTAAAATCTTGTGGTATGCAGGTGTATGAATACCTGCTTCTTCGATAAATTGCTCCAAGAATTGTTCTTTGATTTCCGGATGTGCATCTAATGTTTCTGCCATCAAATCTTCAAGATAAACAACCTCTACGCCGTTATCTCTTAAGATGTTCGCAAAGCGATCATGTTCTACTTGAGCTTCCTTTAAATCAGGAATATCATCGAACAACAACTCGCCCAATGTATCAGGAGTAAGATTTAATAATTCCTCTCCTGGCCGGTGCAAAAGCACTGTTTTTAATGGAGCAATTTCGCTCCTAACTCTAATACCTTTCATTTTTTCCTCCTTGCTGATTTAATCAGAAATGTAATCGGTATCATTTCTACTTATCATTATCTATCATTAAAAAAATAAAGTAGGAAAAAAAGTTATTTCATTTTTGTATATTCTAATAAAAAGGCTATATTCGGGAATTTGACAGTTTTGAATTTAATATTTTCTTAAAAAGCTAGTAAATACTAGCTTTTTTGCTGTTTTCATGTCAAATTCAGGGATTTTCATTTGTAATAATATGTAATATCTGATATAATATTAGTGGAGGTGTATCTATGTTTATCACTAAATCGAAATCTAAAAACTCGACCTTTTATTATCTTGCCTATTCTAAAAGAACCGGTAAAAAAGTTTCTACCCATATCTTTGAAGCCCTTGGAAGTGCTGATGATATTCGTAA
>NZ_JAGXEX010000021.1:0-1813 GCF_019798045.1 Bulleidia sp. zg-1013
CCTAAATTTGACAGTTTTAAAAAGATAAAGATGAAAAAACGCTCTATTTAAGCCTTTTTTTCATCTTTTTTCTTTATTCAAAATGTAATAATATTTTAACTTTTGGTCTTCTTATTAATTTCATTTAAGCTTTTAAAACTCATAATCTCATAGTCAGTATTAAACTTAAAAACATCGTGTAATTTATCAGTTATTACTGTTCTAGTATAAGCAGGAATGTATTGTTTATTGCCTATCTCACATAATTGCATACTTCTTAAGGTTGTTATAATTTCTTTTGTGGTGTATTGAACTAAGTTTTTTTCAATAATCCTTTCAACTAACAATGCCATAAAGCAAGTTAAAAAGTGTGAGTATATTCTACTTTCTCTGCTAAGATATACCGGTCGTGCTTTAAATTCACTTTTTAATATTCTAAAACTTTCTTCAATCTTCCATCTTTGACGATGTACTTGTAAGATAATCTTGATATTATCTTCTAAATTAGTGCTAATACAGTATAAACCATCCCATTTGCTTTCTTCAGCTATTTTTTCACTATTTAAGGATAGATGTTGTTCTTTTGCGGATACTCCATCTTCATTGGTATAGTCAATGGCTATTAATCGTTTAAAATCTGTTGCTTTTTGATGATTTCTTAATTTCTTATTACTTGAAATGACTGCTTCTGCTCTGATTATTTGTTTGGATCTAAGATGTTCTTGATAACCGGCGTATTCCGGCGAATAACTTACAATGATTCTTTCTTCAACACCATTTTCCTTAATCCATCTTTCTTTATAATAGATATGATAGTCATTTTCTAATTCTTTTATTTCTGATAATCGAAAAACTTTACCATCACCATCTCTTTTCCAACCACTATCTTCAAATACCCAATCTTTAATTACTTGTTTTGCCTTTTTAAGTGAATAAGTCATAATAAAACCACGATTAGTGATATCATTGAATTTCTTATTAGTACAACTATTTAAACCGGCATCACAACAGATAATCACTTTATCTAATCCATAGTCTTTAATAATTTTTTGTTCAATAGGTTTTAGAGAAGCTTGTTCGTTTTTATTGCCTTGAAAGATATCAAAAGCAAGGGGTAAACCATACTGATCTAAAAATAAGCCCATTTGCACAATCGGATTAGGTCGATGTTCTTTAGATAATCCATATTGTCTAATTCCTTTTTCTTCTTCAATTTCAAAAAAGTAGTTAGTACAATCATAATATAAGATAGATGAATTGCGTTTAAAGTTATTGTGGGTTGTTTGGTATAAACTTTCTTGAATAAAATCTTTGTATTCATACATTTTTTCTAAAGTACGATATACATCGTGTAAAGCGAAATTTGGGGCTTCAAAGAAATGCTTTGAAAACTCAAAAGTGGATAGTTTAGAACCAGGTGCTAAAATCCTACTCGCAACAAGATAACGCATAATTTGGTTTAAATCAAATTTGAATTGTCCTTCTTTTTTGATTTTATCACTAATCTTAGTTAAACCACAGTCCTTTAATATTTTTTGGATAAAGAAATAACCAATATGCACATGACGAATTGTTTTATGATTAATTCGATTAGCAGGCGCAAAAGAAACAGTAATTCTTTCCTTATCTTCTTTCATCTCTAAAGTTTTTTGCTTAGCATATGCTTTAGTCCAAGTATCAACATCAAGATTAGGGTCACCCACCTTTTTACGAATATCATCAGCACTTCCAAGGGCTTCAAAGATATGGGTAGAAACTTTTTTACCGGTTCTTTTAGAATAGGCAAGATAATAAAAGGTCGAGTTTTTAGATTTCGATTTAGTGATAAACATAG
>NZ_JAGXEX010000022.1:0-1645 GCF_019798045.1 Bulleidia sp. zg-1013
TAAATTATTGTTTATTCTATCATTTTCTTCAATTTTATTATCAATAGAGTCAAGCACAGAAGCTATCCTCTCTTGCACTTTCTTATCTTTCGGAATATAAACAGCAATATTCTCCATCGTATTTCTTGATACTTCTTTAAATGTTGTTCCACTCCCCATACCTTCGATTTTATTCTTATTATATTTGAGCAAATAATACAAAAAAATTGGGTCGGTGTTTTCATTCGGAATAACACTCTTAAATCCTTGATTAGTACATACATCATTTGCAGCAATAGCCACATATCCTATCGGCGCTCTTGAAGAAAACAACACCGTATTCTTTGGTAGCAACTGTGTAGAACAGCTTTTCAACCCTATTTCAGTAATATTTCTTTCGCCACTCTGAATGTATCGACCACTGAATGTAGATAAATCTTTAGGTGTTATCCAAGCAATAGTTCCGTTTTCATAATTCTCAAGTTTTTTCGTCGAAGGAGTTGCACCACCGACAACCGTTCCAATATCAGATATTTTGCATTCAATCCATACAGACATATCAGTTTCCTCTCTATCCTATATATTTCCTATGAGCAATCTTAACATTGCTCTGTTTAACCATTGCATATTGCAAGGTCGTGTCTATTTTTCTATGCCCTAAAAGCTGTTGCAATTGCTCAATAGGCATTCCTTTATCTATCGCCATAGTTGCAAGAGTCCGCCTAAATTTGTGTGGATGTACCTTTTGCAAACCTAATTTCTTTCCGTATTCTCTTAATCTCACTTCAACCCCACCGATTTTCAACCTTTCATTAGGCGCTTTCAATGATACAAACAGAGCAGGATTATTATCTATTCTACTGCTAATATAATTCTGCAAGTGAATCTTCGTTCTTGCATCAAAATAAACAACTCTTTCTTTACTGCCCTTACCGAAAACAATACATTCTCTCTCATTGAAATCAATATCATTTCGGTTAAGCAACACCATCTCACCAACACGCATACCTGTTGATGCAAGCATATCAATCATTGCCAAATCTCGTAGTTCAGTGCAGTTATCACGCATAAGTTCTAACGCTTCATCAGAGTAGGTCTCCTTTATGTTTGTACCAGTTTTAACTTTGTGTATACGTCGCACTGGGCTTTTCAGTATATAGTCCTCATCCTCCAACCAAGAGAAGAAACTCGAAAGAATACGGCGAATATTATCTATTGTAACTTTACTTGACTTTTTATTTTCCTGATATTCTGTCAGGTATCCTCTTATATCATCTGTAACTATGTGTTTGACATCTTTTTTGAGTTTATCAAGCATAGCTTCAATAGTAGCTTTGTAATATTTAAGAGATTTCTCGGAGCAGCCCTCTATTCTCTTTGCCGATAAGAACAGTTCTACAAAGTTATGTTCCAAAGTTTTCTCTTGTTGTTTTTCCTTTACATCATAGTTTACAAGGGTATATTGCAAAACCTCTTGTAGCTTTTCGTTTTGTGCATTGTTCAAGTATGGTAACATTCCTTGAACAACATCTTTGATTAAATCTTGTTTCACAGTCAATCCTCCTTTATTTATTCTTAGAGAACGACTATGGAGTGGAAGTCCCCTGATATTAACTCTCGCCACCCACGAGAGTTATTGGTATTTTGTATGCTAAACAATAATTTA
>NZ_JAGXEX010000023.1:0-1509 GCF_019798045.1 Bulleidia sp. zg-1013
AGTAAAAATAAAAAGAAAGAGATAAGATAGAGGAGAGGTTAATATGAAAAAGATAAATGCGTTAGGAATGAGTGCTTTAGTGGCGGTCATGTTACTGAATGGTTGCGGTCCGAAACAAAGTGCAACTGTTGCGGAAAAGAATGATGGACAAAAGGAGACCATCACCACTTCAAATTCAAAACCACAACCGGAAATAACGAAAAAGGAAGAAGTGAAACAAGAAGAAAAGAAAGTGGAAGCTAAGGAAACAGTTCCGGCTCAAAAGGAAGTTTCCACGAAAAAAGAGGAAGTCTCTAAAGTATCCACTTCAACTAATTCAACTAAGAAGAACAATAGCATAAGCACTAAAGCAAAAAGTTCTAAATCAAGTGTTCAAACGAAGAAGTCTACTTCTAATTCAACTTCCAGTAAGAAGGCTACTACTGCCAAGACAGCTACTTCTAATTCAACTTCCAGTAAGAAGACTTCCTCAAAGGGAAAGACGAGTAGTGCTAAAGGAAGCTCCACTAGTGCAACCAAGCCATCCAATAGCACAACAAAACCAAAGGCTTGTAAATATAAATTAGGGTGTGATGGCAGCTGTAATAAAAGAATGTGCTTAACAGCAGATCAAGTTTATGCGAAATATTCAGAATGGGTAGATCAAAGTGGCAATGTATCCAGTTTTAGAATGGGTGATTCAGATTTTGATGGTTGTTGGGTATTATACACAAATGATGGCTCATTTAGAGTTGGAGAAGATTAGTTGCTAGTTCCTTTTTTTACAACTAAAATAGTGAAAGAATTTTTACTTCTTGAAGGCGGACTTTTCCGTCTTTTTTATATTTGAAAGGTCTGGGAGTGAAATGCCCCCAAGAAAGGAGAGTCTATGAGAGATAAAGGAATCTTATGGAAAGTACCACCATAGGAAAAAGAGAAAAAGAGATAAACAATAAAGAATATATAAGACGGAAAGCTTCCGTCTTTTTTGATGAAAAAGGAGAAAAATATGAAAAATAAATTTAAAAAACTATTCAGTTTAATTTTTGCGACCATGATGATGATTACAACCATGTGGACCGTCAAGACCACCGTACAAGCCGCTACGGTATCAGATGGCGGCTATTCAGGTTATTGGTTTCATTCTAAAAATGGAGGATTGGCTAATGGAATGAAGCTGGTACCTCAACGACTTCATTTCTATAATGGGATACCCGCTTATTGTGTAGAGCCAAAGAAAATGATTAAGCTGGGTGCTGATGTGTATAACACTTCCAGTTTAAAAGACTATGAAGCCTTATCCGCATCGACCAAACAGAAAATTTCTGAGATCTCTTACTTTGGCTATGGTTATTCAGGAAGAAAAGATCCAATTCATTATATCGCCACACAAGCATTGATTTGGGAAACAATATCTTCAGAGTATCAGAAGTTAGAGGTTCATTATTTACCAAATAATCCGCAATATGGTCATTTATCGAACGCTAATAAAGTAACGGATAAAGTTAAAACGATTAAAGCAGCCATTTT
>NZ_JAGXEX010000024.1:0-1060 GCF_019798045.1 Bulleidia sp. zg-1013
ACAAAACCGGAACGAAAAGTAGACTTTAAAATCCACCTAAATTTAATAAAAACCTAATCATAAAAATCCCATTTTAAAGCCTAAATATACTTTGATACGAGTATAGCATAAGTGGACTAAAAAGTCTGAATTAAAATCCAACCCATTCCATACTAGAAATACTGGATAAAACATTGAAAAAGGTGGTGTTTCAAGTTTGAAAAGACCTTAATCAAACCAAAAACCACGGTACTTAAAACAAATAGAAAAAAACAGGAGGTGAACCAAGTGAAAAGACAGATAGATTTCAGAATAAAACGGATCAAAAAACCGCCGCTTGAAAAAATCAAGTTACAAATCGATTGTCTACCCTGTAGCCTAAGCTTAGGGCATTTTAACTAGACTGTTTAAACAGTCCATAGTTGTTAATAAATAGATGATACAAGGAGGAAAATATGCAAACAAAGTTGAAACAAAGATTTCAAAAATTCTTTTCCATAATGCTGACAACGCTTATGGTTTTAACATCTTTAGCCCCTACTGTTTTTGCACAAGCGAAACAAAACCCGATTGAGGTAGGCCCATACGACTTAACCATTCTTGACAGTACACACGATGGGAAAGAAATTGACTATAAGAAAGAGGGAAAACCTGGATACAACGATTATCTAAATGACCCTAAAAAATTTACACAACCTGTCGGAAAAGACCAAAAAGTTTCTAAACTATCTTTAAAACTGGCAGTCAACCTCTCCGCAAAAGAAGCTATTAAAGAGGGTGACACAAAAGAAATTGAAGCTGACTTGGGGGATGAATTTAAAAATGCCACCTCTACAGCTAAGCCTATAAGATATGGCACAGGCGACGAAATTGGTACTTACGTCTATAACAAAGGAAAGTTTGTTTTAACCTTCTCAGGAGACTACATCAAAAACAATGAAGTCAAAGACTTAACCACAACACTTCGTACAGATGATGTAACCATTTCAAATACAAAAATGGGAACAGGAACAAATGGTGAAAAATCCACCCTCTATGGAAAAGTGGTGGATAAAACCATCATTGCAGGCTATGAAAAGAA
>NZ_JAGXEX010000025.1:0-644 GCF_019798045.1 Bulleidia sp. zg-1013
GATAAACAATAATTTAATGGCTTAAAAGTTGATGTTGGAAACATCAAGCTCACCAGACATAAGTTTTGGAAGCAAAGCATCTCTCGTATTAGAGAACTTCAAGTTTTGAGCCTGATTTTCCCATATTGCTTCAAAAAACGGGGTGATAGTATCTGTAAATGAAGTCATTTCCTCTTTTGTTGGCAGAATGATCTCAGTTTTACGAAAATCAGGAACAGTTAGCTGTTGTTGTGTAGTGCCAGTCCCATGGATATGCGTATTCCTTAACCAAAGATAAAGATATTTCGCAGACAGCACATCCGTTTTCGGGATAAGGGTAACGAGTCGAACTATCGGCGTATATGGTATATGCCGTAAACAAACAAAGCCAATAGTACCTCTTGCAGAAACTGTAATACTTTCATCTTTGATTTTGTATTCATTGGTGAAACCATAAAGCCCCTCATCGCTGATTCCGTTTGAATAAATGGGATATGGGCAGTTCTCAGTTTGAGTAGCAGAAACAGTTTTTGGCTTGTCACCTCCTGCTCCCATTAGTGATACCTCGCCCAATGTGGCTCTTGTCCAGCCATCAGGTAAGAACTCTTGGGTCAAGAACTGATTTCTGAATAATGTCTGCACTTGTTGCTCTAAATTATTGTTTA
>NZ_JAGXEX010000026.1:0-614 GCF_019798045.1 Bulleidia sp. zg-1013
CATTTGCGTAGCTGTGAGTCAGAACCAAGTCCATATTTTTTAGAAAGATATGGCGTTCCACCTTTGCCATCCAAATATTCTAAAACAACTTTCTTCTTGAATTCAAAACTATGTTTTGCCATAAAAATACCGACCTCCTAATCGTTAGATTTTGGTCTAACTTTTGGGGGTCGGTACACATCACAAGCCTTTTTCTTCTCTTTCGTATTCATCAAAATATTCTTTTTGAATATCATCACTTAGTTCAATGTGATAATCTTCTTGTTTATTCCGAACCGCTTTTTTGTGTTTCCATTTCGATAACATAAAGTAAGCTGATATAACGATGATTAAGAGAATTGGAACGATGAATGGACTCATAAAATACTCCCTCTGTATAAGAATACTTCAAAAAAGTATGACAAGGAAGTATGGAAACCCTATAATGAGAAAGAAAGGATTGAAATATGGATTGGAAACTAATAGTAATTTTTATCATTTTAGCAATTATATTCGGGAATTTGACAGTTTTGAATTTAATATTTTCTTAAAAAGCTAGTAAATACTAGCTTTTTTGCTGTTTTCATGTCAAATTCAGGGATTTTCATTTGTAATAATATGTAATATCTGATATA